>NZ_CP058990.1:550000-913750 GCF_019021925.1 Cellulophaga sp. HaHaR_3_176
AGTACTTCTTCGAAATCTATAAAGAAAGCTTCAAATTTTTTCATATTGTCATTCAAAAACATCATGGTTTCTTGCCATGTATTTTTATTATGAATAGAAACATTTTCTCTTATAATATATATTCTTGATATTTCTGTTTGATTTTCTAGATAAGTATATTCTTGAAAAATAATATCTTCAATATAATTTTCTTTTAAAACAGATTTTAAGGAAATTAACTTCTCCCAAAGTTCAATACGCTTTTCTAGATCTTTACTCTCTATATCCATTGATACCATTGCTCTAGAAGTATCAAAATGAAACTTTAAAGAGAAATCTTTAATCTTTGTATCGTATAATATCCATTTTGTAGGATATGATTTTCCAAACGATATCCAGAAATTTTGACGTAATTTTTTAGATTCTTCTTTACTAAACATTTATAAAAAATAAGCAATTATAATACCAAGTGTAATAACTAATAATTTTCCTAAATTAAATTTGTGACCTTCTGAGCTTTCAAATAAAATTACTGTTGAAATATGAAGAAATACACCTATAGCAATAGCGGTAAGTTCAAGTGAATAATTAGAAATAAGTTCAATGTTTGAAGATAAGTAAGTACCTAAAGGTGTCATTATAGAAAACAAAATAATGAAGAATAATGCGTTTATGATTTTTATTTTAGAACCTAATAAGAAAATACTTAAGATTATTGCAATAGGTATTTTATGAATTAAAATTCCATATAATATAGTATGATCGTAATTAGCAGGTACACCTTCTAAAAGTGAATGTATAGATAAACTTATAAATAAAAGCCAAGGAAATTGTTTTTTTTCGCTATTTAAATGAACATGACCATGTTCTGCTCCTTTTGAAAAAAATTCTAAAAAGATTTGCAATAAAATTCCTAACATTACAAATACTCCAATCCTTTTTGGATTGGTGTTGATGTAAATTTTTGGAAATAATTCGAAAATAGTTAAAGACAGTAGAAAAGCGCCACTAAAAGCAAGTAATAATTTAAAACCTTCTTTATTTTTTGGTTTTACAAAATATACAAATGCGAAACTGAGTAATACAGCTAGTATGGGTAATAAATAGGACATGTATTGTTATTAGGTTTATTTGAAATAGTAACCTTTAAGGGGTAAAATTAATGTATTTTTGCGGTATTGTTTTAGATACTTATGGATAATAATTTTAAAATGGTTGCCAAAACCTTATTTGGTTTTGAAGAAATTTTAGCTAAGGAACTTAGAAAGCTTGGAGCGATGAACATTCAAGAGGGTGTAAGAAGCGTTAGTTTTGAAGGTGATACTGGTTTTATGTATAAAGCTAATCTATGTTTAAGGACTGCTATTAAGGTGTTAAAGCCTATTCATTCTTTCAATGTAGTTAGTGAAGAAGATTTATACAAAAAAATATATGCTTTTGATTGGTTCGAATACTTATCGGCAGATACTACTTTTGCAATAGATACCACTTTAAATTCTGATAATTTTTCTCATTCACTTTATGTATCACAAAAAGTGAAAGATGCTATTGTTGATAAATTTAGAGATACAGATGGAGAAAGACCTAGTGTTGATATTAAATTTCCGGATATTAGAATTAATATTCATATTCAAAAAGACCATTGTAATGTTGCGTTAGATACCTCTGGTAAATCTTTACATCAAAGAGGTTATAAAACAGCTACTAACATAGCACCAATAAATGAAGTTTTAGCAGCAGGTTTATTGTTGTTGAGCGGGTGGGATGGACAATCTGATTTTCTTGATCCTATGTGTGGTAGTGGAACGATATTAACTGAAGCAGCTATGATTGCTTGTAACATACCACCTAACTTAAATAGAAAGGAATTTGCCTTTGAAAAATGGCCTGATTTCGATCAAGATTTATTCGAAAAAATTATAGAAGTCTCATTAAATAAAACGAGAGAGTTTCATTTCAAAATTGCAGGCTATGATAAAGCGCCATCTGCAATACAAAAAGCAAAAGATAATATTGAAAATGCTAATTTGTCAGAATATATACAAGTTGGTCAATACAATTTTTTTGAAACTGAAAAAACAGTAGATTCACATTTACATATTTTATTTAATCCACCTTATGGTGAGCGATTAGATATAGAAATGGAGGGCTTCTATAAAGAGATTGGAGATACTTTAAAACAACATTATCCAGGAACAGATGCTTGGTTGATTACGTCTAATTTAGAGGCATTAAAACACGTAGGTTTAAGGCCGTCTAGAAAAATAAAAGTATTTAATGCTCACTTAGAATCTAGACTTGTGAAATACGTAATGTATGAAGGAAGTAAAAAAGCTAAATTTAATAAGGATAATTATTAATTATGTCTTTAAAAAATAAAGCACTCATATTTAATTTCTTAGGTTTTGCCATTTTATACATTTTAATGAAATGGCTTGTTATGAGTTTTGTTGAACTAAATTCTATTGTAGAATCAATAATATCGGCGATTGTAGCAACCATTTTAGCTCCTAAGTTTGCAGAAGTAAAAATTAATGGAACCTTTAAATTAGTTTTAAAGTGGATTTTTATTAAAGGGTTTAAAGAACTTTAATTTGTAGGTTTTTCTTCTTCAGAAACTTTCTTTTTCTTAAGTTCTTTTTTCTTTTTATATAATGGTATTAAATAGCTAATAGAATAGTTATAACTAGCACCAAAATTACTGTTATCTGTAACTTTATTAAAACCAGGAATCCATAAATTCTTAAAACGTTCGTCTTCTTTATTAGTAATTAATAGACCAATACGAACACTAGCTCCTAAATATAAATTTTTAAACAATTCAACTTTTGTTCCTATAACGGCTTCTAACCAAGAGGCATTCAAAGATCCAAATTCTTCAGAAACATCTGATCCAAAAGCAAAATCAGCATCTTCAAAATATCTTTCTGTACTGAATATTTGATAGTTGTTTAAGGTTTGACTAAATGAGCTAACCGCATACCGACCACCAATGTGTATTATATTGCTCATACCAAACCAGTTCTCGTATGTATTAAAATCTACACCAAATTTTAAGTAGCTTCCTGATACGGTAAAATTATACAAATCTTCTTGCTTAGTAAATTCTTCATTTCCTAATTCAGCGGCTAAATATAGATTTCTTTTAAGTCTGTAATCGCCAACAAGTTCTAAGCCTTTATAATTTTCATCAAGAGTAGATAGAATTATTTTACTTAAATCTAGACCAACACGAATACCATACTTATCTGTTTTAGTAATGGTATCTTTTGGTTGTAGATCTATAGGTTTACTTTGTGACCAAACCAAAGAAATAAATAAAAATAAAAATAAATTAATGATATATTTTAACATGAGTAGTTGTTTGGTTTTCAATTACAGCATTTGCTATTTCAACTTCTTTAATCCAGTTTAATTCATCAATAGTTAATTCTGCTGATAAATTTTCGTAATTAACAATAAACCCGCAAGCTCTTGATATAAAAAGATCGTTTGTAGTATAATTAAAGGTTATAATATCTACATTGTCGTTAGCTTCATCTGTAGTAGTATTGGTAGAAAAACTATAAACAGTTGTTAATTCTTCAATCCGTAACGGTATATTTAAAGAGTCAGTAGCTGTATTTGTTATAATATCTCCAAAAGTGTCGTCATCTAATAATGCTGTTACTATTAAATTTGAAGGATCTTTTCTAGTCTCCTTATCTTCAAAATCATAAAACTCTACAACCATTAAGGGGGTAGTGCCATCTACGCAAATATCATCCTTCTCACAGCTGTTTAAAAATATAGCTGTGAGGGTTATTACAGTAACCAGACTTAAGTATTTAAATAACTTCATATAATTGTATACTTATCGTTTTTCTAAAAGTACAACATTTTCAACATGGTGTGTTTGTGGAAACATGTCTACAGCTTGTGTTTTTGTAATAGTATAGAGGTCTTTCATCATTTCTAAATCACGAGCTTGCGTTGCACTATTACAACTTACATAAACTATTTTTTGAGGTGCAATATTTAAAATTTGCTGAACAACATCTTTGTGCATCCCATCTCTAGGAGGGTCTGTTATAATAATATCAGGCACTCCGTTTTCAGTAATAAACTCTGGATTGAAAATATTTTTCATATCACCAGCAAAAAAAGAAGTATTGTCTATATTGTTTAATATAGCATTAGCTTTTGCATCTTCAATAGCCTCAGGAACAGCTTCTATACCAACTACTTTCTTAGCTTTTTTTGAAACAAACTGAGCGATTGTTCCTGTGCCAGTATATAAATCGTAAACCAGTTCTTCACCTGTTAGGCCTGCAAAATCACGAGTAATTTTATATAACTCATATGCTTGATCAGAGTTTGTCTGATAAAATGATTTAGCATTAATTTTAAACTTAAGGCCTTCCATTTCTTCAAAAATATGGTCTCGGCCTTTAAAACAAACTATAGTTTGATCGTAGATAGTATCATTTTGTTTTTCATTTACAACATAAAGGAGAGCTGTAATTTCAGGAAATTTTTCAGATAAATGATTCAAAAGCAATTCTCTTTTTGTTTTATCATTTTCAAAAAACTGTACAAGAACCATAATCTCTCCTATAGATGAAGTTCTAATCATCATGGTACGTAAAAGACCAAATTGATTTCTTGGGTTAAAAAACGATAATTCATTAGCAAGAGCAAATTCTTTAGTAGCTAATCGAATAGCATTAGAAGGGTCTTTTTGTAAATGACATTTTTTTATGTCTAGTATTTTATCCCACATGCCTGGAATATGAAAACCTAAAGCATTTCTATCCTTTATTTCTTCATTAGAATTTATTTCATTTAATGACAACCAGCGGCTATCAGAAAAAGAAAATTCCATTTTATTTCTATAAAAATACTGTTCTTTAGAACCTAAAATTGGTGTAATTTCTGGAAGCTCTAGATGGCCAATTCGTCTTAAATTATTTTCAACCTCTTTTTGTTTGTAAAAAAGTTGATTATCGTAAGACATATTTTGCCATTTACAACCACCACAAGTGCCAAAATGTTCGCAAACAGGTTCTGTTCTTTTATCAGATAAAGTATGAAAATTAATAGCAACACCTTCAAAATAGGCTTTTCTTTTTTTTGTAGTTTGTACATCTACAATATCGCCAGGTACTGTGTTTGTTAAAAAAATCACGCGACCGTCAGGAGCCTTTCCAATAGTTTTTCCTTTTGCACCAGCATCTACTACGGTTACGTTTTCAAAAACCGTTCTTGTTTTTTTATTTTTTCTACGCATAACGCAAAAATAGAGTGTTTTTATGTAAGTAAACAGAAGTTTAAGAATTTATAAGTGTAAAATTTTATTTTAAGAAATTTAGAATCAGTTTGGCGAAAAACTTTAGTATCGTATTAATATTTACTAATTTGCAGCTTCTAGGGGTGATTTCTTTCCCACGCTGAATTTTCGAGCCTTCGAAAGGATAAAGGTAGAGAAGGAATGGTTATTTTATTCACAATATAAATTTATTAGAATGGCTATTTTAGAAACATTAACTTCTAAAGATGCAATCGCATTAGAAGAAAAACACGGAGCCCACAATTATCATCCACTACCTGTAGTTTTAAGTAAAGGAGAAGGTGTATTTGTTTGGGATGTAGAAGGAAAAAAGTATTACGATTTTTTATCTGCATATTCAGCAGTAAATCAAGGTCATTGTCATCCTAAAATTGTAGGAGCAATGGTAGAACAAGCTCAAACATTAACACTTACATCTAGAGCGTTTTATAATGACGTTTTAGGGGTATATGAAAAGTATGTAACTTCTACTTTTGGTTTTGACAAAGTATTACCAATGAATACAGGTGCAGAGGCAGTAGAGACTGCTTTGAAATTATGTAGAAAATGGGGTTATGAGAAAAAAGGAATTGCAGAAAATGAAGTAGAGATTGTAGTTTGCGAAAATAATTTTCATGGTCGTACAACAACAATTATTTCTTTTTCGAATGATCCGGTTGCGCGCAAAAATTTTGGACCATATACAAATGGTTTTATTAAAATTGAGTACGATAATTTAACAGCTTTAGAAGAAACATTGAAAGATAATTCTAATGTAGCAGGTTTTCTAGTAGAACCAATACAAGGTGAAGCAGGTGTTTATGTGCCTTCAGAAGGATATTTAAAAAAAGCTAAAGATTTATGTAAAAAGTATAATGTACTTTTTATAGCAGATGAAGTTCAGACAGGTATTGCAAGAACGGGAAGATTATTAGCTACTTGTGGTAACTGTTCTTGTGCAGATAAGCACTGTAGTGGTACACCAGAGGTTAAAGCAGATATTTTAATTTTAGGAAAAGCACTTTCTGGAGGAGCTTATCCAGTTTCTGCTGTTTTAGCTAATGATGATATAATGAATGTTATTCAGCCAGGAAACCATGGAAGTACATTTGGTGGTAACCCTGTGGCAGCAAAAGTTGGTATAGCAGCTTTAGATGTTGTTAAAGAAGAAAAATTAGCTCAAAATGCTTTTGATTTAGGGGAGTTGTTTAGAGCAGAATTAAATAAATTTATTCCAACATGTACTGTAGTAAATTCGGTAAGAGGAAAAGGTTTGTTAAACGCTATTTTAATCAATGATACAGAAGATAGCTCAACTGCTTGGGATATTTGTATGGCTCTAAAAGAAAATGGCTTATTAGCAAAACCAACACACGGTAATATTATTCGTTTTGCACCACCATTGGTAATGAACAAAGAGCAATTATTAGCTTGTGTATCAATTATTACGACTACGATAAAAACATTTGAAAAATAAGAGTTGTAAGTAGAAAAAAATAAAAATCCCCAAAGTTTTACTTTGGGGATTTTTTATATAATAATTTTTAACTTTAAAGGTTGCCTTCAGCTATTGCAGCAACTACAACAGCTGCTATTACTCCAAAATAAAGAATAACAAATAGCAAGTATATTGCTGAAATAGCAAGACCAATATATGATAATATTTTTCCAATTTTAGAGTTTTCATATCCTGTATATTGCCCATTACCTTCCATATATATGCGTTTTGCTTTATTTGCATTTGAAATGCCTATAAAACCGAATATACCTCCGAATGGTCCACAGCAAAAAAATGTTAATACTATAGATAGAATTCCGAAAGTTAAGGCATTATTAGAGCCAGGTAAAGATTCTTGATGCATTTTACTGGTTATTAAACTGTTCCATCATAATGTTAAACTGCTCCATGTAAGCATCCCATCCCCCCATTTGAATTATGCTGTATGATGTCCAAAGTAAACTTCCGATAGCTAATACTAAACCGATAATTGCAACTATTTTGGCAGTTTTTAATGCACTAAAGTTTGAGTATTCTTGAGGGTTTTGGTTATATAATTTGGTGTCTTTACTTATTAAAAATAAAGCAATACCAGATAATATAATACCGCCAATACCCATACTAAAACAGCAGCATAAAAAAGACACGATTGAAAGTACTAGGGCAATTGTTACATTAGGTAATTTTTGTTGTTCCATAATTTTAAAGGTTTAGTTGTTATAAAAATTTTAATATATAATTCGTAAGTATTAAGAATACCGTAATTGTGGTTAATATTATAATTATTTTACCAGCATATTTAATAGTGAAAAAACTATCTGCTAATAAAAAAGCAAAAAGTAATAGTAAAGTATATATTGCAGGGTACATTTTAAAAGCAGCAATAAATTCACCATGAAATATTAATGAAATAGCTCTTTGAATACCGCAGCCAGGACAATCTACTCCAAATATTTGTTTGCTAAAACATGGAAGCATATACTCTTCAAGGCGTAAAAAATACACAACTAATTGCATTTTGATAAAAATTCGATTCTTTTCGGAAAAATACTACTAATTTTAACCAATGAAAATAAAACAATTAACTTATTTTGCTCTAATTGCAATTGGTGCATCAATTATGGCCTTTGGTAAGCTTTATATTTTAGAAGAATATGCCTTAGCAATTGGTATTGTGTTTTTAATGTTTGGTATTTATAAGATGAGTACATCTTGGAAAAATACAGAAGAGGATTCAAAAGAAGTATAAAAATGGATTTTGTAAAAGGAGATAGAGTAGAGGCAATGGATGATACTATAACAGGTGTTATTGAAAAAATAGATGGTACTACAATCATGGTTTTGAGTGATGATGGTTTTTTGATTAAATATTTGCCATCAGAACTTATTAAAATTGTAGACGATAGAAATTTAACGGTTACTAATTATGAAGTAGCTAAGATTAAATCTGAAAAAGCTCAAGGAAAGAGAAAAAATACGCCAGTTGTAAAACCAAAAGAAAGAACGGCTCCTAAAATGGAAGTAGATCTTCATATTCATCAATTAGTACCTTCTAAAAGGGGAATGTCAAATTATGACATTTTAAATATACAGTTAGATACAGCAAAAAGACAACTTAACTTTGCGATCAGTAAAAAAATACAAAAAATAGTTTTTATACACGGCGTAGGCGAAGGTGTTTTAAAAGAAGAACTTCGTTACTTATTTGGCAGGTATGATAATGTAAAGCATTATGATGCAGATTACCAGAAATATGGTTTAGGAGCTACTGAAGTTTATATTTTTCAGAATTTTTAACTTGTTGTAATAGTACCAAACTCGTCAATAGTTAAATCCGTAATTCTTTGCCCTTGAGATGTGTCTAAGGTGATATCTATAATTTCTATAGTATGTTCAAAACTACCTTCTGTTGTATCTGATAAAACTGTAGTAATTTTAAGAGTACCTTTTGATGCAACAATTTCATCAATAACAGTTGGTGTAATTGGAGGAATATCATCACAGAAGTAATTACTGGTAGCTGCGTCAGAAAAAATTCGATAAATTAAAGTAGTATCAGTACTGTCAGTAATTTCTACCTCAATTACACCTTCTTCGTTTTTAAGAACATTAGCAGCTAAATCTATTATTAATGCTTGATTATCATTTAATTTAAACAAAGTGTTTTGAGTAGTAATAGATACTGTGTTACATGTTTGTACAGTGACAATACTATTAAAATCTAAAGTTTCTATTTGCAAATCTCCATCATCACAACCAAAAAATAAAGGACAAATTAAAAGTAAAAACAATTTTTTCATTTATAAATTTATTTTTGGTGTCTGATAAATAATAATTTATTTTTAATACTTCTCCAAAGTTACAAGAATTAGGATTGATATTCCTAGAGGTTTATCTTCATTTTATGAAAAATTAACTTTATTTCAATTAATTTTGTGTCTTATTAGATTTCAAATTTCATGCAAAAAATTTATTTAGATAATGCTGCAACTACAAAAGTTAGAGCATCTGTAATTGAAAAGATGCAAATTGCTTTAGCTGAAAGTTATGGTAACCCATCATCTACTCATACATTTGGCAGGTCAGCAAAAACAGCTATTGAAAAAACTAGAAAAATTATAGCAAAACTAATAAATGCTCATCCTTCAGAAATAATTTTCACATCTGGCGGAACAGAGGCAGATAATATGATACTTCGTTGTGCAGTTCGTGATTTAGGGGTGCGTACAATTATTACCTCTAAAATTGAGCATCATGCTGTTTTACACACCGTAGAAGATTTAGAAAAAGAGCATGGTATAAGTATAGAATATGTTGCATTAGATGAATTTGGTAACCCTGATTTAGAAAATTTAGAATTTTTATTGAAAAAAGATGATTCTAAAAAATTAGTAAGTTTAATGCATATTAATAATGAAATAGGAAATGTTTTAGATATTGATGCTGTTTCTCATTTATGTGGCGAAAATGGAGCACTATTTCATTCAGATACAGTACAATCATTAGGTCATTTTGCTTTTGATGTTCAAAAAATAAAGGCTGATTTTTTAACAGCTGCAGCTCATAAGTTTCATGGACCAAAAGGAGTTGGTTTTGCTTATATTAAAAGAAACATAGGTTTAAAAGCATTACTGTCTGGTGGTTCACAAGAGCGTGGTTTTAGAGCTGGTACAGAGCCTTTTCATAATATAATAGGTTTAGAAGAAGCTTTTGTGAAAGCTTATGAAAACTTAGATGAAGAAAGAGCTTATATATTAGACTTGAAATCTTATTTTATCAAAAATTTACAAAAAGCGTTACCAGGAGTCGAGTTTAATGGCCATTCTGGTAATTTAGAAAAAAGCACATACACATTAGTAAATGTCAGATTACCTTTTGATCAAAAGAAATCTCTAATGTTATTATTTCAGTTAGATATAAAAGGTATTGCTTGCTCTAAAGGTAGTGCTTGCCAATCTGGCAGCGATTTAGGATCACACGTATTAACACAAATATTAAATGCTGAAGAGATGAAAAAACCTTCTATTCGATTTTCGTTCTCTAAATACACAACAAAGCAAGAATTGGATTATGTAATTAATGAGCTAAAGATTTTCTCAGAAAATTAATTTAGTTTCCTTTTCTGCTTTTTAAAGATTCTCTATCATAAGGAAATTTTTTAGTAGCTTGTTTCATCATCAATTCAATTAAATCTTGTGTGTTTTTGCCAGATTTTTTATTTATTTTCTTTTCGTAACGCCATAAAAGTTTACTGGTTTCGCCATCACTAATTTTTATTCCGATTCGGCCATAATCAGCATCAACTAAAATATAATCTATAAAACTAAAATCAGAAGCGATACCATCTGATAGCAAAACATTTAAATCAATATTGCCACTAATAATACCATCAACATTTAATATTTTACAAAGTTCTTTTATACTATAGATATCAATATTACCATAGTTGATATCGTTTTGAGCTAAAATAGCATTAGTATTTTTTGTATTTTGAAACTCTACAGAAAATTTCTTTTTCTTTTTTCTTTTTGAAAAATAGATTTCTAAAGCATCTTGTACAGCGTAACCCTCTTTCTGTTCTAATATCTTTTTCTCTTCTTTTGATATAGATTTTTCTAAATCTAAATGTGTAAAAAAAGGAAGTATAGCTAGTACTTTATGATCTTTAGAAAGGTTATCAAACTTTGGGCTCTCGTATATGTTTTTCTGTGAAAAAGTTAAAGTAGCAATTAAAAGAAAGATTGATGTAATTACATTTTTCATTTTTACGTATCTATAGGCGCATGCGAATTCTTAAATTTAGAATACGGCTTGTTAAATAATTAGGCACTGCAAATTGCTGCTTTGTATCAATATCTCTAACCCATGTGTTTGTTATAGAGTTTTGATTGTTGAAGATGTTGAAAATTTCGAAACCTCCAGAAAGTTCTTTAAAACTATTTAGCCAACTATTTTTTAATGCTTTTTTGTTTTCGCCTACAAAAGTATATGAAATTCCTAAATCTGCGCGTTTATAATCTCTTAATCTTGATTGAAAATTGTATGGATCGGCATAATTAGGAGATCCACTTGGTAAACCTGTATTATAAACTAAATTTAAATGCATTTTTACATCAGGTATTGTTGGAATATAATCTTGAAAAAGAATAGCAAATTTCAGTCTTTGATCTGTTGGTCTAGATATAAAACCTCTATTAGAGCTATTTTCTTCAGTTTTTAAATACCCAATGCTTATCCAGGATTCTGTGCCAGGTACAAACGCTCCATTCATTCTAAATTCAGCTCCATAAGCATATGCTTTTGCATCATTATTAGCGACATACCTAATACGCACATCTTCTACGGTATAGGTGTTTACATTTGTTAAGTGTTTATAATATAATTCACTTGTGAGTTTAAATGGACTATCCCACATTTTAAAACTATATTCATTGCTTAATACAGCGTGTATGGCTCTCTGTGCTTTTACATCTGTATTAATAGTACCAAAAGTATTTCTAAACTCTCGATAAAAAGGGGGCTGATGATATATACCTAAAGCTAGTTTAAAAAATAAATCTTTTTTCCAATCTGGTTTAATCGCAAACTGTGCTCTTGGACTTATAACAGGATTTGAATTACCTTTTTCATCAAAATTTGAAGTGGACCAAAATTGACTTCTAACACCAATATTATAATAAATATCGTGTGTATTCCATTGTGTTTGTTTACTGAACTGTACAAATGCAGAAAACCTATCGGTTTTGATATTATTTATAGCATTGCTGCTTTCTAGAGCAGTCAGAGGAATATTCAAAGGTTGTTCGGGCTGGTTATTAGAAAATTCAATGCCAGAAGGCCTAACAAAAAAACCTGTAGAATCTAAAAATTCAGATTCTCTTATTTGATCACGTACATCTTCATGGGTATATTTAAGTCCCCAGTTTATTTGATTAACACCTTTACTAAATTTTCCTTTGTGTTCTAGGTTAAAAATTAAAGCATCTAAAATATTTCTAGCTCTATTAAATTGTGTACCTAGTTTTTTAGTAGTATTATCTTCTCCTAAATTATTTGAAACACTCACTAACTCGTATTGAGAAATTAAATCTGAAGATTCTTCTTCTATAGTGTGATAAATAGAAGGTATAAATTTTAGAGTCACATTTTTATTAAGATTATAAGTAGTTTTTAAAGCTCCAGAAAGAGATTGATATGTATTCTGTTCCTTACCTGCGTAAAATATAGAAAGTGACCTTGGATCATTGAGTGTTCCGAAATTTGTTTTTCTAGTTTTTGGTTCGTTTAAGTAATTGTTAACCGAAGCATTACCTAAAAAATCAATATTTATTTTTTTTGAAAATTGATAACTTTCATAGGTTTGAATATCAAAAAACCTCGGTTTTACATTTGTAATTGTTTCTTGGCTATTTATAAATAAACTATTGTCTCTATAACGAACACCTGTAATTGTGCTTAATTTTTTATTTTTAGAACTAGTTTCTACAGTTACACTAGCGCCAATTAAACTGGCATCAACATTTAAACCAAAAGAGCTTGGTTTTTTATAGGTTATATCTAAAACAGACGAAAGCTTGTCTCCATATTTAGCTTGAAACCCTCCTGAAGAAAAATTAACTTTCTGAGTCATATCGCTATTTATAAAACTTAAACCTTCTTGCTGACCAGAACGTACTAAAAAAGGGCGATAAACTTCAACTTCATTAACATAAACAAGGTTTTCATCATAATTTCCACCTCTTACATTATACTGGGTACTTAATTCGTTATTTGATGATACACTTGGTAATAATTTTAAAATATTCTCTACACCTGCATTTGCTCCAGGTATGTTTCTAATAATATTAGGTTGAATAGTATTAATAGTGTTAGCTATTTTAGAGCCATTAGCTGTTATTGTAATTTCGCCAATTTGAGTAACTTTTGATTTTAAAACAGGATTAAACTCAAAACTCTCGTTAGTAGATAGTGTAAGTTTTTTTAATATAATGTTTTCATGTCCTAAATGAGAAAAAGTTACTGTAATTTCTTGATCGGCAGCAACTTCTAAAAAATAAAAACCATTACTGTCAGAAATACTGCCGGTTGTTGCGGTACTAATATTTGTGTTAGGTACAGGTAGGTTTTCTTCATCTAAAATAACCCCAGTAATAATAGCATTTTGAGCGGCTAGTATCGTTGGGAAAAATAATAGAATAAATAATTTAAAAAACTTCAACATTTATTTTCTAAAGAAAGTACTCTTAAAGGTAGTACTATTACCAACATTATCGGTAACAATAAGTTCTAGATTACATTCTTTTTCATTTAAAATATTAGAGTCAAAATTATAGGTAAGTGTATTTTTTTTAGATTCATACTCCATTAAAATCCATTTTCCATTTAAGGTTGCAGAGTAGGTATCTATACCACTTAAGTCATCTGTAATTTCTACACTAAGGTAATTGTAGTTACTCAACCATTGCTTCTCTTTAAAGTTCTTAGCACGCACTTTAGGAGCAATTGTATCTTTAGCAAGTGTAAAAGTACCTAGGTATCTAGTTCGTGTAGAAAATGTTGTTCCTCTTCTGTAAGTTGATTCGTAGCTAGGTTCTAATCGGCTATTTAATCGTGCAATAAATAATTTTTTAAGATCCTCTTTTGGGTATTTAGATACATCAAATGATATGGTAAAGTTTTTATGAGCAGGTGTAGAGCTATCATGTATTTTAACAGTGTCAGCACCTTTTTCTAAATCGATATAAAAATCGTTGTAAAAGATATTGGCAGGAAAATAAACTTGAGCTATTCCTAAATCATATGTATTTGGTTTTTTAGCAACTAAATAATTATCTGTCTTTTTATCTTTTTTATCAATTTTTAAAACTTCTTTTTTCCCTTCAACAGGTATTATAACTTTAGTTGTGTTACCATGAAAATCTTTTAGAAGTAACTCTACCGAGTAACTTAAGCCTTCAGTTACATCAATTTTACCGTCGTTATATAATTCTTTGTAGATACTTAATTTGTTGCTAGGGTCTTTATACAGTTTTTGAATTCTTTGACGAAATCTCGCATAATGGCTATAATCTATTAATGTATTGATATATCTAGATTCGCCGAAAGAAAAACTCTCAAGGTCATAATTGGTATATGTTTTTCCATTTACAATTTGTTCAACTTTATATAAGCCATTTTTGTTAGCGGCCATATCTTGTCTGTCATAAGAGTTTACTCCAAAGCCAATAGTTCCGGTAGCATATACTTTATCCGCTAAAAAAGTACCATCACTTTGTTTTGTAAAATTAAGCGCTACTTTTTGGTTGCTTTGGTTTACAATACTATTATCTGTTAATGGATAAGTATATAAATTAAGTAAAATAGGATCTAGAGCGTCTCTAACTTCTAAACCATATAATAGCGGATTTGTTGGTTTTTCGGTAACGCTACTACGTATTTCAAAATGTAAATGAGGCCCGCCAGAACCACCAGTATTACCAGTGTATGCAATTACTTGACCTTTTTCTACTTTTAGCTCGCCAAAATCAGGAAAAACCTCTATTTCGTACGCTTTTTTGTTATACTGTATCTTTTTTACATATTCTTCTATCTCAGGTCCAAATTTTTGCAAATGACCGTAAACAGAAGTGTGTCCGCTAGGGTGAGCAATGTACAAAACTTTACCATAACCATATAAAGAAACTTTTATTCTGGTAATTGTACCATCGGCAATAGCGTACGTTTTTAAACCTTCACGTTGTTGTGTTTTAATATCTACACCTGAATGAAAGTGATTACTTCTTAACTCACCAAAGGTGCCAGATAACACAAGGGGTATATCTAAAGGAGATCTAAAAATTTCTTTTGAGTATTTTTCTTGAGCTGTAATTGTTAAAGAAAATAACAATAGGAAACCAAATATGGCTTTTTTCATAATAAAACGTACTTATACTGCGAAAGTAATTAATACAAATTAAAATTTAAAAACAATCGAGTGTAAATAAAATAAGAATTGAATACCAATTTTGGCTTTAATGAATTTTAAAAAAAAAGAATATTTAAAAAAGAATTGGGAAGTCTTAATATCTGTGTTAACTTTGTGTAAAATGCATTGATGTTTGCATATGAGTGAATTAGTAGAAATAGTAGATTCTTTAGAAAACAAAATAAGCAAGCTGTTACACAAAGTAGAGCTGTTACAGCAGGCTAATACTAGGTTAGAAGAAGAGCTTACGGTTGTTAAGAGTGATCATGGCAATACTAGAGATTCGCTTGTTGGTTGGGAAGAAAAATATAATTCTTTGAAACTAGCAAATTCGATGCTGGGTAGTAATACGAACAAAACAGAAGCTAAGCTTAAAATAAATACATTAATCAGAGAGTTGGATTATTGCATAACGCAACTATCTGAATAATACATTTACAATACAATGTCTGAAAAACTCAAAATAAAGCTTTCTATCGCAGATAGGGTATATCCGTTAACGATAGATCCAAGCCAAGAAGAGGGTTTACGTAAAGCTGCTAAAAATATTGAGCAGTTAGCTAAAAATTTTGAACAGAATTATGCAGTAAGAGATAAGCAAGATGTACTGGCTATGTGTGCCTTACAATTTGCTTCGAAGATAGAACAACATAGTATTGAACAATTAGAAGATACAACAGAGGTAACCGCTAGATTAAAAGCGTTAGACGAACTAGTATCAGATAAACTTAGTGTAAAATAAGTTCTTTAAAATAGATTAAATTACTACCCACATTGGTGATTATTTTTGACAAACTCAACGTTAAATTGTTTAAAAAGGGTGAGTTTAGGTTGTAAAAGCAGGCCTTGTATTCTAATAGGATCCTTGAGCAATCTGTTAGCCCTAAACTTGTTATTTTGGAGTTTGTACAAAACTTCGATCCAATGTGGGTTTTTTTATATAAATAGGTTAAAATTATGAATGATACAGCAGTACTTATAATAGCAGTAATAGTCGGTTTAGCAATTGGTTTTGCGATTGCAAAATTTATGGAAAAAGGAAGAGCTTCCAGAACAATTGCAAATGCAAAGAAAGAGGCAGACAGTATAGTTAAAGATGCTAAAGTAGAAGGAGAAAATATAAAGAAAGATAAAATATTTCAAGCTAAAGAAAAGTTTTTAGAATTAAAGGCAGAGCATGAAAAGGTTATTATTTCAAAAGATAAGAAAATTGCTGATTCAGAAAAACGAGCAAGAGATAAAGAATCACAAGTAGGTAGTGAGTTAGCTAAAAATAAAAAACTTAACGATCAGCTTGAAGATAAAATAAAAGATGTTGATTATAAAGGTGAATATTTTGATAAAAAACAATCAGAATTAGATAAGTTACATAAAAATCAAGTACAACAGTTAGAACTTATTTCAGGGTTATCTGCTGATGATGCTAAAGGACAATTGTTAGAATCTTTAAAAGAAACGGCAAAGTCAGATGCCATGTCGTACATGCAAACGACAATGGAAGAAGCTAAATTAACGGCAGAACAAGAAGCTAAGAAAATCATTATAAATACAATACAACGTATTGGTACTGAAGAGGCTGTTGAGAACTGTGTGTCAGTATTTAACTTAGAGTCTGATGATGTTAAAGGTAGAATTATTGGTAGAGAGGGGCGTAACATTAGAGCCTTAGAAGCTGCAACTGGGGTAGAGATTGTTGTGGATGATACTCCTGAGGCAATTATTCTTTCTTGTTTTGATTCTGTTCGTAGAGAAGTTGCTCGTTTGTCATTACATAAATTGGTTACTGATGGTCGAATTCACCCTGCTCGTATAGAAGAGATTGTAAAGAAGACAGAAAAGCAAATAGAACAAGAAATAGTAGAAATAGGAAAACGTACTGTTATTGATTTAGGTATACACGGTTTACACCCTGAACTTATTAGAGCAGTAGGTCGAATGAAATACAGATCATCATACGGTCAAAACCTTTTACAACACTCTAGAGAAGTTGCAAAACTTTGTGGTGTTATGGCTGCAGAACTTGGTTTAAATACTAAAATGGCTAAAAGAGCAGGTTTGTTGCATGATATAGGTAAGGTACCAAATACAGAAGCAGAGATGGAAACACCACATGCTATATTAGGTATGCAATGGGCTGAAAAATATGGTGAGAAACCAGATGTTTGTAATGCTATTGGAGCTCACCATGATGAGATTGAAATGAAAAACTTAATAGCACCAATCGTTCAGGTTTGTGATGCTATTAGCGGAGCAAGACCAGGAGCTAGAAGACAAGTATTAGATTCATATATACAAAGATTAAAAGATTTAGAAGAAATAGCTTTTGGTTTTGGAGGTGTGCAAAAAGCATATGCAATCCAAGCAGGTAGAGAATTACGTGTAATTGTTGAAAGCGAAAAAGTAACAGATGATAAAGCTGCTGAACTTTCATTTGAAATTTCTCAAAAAATACAGACTGATATGACATATCCAGGTCAAGTAAAGGTTACTGTTATTAGAGAAACAAGAGCGGTAAATGTTGCTAAATAAATAAACTTTAAAATAAAAAAAAGGGACTCATTTTGAGTCCCTTTTTTTTATTTTAAATTTAAGTTAAGATTCTTTATGTAGCTGTAATCTTCATATTACAAGTGTATTACCTTCAATATTTAACTTTATTTTTTGATTTTTAGTTTCTTCGAATTGTATATTTAGAGAGACTAAAAACCATCATTAAAATGAGAACACAAAAATTACTAAAACTTCCTATTATGGCAGCCGCGTTGGTTGCATTTAGCTTTACGTCTTGTAAAACTACTGATGAAGAAGTGGCTCCGGAAAGTACATCATTATCAGTTGATTTTGAGAAGTATGAGCTGGAAAATGGACTTGATGTTATTTTGCATCAAGATAAAAGCGATCCAATTGTATCTGTAGCAATACAGTATAATGTAGGGTCTAATAGAGAAAAAACAGGAAGAACAGGCTTTGCGCATTTGTTTGAGCATATGTTATTTCAAGAATCAGAAAATGTTCCGCAAGATCAATTTTTCAAGAAAATTCAAGATGTAGGTGGAACGCTAAATGGTGGTACTTGGAAAGATGGAACTATTTATTATGAAGTAGTACCTAAAAATGCGATGGAAACTGTTTTGTGGCTAGAGAGCGATAGAATGGGATTTTTAATTAATACCATAACAGAGTCAGCATTTAATAACCAACAAGAAGTTGTTCAGAATGAGAAAAGACAACGTGTAGATAACAATCCTTATGGTCATGAAGGTTGGGTTTTAGATAAAAATATTTATCCAGAAGGTCATCCTTATAATTGGCAAGTAATAGGTGAGTTAGAAGATTTACAGAATGCTACTGTTGCTGATGTAAAAGAATTTTACGATAAATATTATGGACCAAATAACGCAACATTGGTATTAGCTGGTGATTTTGAAATTGCAGATGCTAAAACATTGGTAGAAAAATATTTCGGAGAAATAAAGAGAAGGCAAGAAGTAGAGCCTTTAAAACCACAACCTGTTACTATTTCAGAAACAGTTCGTCTGTTTCATGAAGATAATTTTGCTAACACGGCTCAATTAAATATGGTTTGGCCTACCACGTATCAGTATACAGAAGATGCGTATGCGTTAGATTTTCTATCAGAACTTTTATCAAGTGGTAAAAAAGCACCGATGTACAAGGTTTTGGAAAAAGAAAAACAACTTACATCTAGGTCATATGCTTATAATAATTCTCAAGTTTTAGCAGGAGAATTTCATGTAACAGTAACTGCAAATAGTGGTAAAAGTTTGAATGATATAGAAAAAGGTATGTTTGAAGCTTTTACACTTTTTGAAAAAGAAGGAGTAACAGATAGAGATGTTGAGAGAATTAAAGCAGGATTAGAGACTGGTTTTTATAATGGAATTAGTAGTGTTTTAGGTAAGTCGTTTCAATTAGCGCGTTACAATACTTTTACGGGTGATCCTGGTTTTATAGAAAAAGATATTGAAAATATTAAAAAGGTAACTAAGGAAGATGTTATACGTGTGTATAATACATACATAAAAGATAAGCCCTATGTAATTACTAGTTTTGTGCCTAAAGGACAAATGGATCTAGTTGCAGAAAACTCTATTAAGGCACCTGTTGTTGAAGAAGAAATTAAAGAAAATGTAGCAAAAGTAATTGAAGAGTCTCAAGAAGAAATAGTAAAAACACCTTCTAAAATAGACCGTTCTAAAGAGCCTGAGCAAGGTGAGTCACCTAGTTTAAATGTGCCAGCGAGTTGGACGTCAGAATTGACTAATGGTATGAAGGTATATGGAATTGAGCAAAATGAAATTCCGACGGTAAACTTTAGTATTCGTATTGATGGAGGGCACCTTTTGGATGACATGAGTAAAAATGGTGTTGCTAATTTGATGACTGATATATTAATGGAGGGAACTAAAAATAAAACTTCAGAACAGTTAGAAGAAGAAATAGAAATGTTAGGAGCAAACATTAATATGTACACGACTAACGAGGCAATTGTTATAAGGGGAAATACACTTGTGCGTAATTTTGATAAAACTATAGCCTTAGTAAGGGAAATATTATTAGAGCCTCGTTGGGATGAAGAAGAATTTGCTTTAATAAAAACAAGTACTATAAATGGAATAAAGCGTTCCGATGCTGATCCCAATGCGGTTGCAAATAGAGTTTATAATAAACTTTTGTATGGAGAAGAACATATTTTTAGCTATCCTACAAGTGGTACTGTTGCTTCGGTAGAAGCAATTACTATTGATGATTTAAAAGCTTTTTATAATAAAAATTTTTCACCATCAATTAGTTCTGTTCATGTAGTAGGTAAAATAAATAAAGGTGCTGTTTTAGAAACCTTAAAAGGTTTAGAAAATGATTGGGCAGCAAAAGAAGTTACTATTCCTGAATATTCAATTGTTAATAATAGAGATAAATCTTCATTATATTTTGTTGATATACCAGATGCAAAACAATCAGTTATTAGTATTGGAAATATTGGTTTAACAAGGAACGATAAAGATTTTTTCCCTGCCGAGGTAATGAATTACAAACTAGGAGGTTCTTTTTCTGGTAATGTAAATTTAATTTTAAGAGAAGAAAAAGGGTATACTTACGGAGCTCGTTCTAGTTTTAGTGGAAGTAAAATACCAGGTACTTTTACAGCATCTTCAAGTGTTAGAACAAACACAACAGGAGAATCTGTTTCTATCTTTAAAGAGGAGATTGAGAAATATAAAGAAGGTATATCTGAAGAAGATTTATTGTTTACTAAAAACGCATTGATTAAATCTAATGCTCGTCGTTTTGAAACACAAGGTTCTTTATTGGGAATGTTACAAGAAATGAGTGAGTATGGTTTAGATGCTAACTATATTGAAAAAGAAGAAGAAGTAATTAAAAATATGACATTAGAAGAGCATAAGGCACTTGCAAATAGGTTGTTAGATGAGTCTAAAATGGCATATTTAATAGTTGGTGATGCAGCAACACAATTTGCTCAATTTAAGCTTATGGGCTTTGATGAGGTTTTGTTAATCACTAAGGACGGAGAAGAGTCTAAAATGGATAATAGAAAAGATATTAGATAACAAAACTTATTATAAAAAAAAGGGTCGATGTGAAACATCGACCCTTTTTTTTATTGAAATTATTTAATATTTTAATAGTTATTAGTTAACCATAAACAAAGCATTTGCAAAAAACAACTTTCCATTTTCCCAGAAACCTCTAAATAAAGGGTTGTCTACCATGTAAATTACTTGACCATTGCCAATATCTTCAACACCAAATATCATTGTTTTTGCTATCTCTTTTTTAGCTTCACTACCAGCAAAACCAGCAACAGGAGTGTTGTTATTTTCAATATAGGTAACGGTACCTTCTTTTAAATAATTAAAAGAATCACTTCCTAACTTTAGAGTAAAGTAGTTATCGTCATAACCAAAAGCAAGTGGGTGTGTATTATCCACTTTAGTTTCAAATATAGCTCCAGTTATTAAATTTTTTATTGCATCTCTTTCAGAGGTTTCAAAAGTGCTTAAGTCTATAGTTTTGGTAGAGTCTTTTTCTTTTACTTTGGTTTTAATAGAAAACCCTTCTGTGCCTTCTAAACCTTTAACAGCGCCACCCATGGCAATTAATTTACCACCACTTTTAACCCATTCTGAAAGTTTATTTTGTTTGTCAGAATCTAAAAAACGACTATACCATCCGTCAGGTAAAATTAAAACATCATAATCTTCAAGCTCACTTTTACTTAATTTAGAATCATGTAATACAGTTATAGGGTATTGTAGTTGTTGTTCGAAAAAATGCCAAATTTCACCAAATTGTAAGGTACTTGTTGGGCTGCCTGATAAAACAGCAATTTTGCTGTTTTTTATAAGCTTTACAGAGCTTGCTCCTAAATCATTGCCTTCATCAACAAAACCTGTTTTTACAGCAGTTAATGATGCATTTTCTTTTTCTTGAACTTTGTTTAGTATTTTAATAAAATCTTTTAAATGTTCATTATCTTTTTTTGTGATGATTAAGCTTCCTCTTTCGTACTTCTTATTATCAATATTAAAAGGCTTTTCTGTATAACGTACTTTTATTTTTTCTTTTAAAAGTTCAGCTAAAAATCGAGCATCTTCCATGCTATTCCAATCTTTTATATAGGCATATGCTTTATTATTGCTGATTAAAGGTATGTTAGTGACAGTATTTTTAGATGCATTAGTTTTAGTGCTAGCTACATTGTTTTCAGAAGCAACAGCATCTAAACCATAAGCATAAGGTAAAGACCATGCTGTTATATCGTAAGTTAAAGAGTCTGTTAACTTAGCATTAGGTTCAAAAAGTACTTTTACTAAAGTACCTTTAATTTGGTCTGTAGAAACTACTAGTGTATTAGGAGTAGTTTTTATAGTTTTTATTTTTTGAGTCTTATAATCTAAACCTTTACTCGTGCTATTTGATGCCCAACCGTATTCTATTTCATGCTTATCAAGTAAACTTGTAAGTGCGTTAATTTTGTCAATATCAGCGTTTAAAACATAGCTTTTATATTTGAAATTTTTATTGGTGTAGAATTTCTTAAATTCAGTATTTAATTTTTTAGAATTTCCAGAAGCAATTTCAACAGTTGAAATTCCTGTCGTGAAGTGATGTTCTAATCTGTCTTTTAATGTTAATGTGTCACCTGCTTTTGTAAGAATGCCTAAGCCTGCTCTTCCGCTTCCACCTTGTTCATATGTCATTCCTATAGCACCGTTATACAAGGGGTATGTGTCACCATAACTAGGGTAGAATAAATCAAAAACTTCTTTAGTGAAATAAAACCAGCCGTTTTCATCAAAATATTTAGCATGGTTTTTACCTATTGTTACTTGAAAGTCTCTTTGGAAATTTGTAATTACCTCATGAAAAGGTTCAGCAGCAGGAGCAAAATAATAAGGAGAATCTACACCTTGCTCATGAAAATCTACATGTATGTGTGGTAACCAATTATTATATGCTTTTAGTCGTTGTTGACTTTCAATTTGTGTTAGCCAAGCCCAATCTCTATTTAAATCAAACATATAGTGATTTGCTCTACCGTTTAACCATCCCTCGTTATGTTCTTTACTATTTGGGTCGGCAGTAAATGGAGTATTTTTATTTTCATTATACCAGTTTACATATCGATCTCTACCATCAGGGTTAATACATGGGTCGATAATAACTACTGTATTCTCTAAATAATCAGACTTTTTAGTTAATAGTTCATATATGGTTTTCATAGAAGCTTCAGTGCTTACACTTTCATTACCATGTACATTATAGCTTAGCCAAACAATTGCAATTTCAGAATTACCTTCTCCTTTAGTACTTTTTAGATGCTCAGATCGTATGGCTTCTAAATTTTTAATATTTTTTGCAGATGAAATATAAGCTAGTAGTAGTGGTCTTCTTTCGTTTGTTTTACCGTAAGTACTTAGCTTTATATTATCAGAAACTTCTTTTGCTAAGTATTCATAATAATCTACAACTTCATGATGCCTGGTAAATTCAGTGCCTAATTCATACCCTAAAAATTCTGAAGGCGATTTTACTTGTTGAGCACTTATAAACGTGTAAGAAATAAAAATGAATGCGACTAAAATTTTTTTCATAAAAATGTTGTTTGATTATATTCAAATCTAATAATAAAAACTTAATCAGATTGTACTGATTTTTAATTTGTTTTTTGTGCAATAGATTTAACATCTTAACGTATTTTTAGTATTTGATAGAATTCTAGAATTCTATCTTTACAAAAGCTTTTAAATTTAGAGTATTATACCTTGAAAAGGATAACATTTGATTGTATAAAACCTAAAAAAATATAAAATTAAATAGATGAAGATTGATGAAATCCCCTATGTGAAAACGGGTTATTTTTCTAAGTTAATGTGTGATTATTTAGAAGAGAAGAATAACTTGATACCTTTTTATAACCGTTTTCCATCTATTGAAAACTTTGAGGCACAAATAAAAGAAAAGCAAAATAATTTTTCGGTATCAAATAGAGTAGTTCTTAGTGATGCTTTGCAAAAACAATATTCTAGAGTTGATATAAGTACGTACACTCAAGATAACATTACACTTTTAAAAAACGAAAATACATTTACTATAGTTACTGGACATCAATTAAATTTATTTACAGGGCCTTTGTATTTTCTTTATAAAATTATTTCAACTATAAACTTGGCTAAGGAGTTGAAAAACAAACACCCTGATTATGATTTTGTACCAGTGTATTGGATGGCTACTGAAGACCATGATTTTGATGAAATTAATTACTTCAACCTTAATGGTAAAAAAATACAATGGAATAAAGAGGCTTCTGGGGGAGTAGGAAGATTAAATACAGAAGGATTAGATATTTTAAGTGAAACTTTATCAGCTGAATTAGGTGGTAGTCAAAATGCAGAATTTTTAAAAGACTTATTTAAAAAAGCATATTTAAATAACGATAACCTTACTGATGCAACAAGGTATTTAGCAAACGAATTATTTAAAGAATACGGATTGGTTATTGTTGATGGTGACGATACTAGTTTAAAACAATTATTAATACCCTTTGTAAAATTAGATCTGTTAGAAGAGAAATCTTTTAAAACTGTTACACAGAGTATCGAAAAGTTAAATGATTTACCAGAAAACTACGCAATTCAAGTAAACCCAAGAGAGATAAATTATTTTTATTTAATTGATGGTGTTAGAGAGCGTATTATAGAAAAAGATGGTATGTTTTTTATAAACGATACTACGCTTAAGTTTTCTAAAGAAGAGATGCTTACAGAATTAGAACAGCACCCTGAACGCTTTTCTCCAAATGTAGTTTGTAGACCTTTATATCAAGAAGTTATTTTACCAAACCTATGTTATATTGGTGGTGGTGGAGAGTTGGCATATTGGTTAGAGCTTAAAGCTTATTTTGAGGCAGTGAATATTACTTTTCCAATGTTGTTATTACGCAATTCTGCTTTAATAGTTAAGGAAAAGCAACAGGAAAAATTAGAAAAATTAGATCTTAAAATAGAACACTTATTTTTAAAACAAAATACGTTTATAAACAAAAAAATTAGAGAAATATCGAATATAGATATTGATTTCAAAGATCAAAAAGAACATCTTCAAAATCAATTTAAAGGTCTTTATGTGTTGGCGGAACAAACTGATAAATCTTTTCTCGGAGCGGTAAAAGCTCAGGAAGTAAAACAGTTAAAAGGACTAGATGCTTTAGAAAAAAGACTTTTAAAAGCTCAAAAACGAAAATTAAAAGATCATGTTATTCGAATAACAGAAATTCAAAACGAATTATTTCCTAACCAATCATTACAAGAAAGGCAAGCTAACTTTTCAGAATTTTATTTGGAATATGGAGAAGAGCTTATACCTGCTTTAGTAGCGAACTTAAAACCATTATCTAAAAATTTTAAAGTTATAACATTTTAATTATTAATTAGATACAGCTAATTTTTAATAAAACACAATCTCCGTTTATAACCATTACTTATACCTTTGCAATGCATAAAATAGATATAGAACTTGTAGAAATGACACTGGATGTCATGAAATATGTTATAAATCGTATTACGAAAACATTGCCCGAATTGGGGCAACCAAAAAAGGAAGAAGAATTAAAAGTTCTAGTAGGAGAAACAATTACTTCTGCAGGTATTGGAGGAGAGAAAGCATTTCAATTATTTCGTGATGTTTTAGTAAAAGCAACTGTGCCAATTGATCATCCTAGGCATTTAGCCTTTGTGCCAGCATCACCTACCAGAGCTGCAATTATGTTCGATTTGGTAACGTCAGCTTCAAGTATTCATGGAGCTTATTGGATGGAAGGTGCAGGGGGTATTTTTTGTGAAAATGAAGCGATGCATTGGTTGGTTTCATTAACAGGTATGCCAGAGGGATCTTTTGGGGTATTTACAAGTGGAGGTACTGCTGCAAACCTATCTGCAATGGTAGCTGCTCGTGAAAATTGGAGGCAAAACCCTGAAAATATTGAAAAAAGAGGAGTTATAGTAGCTTCAATAGGTGCACATTCTTCTGTAAAAGCAATGGCAAAAGTTATGGACGCTGAAATAGTGTTAGTACCTTCTGAAGAAAAAATGTATGGAACTGACCTAAGTACTTTTGTTAGTAAGTTACCAGACGAAAAGAGAAATAGAATATTTGCAATTGTAGCAACAGCAGGAACAACAAATGCAGGTATAATTGATGATTTGGAAGGTATTGCAGACTTTTGTATTAGTAATAAATATTGGTTTCATGTAGATGGAGCTTATGGTGGTGGTGCTTTATTAGCTGATTCAGTTAGGCATTTATTTAATGGTATAGAAAAAGCAGATAGTATCACTATTGATCCTCACAAATGGTTGTTTTCACCATACGATTGTGGTGCAATTTTATATAAAAACCCTGAAATAGCAAAGGCAGCACATTCACAAGAAGGCTCTTATTTAGAAATTTTTAAAGATGAAGGAGCTCATGGTTTTAATCCTTCAGATTACCAAATACAGCTTACACGTAGGTTAAGAGGCTTACCATTGTGGTTTTCATTAGCTATGCATGGTGTTGATAAATATAAATGGGCTGTAGAACGTGGTATTACACTAGCGAATACAGCGGGCGAATTGATAACTAAAAATGAACACGTAGAGTTGGTTAGAGACCCTAGTTTGTCTTGTGTTCTTTTTAGACGAAAAGGCTGGTCTCCTGATGATTACAGGAATTGGACTTATGAAAACCATAAAAAAGGCTTTGCTTTAGTAACTCCAACAAAATGGAAGCAAGGAACAGAATTTGAAACTGTAGCTCGCTTTTGTTTTATCAACCCAGATACTACAGATGAAGATATTATTGCTATTTTAGATACGATGCATTAAGGTACTAAAAACTCCCCATTCCATTTATTGTTTTCTTTAGAGTACCTTATTTTTAAATGGTTAGGTTTTGTTATTTTAAGATATTCAATTTTTTTAGCTTCGATAGATACAAGGCAGAAATGGTTTTCGTTTGTTAAATATTCAATATTTGTATTATCTGAAATAGCACTGCCTGGTGCAGATGTCGTCGTATAATCTTTTTTTAGATGATCAGGAGTTCTTTTCCAATAGGCTTCTAAAATTTTATCATCTTTAATTATAGTCGCGATTCCTTCAATTTTTAATTGAATCATTTTTTGAGGATGAAAAAACAGGAGGCTTACTTTATTGTTTTCTTTGATGTGAATTACTTTTTTTGATCTTTTATCAGTAAAAAAAGTAATTTTAAAATCATCAGAGAACTCTCGTAAGACTATAGACCTAAGTCTAGCTACATGGTCTAAGCCAACAGTGGCTAGTGTAAAGTATTTAAAAGGATGTTCTTTTTGGGTAAGCCCGTCTTGTAATTCCTTTTTTAGTTCTTTAAATATATTTGTAGTCATATTCTTTCAATTTTTGATCCAAAATGAAGTAAAAAGGGCGTTTTTAAAACAAATGAAATAGTGTAATGTAAAAAACTTAAAATATTTAATAAATATAAGTAAAAGAAGCTTTTGTAAAATTATCATTTTACTATTTTTGCGGATGCAAAATAACGTCCTGATTTTAGATTTTGGTTCTCAGTACACACAACTTATCGCAAGAAGAGTTAGAGAGCTTAATATTTTTTGTGAGATTAAGCCTTACAATAAACTTCCAGAAGATTTATCAATTTATAAAGCAGTAATACTTTCTGGTTCGCCGTTTTCGGTAAGAGCAGAAGATGCTCCTCATCCTGATTTGTCTCAAATACAAGGTGAAAAGCCTCTTTTGGCAGTATGTTATGGTGCTCAATATTTAGCACATTTTAAAGGAGGAGAAGTAGCTCCTTCAAATACAAGGGAGTATGGTAGAGCAAATTTATCATTTGTAAAACCAGAGGAAGCTTTTTTTGAAAACGTAAGTGAAGGTAGTCAAGTATGGATGAGTCATTCAGATACTATAAAAACATTGCCAACAAACGCAGTTAAATTAGCAAGTACTCACGACGTTGAAAATGCAGCTTATAAAATAGAAGGGGAAGATACGTATGCTATACAGTTTCACCCTGAGGTTTATCATTCTACTGACGGAAAACAATTGCTAGAAAACTTTTTGGTACATATAGCAGGAGTAGCACAAACATGGACTCCAGATTCATTTGTAGAAAGTACAGTTGCAGATTTACAGAAAAAAATAGGAACAGATAAAGTTATTTTAGGATTATCAGGAGGTGTAGACTCATCAGTTGCAGCAATGCTTTTGCACAAAGCAATTGGTAAAAACCTACACTGTATATTTGTTAATAATGGTTTATTGCGTAAAAATGAGTTTCCGAGTGTGTTAGAACAATACGAAGGAATGGGACTTAACGTAAAAGGTGTTGATGCTTCGGCACGCTTTTTGGATGAATTAGCAGGTGAAAGTGATCCGGAGAAAAAACGTAAAATTATAGGTCGTGTTTTTATTGAAGTTTTTGATGATGAATCTCATTTAGTAGAAGATGCAAAATGGTTAGCACAAGGTACTATTTATCCCGATGTAATCGAATCTGTGTCGGCAACAGGTGGGCCATCAGCAACAATTAAAAGTCATCATAATGTAGGTGGTTTACCTGATTTTATGAAATTAAGTATTGTAGAGCCATTGAGAATGTTATTTAAAGATGAGGTTCGTAGGGTTGGAGCAAGTATGGGGTTAGATCCTTTATTATTAGGTAGACACCCATTTCCAGGACCAGGACTAGCAATTAGAATACTTGGAGATATAACAAGAGAAAAAGTAGCTATTTTACAAGAAGTAGATGCAATTTTTATAAATGGATTGAAAGATGCTGGACTTTACGATAAGGTGTGGCAAGCAGGAGCAATGCTTTTACCTGTAAATAGTGTAGGAGTTATGGGTGATGAGAGAACGTATGAAAAATGTGTAGCTTTACGAGCGGTAGAAAGTACAGATGGTATGACTGCTGATTGGGTAAATTTACCATATGAGTTTTTACAAAAAACATCAAATGATATTATTAATAAAGTAAGAGGTGTAAACAGAGTTGTTTATGATATTAGCTCTAAACCACCAGCAACAATAGAATGGGAGTAGTCACTTTAGCTAATATTATACTTAGATAAACTAAAAAAACATCTTTTTTGAACACAAACAAGGATATTTAGAAAATGAAAAAATCAATATTACAATTTTATATAACTACACTATTTGTAGTGTTGTTTAGCTTTTCTGCTTTTGCACAAAAATTTACAACTCATTCTGTAAAAAAAGGAGAAACTATTCAAAGTCTTTCTAGACAATATAAAGTTACACCTGAAAGTATTTTAAATCTTAATAAAGAAATTAAAAATGCTGATGAATTAAAACCTAATACTATATTAGTTATTCCGCTAGATGCAAAAGCAACTGAAGCGGGTAATGTAACAGTAAAGAATACAAACTCAACTACAGCAAGCAATAACGATGTTGTTGTAGTTCAAGAAGAACCATTTGGTTTTGAGACCTATAAAGTAAAAAGAAAAGACAATCTTTTTAGATTAGCTGAAAAATTTGGAGTTAGCCAAGATGCTATCAAAAAATACAATAAAGAGCTTTATTCGGTTCAATTAAAAAAAGGAATGACATTAAAAATTCCTAAATACAGAAAAGTAAAACCAGAAGAAAACCCATTTAACGAAGATTTCTTTGAAGTATATACTGTTCAGCCAAAAGAAACAAGGTGGTCTATAATTCATAAATATGGAATTACAATGGATAGTTTGTTGGTTTTAAATTCAGACCTGTCTAAAGATGATACTAATATTGCTGCTGGTAGAAAATTAAGATTACCTAAGTTAGCCGGTAGTACAACAGAAAATCAAACTACACAATTATACATATCTTATACGGTACCGCCTAAAAAAGGTTTTTACTCTATAGAGAAAGAGTTTGGGGCTACAGAAAAAGAAATTAAAGCGCTTAATCCAGAAGTTAAAGAGTTAGGCTTACAAGAAGGTATGGAAATAAGAATACCGCAAAAGAAAACTTCTAATACAAAGGTTAATACTGATAACTTTATATTTTATGAGGTTAAAAACAAAGAAACAGAATATTCTTTGACACGTAAATTAGGACTTACTTATAGAGAACTAATTACTTTAAACCCTGAGTTACAATCGGGCTTAAAAGCTGGTATGGTTTTAAAATTACCAAAAGGTAGTGATGGAGATTTCGAAGTTAAAAACTCTTTAGTAATAGAAAATATAAATTTGATCAATTCTATAAATAAAGACAATAAGCCTAATTTAGTTATAATGTTGCCTTTTCGTTTAGACAAGATTGATGTAGAAAATAAGCAAGCAGCTTCTGAGTCGGTTGATAGAAGGAAAGATGCTAATTATAGTTTAGGATTATATAGTGGTGCACTTGTTGCATTAGATTCTATTAAAAAATTAGGAGTATCTGTTAACGTTTCTGTTTTTGATACAGAAAAGAGTGTAGAGCGTACTAAAGAATTACTGTTCAAGTCAGAAATAAAGAATGCTAACGCTATAATTGGCCCTTTAGATTCTGCTTCTTTGCAAGAAGTAGCAGTTAGAGCAGGTGCGAATCAAATACCTGTAATAGCTCCGTTACCAGCTAAAAGTGAAATTAGTTTATCTAATGTTTTTTATACAGTACCATCTGATGAGGTTTTAAGAAATCATATATTTGAGTATGTGAAAGAGAACAAAGCCACACAAAATATTGTTGTGATTACAGATGATGAGCATAAAGGTGTTAAAGATCTAATTGTTGAGCAATTTCCTGCAGCAAAATCACTTCAGTTGATAGAGAAATATTCAATGAAGAATAAAATTCTAGCATTATTATCTTCAAAAGAAGAAAATTGGGTTTTCTTAGAGGCAGATCAGTTTAATACAATAAACAGTGTTATATCGGTACTAAACGCATCAGCTACTGATAAAATTAAAATCAGATTATTTACAACCTCAAAAGGAAGAGCGTATGATAATCAGAAAATAAATAACGCACATTTATCTAATTTATCATTTACATACCCATCTGTTGAAGGGGAAGAAACTGAAGATAGTTTTGAGGCTGCTTATAAGAGGTTGAATAAAGGTAAATCTCCTGATAAATTAGCTCGTAGAGGTTTTGATATTACTTTTGATGTTCTATTGAAGTTAGCATACAAAAATAACCTAATAGAGGCTTCAAAGTTTGTTGGAGAAACAACTTATAGTAATAATAAATTTAATTATATTCAAGTGCCATCTGCAGGGTACTATAATACAGCTTCATACATAATGTCTTATAATGATATGTGGGTGAAGGAAGTGAAAAATAATTAAATACTAATATTTTATAATTGAGCTTTTTAAAATCTATTATATTCATAAGCTTGCTCTTCGTTATTAATGACGGAGAGCAAGATGATGAAACAATACTTTGGGAGTCAGATAAAAAGTTAAATTGGGAAGATTTTAAAGGTGAACCACAAAACCAGAGAGCTGCAGCTGTAACAGCAAGTGGTTTAACATACCGTTTTTCTACTACCAAGAATAATGGAGAGGTAATCGCAATTGATTACGAAGTAACATCTTTTTTTTACCCAAATATATCATGGTACAGACCCGAAGTTTGTGATGATATTATACTAGGTCATGAGCAATTGCATTTTGATATCACAGAGCTATATGCTCGTAAATTCCGTAAACTATTGAGTGAAAAGAAGTTTACAAATGATGCTAAAAATGAAATCAAAGTTATTTATCAAGAGATTAATACTGCATTAAATGATTTTCAAAATCAGTATGATAAAGAGACTAACTTTTCTCGAAATAGAGAACAACAATCTCTTTGGAGTAAAAATATTGAAAAAGCTTTAAAAGCTTATTAAATTACCTGTTAAGGTATATTTTATTATTCTAAAATATTAATTATACATCACAAATTGTAAAGCCTTGTTTTAAGGAATCTAGTTTGTTTTCTCTTTTAGGAATAAACTCTTGAGCAACATAACCAGTGTATCCAGTAGCTAAAATAGCACGCATAATAGCTGGGTAATATAATTCCTGAGTATCATCAATTTCATTTCTTCCAGGAACGCCAGCGGTATGGTAGTGTCCAAAGTATTTGTGATTATTTTGAATGCTTCTTATAATATCACCTTCTTGTATTTGCATATGATAAATATCAAAAAGAAGTTTAAAATTCTCAGATTTTAAACCTTCACATAATTGTATTCCCCAAGCAGATTTGTCGCACATATAATCAGGGTGGTCTACTTGGTTAAAAAGCTCCATTTGTATAACTACACCATGTTTTTCAGCTAACGGAATTATTTTGCTTAAACCGTTAATACAGTTTTGTAAACCAATAGTGTCATCCATACCTTTCCTGTTTCCACTAAAACATATTAGGTTTGTATAACCTGCTTCGGCTACCTTAGGTATTATTTCAGTATAGTTTTTTATTAATATATTATGGTATTGAGGGTCATTCCATCCTTCTGTTAAACTAATTTCAGCTCCATTACACATTGTAGAGTGTATATTGTATTTCTTCAATAGAGGCCATTCATTAGGTCCCATTAAATCAATAGCTTTTACGCCAAGTTCATTTAGGTATATTAAAAAGTCTTCAAGAGGTATATCTTTAAAACACCAATGGCAGACACTATGGTTGATGTTGTTTTTGAGAGAAAAGATTTCTTTTGTATTTGTGCTGCTTGTATTTGTACTCTTACAAGCTACTACTCCGATAGATGCTGCTGCTGCAGACCCAATAAACGTTCTTCTTTTCATCTTAAAATTGTTTTAAAGCCATAAAAGATAATCATATTTGATATTGTTTATATCAAATATAATTTCATGTGTGCTTTAAAGGTAATTTTTTAAAATGAATTTATTTAGTTATTAGAAGCAATAAAAAAAGCGTTAAAGTATATGCTTTAACGCTTTTTTTTATTTAAAATTAATTTTTTTTTATTTAGAGAATGTAAGTATAAGAGTTCCTCTAGAGTCGATATCAACACCACCTGCAGGTACAATTCTATTTATTTCGGTGCTTAGTATTAGAGTTGAATCATTTATTTCTAAAATAGTATAATTACCATTTACATCTTCATTTGAAGTAATTTGAATGATATTACCATTTACAACTTCCCAAGTTCCATTTTCAAAAGGACTTTCTGTTGTAACTTCTTCAGTGTAATCTGTACCTAAAAAAGTATAATTTAAAGTAGTATTATAATTACCAGTTGATGTAATAATATTAGGTTCTTCGCTAAACTCTAAAGTTAAATTCTCGCTAGAAGATGTAGCGGTGTATGTTAAATCGAATGTTTGGCCAATGTAGTTTATAACACCAGTACCATTATCTATCTCAGCATTTTCTAAATTCCATACCCCAACTAGAGGAGAAACTATTTTTATTTCATCAAAAACAAGAGGGTTTGTTCCGTTTAAAACTTCTGCAGAGTTTGAAACACCGTCATTATCACAATCAGCTGAATTCCAAGCTGTATCGGGTGTTTGTTGTTGGTTGTTTAAAACAAAAGAACAACGATCTAACGGGTTTGTTGAATCTGTTTTTTCTATGTTATCTGTAACACCATCACCATCGGTATCCATTTTTAATGGGTCAGTTCCATCCGTTTTTTCAATACCATCATTTATAGTATCACCATCAGTATCAGCTAATAATGGGTTTGTTCCATCTGCTTTTTCTGCTCCGTCTGTAACACCATCGGTATCACTATCTGAATTTAAAGGGTTTGTGCCATCTTCTTTTTCAACACCATCATTTACACCGTCAGTATCAGAATCACTTTTTAATGGGTCTGTTCCATCCGTTTTTTCTGTTCCATCATCAACACCATCATTATCAGAATCTTTTTTGGTAGGGTCAGTGCCGTCTTCTTTTTCTGTTCCATCGTCAACACCATCATCATCAGTATCAGCTAGTTTAATATTAGTTCCGTCAACTATTTCAACTGCGTTTGTAACACCATCATCATCACAATCAGCATCACCCCATTCTGTAGTTGCATCAAGAGTTTGGCTATTTGCTATAAATGAACAAAAATCATTTATGTCTGTTTCATCAGTTTTTTCATCTTTATCTAAAACACCATCCCCATCTGTATCTAAAGTGTTTGGATCAGGTTTGTTAATAGCATCGACAAGGTCTTGACGGTCAGCAGAACAAGAATTTAATAATAAAAGGGCAAGGAAAATTTTAAGAATAGTTTTCAATTGTGTTGGTTTTAATAGATGATTTATAGCACGATAGGCTATTGTGTTAATTTTATTTCTTTTATTTACGTTTATAATTGATTTTTGGACTTCGATAACTCATGCTAAAACCTGATACAGATAAACTTATAGAACTTGCTCATTATAAAATGCCCTTTGGAAAGTTTAAAGGTCGCTATTTGGTTGAGTTGCCAGAGCCATATTTAATATGGTTTCAGCAAAAAGGTTTTCCAGAGGGTAAGCTAGGAAACCTATTAAAAGCAATGACAGAAATTAAAATAAATGGATTGGAAGGATTAATTCGGAAAATTCAAAAAGATTTTCCTAAACAATAGGCTATATATCTTGTAGCAATTTGTACTTTTGCTTGCGTTAAGAAATCAACCTAACGCTACATGTCACAGACAAAATATATTTTCGTAACCGGTGGGGTTACATCTTCACTAGGTAAGGGTATAATTGCAGCATCATTAGCAAAATTATTACAAGCTAGAGGCTACAGAACTACAATTCAAAAACTAGATCCATATATCAACGTTGATCCAGGAACATTAAACCCATATGAACATGGTGAATGTTATGTGACTGATGATGGAGCTGAAACAGATTTAGATCTTGGTCATTACGAGCGTTTTTTAAATTCGACAACATCTCAAGCAAATAATGTTACTACAGGTAGAATTTATCAAAGCGTTATTGAAAAAGAACGTAGAGGAGAATTTTTGGGTAAAACTGTTCAAGTAGTACCTCATATCACAAATGAAATCAAAAACCGTATCCAAATTTTAGGAAAAAGCGGTGATTATGATATTGTAATTACAGAAATAGGTGGTACCGTAGGCGATATAGAGTCTTTGCCATATATTGAAGCTGTTAGGCAGTTGTTATGGGAATTAGGAGATAATAATGGTATTGTTATTCACTTAACACTTGTTCCTTATTTATCTGCTGCAGGTGAGTTAAAAACAAAACCTACACAACACTCTGTAAAAACTTTAATGGAGAGCGGTATTAAAGCCGATATTTTAGTTTGTAGAACAGAACATGAAATTTCAGATGAAATTAAACATAAACTAGCTCTTTTTTGTAACGTAAAAAGAGAAGCCGTTATACAATCTATTGATGCATCTACAATTTATGATGTGCCTTTATTAATGCAAAAAGAAGGTCTAGATACTGTAACATTACAACGTTTAGACTTAGCAGATAATACCTCTCCAAACTTAGATCAGTGGAATGTGTTTTTAAATAAACATAAAAACCCTAAAAATGAGGTTACAATTGGTTTAGTTGGTAAGTATGTAGAGCTGCAAGATTCATACAAATCAATTTTAGAATCTTTTATTCACGCAGGTGCTGTTAATGAGGTAAAAGTAAATGTTCGTTCTATTCATTCAGAGCATTTAAGTGGAACTAATTTTGAAGAAAAATTAAAAGGTTTAAATGCTATTCTTGTAGCACCAGGTTTTGGGGAAAGAGGTATAGAAGGTAAAATAAAAGCAGTACAGTTTGCAAGAGAAAATAATGTGCCGTTTTTAGGTATTTGTTTGGGTATGCAAATGGCTGTAATAGAGTTTTCTAGAAATGTATTAGGTTTTGCAGATGCTACTTCTACTGAAATGAATGAAAGTACTGAGCACCCTGTTATAAACCTTATGGAAGCACAGAAAAATGTAACAAATAAAGGAGGGACAATGCGATTGGGTTCATGGGATTGTGAGCTTAAAGAAGGTTCTTTAGTTAAAGAAATGTACAATAATAGTAAAGACATTTCAGAACGTCATAGGCACAGGTACGAGTTTAATAACGATTACAAAGAGCAAATTGAGAAAGCTGGAATGGTAGCTTCTGGTATAAATAAAGAAACAGGCTTGGTTGAAATAGTTGAAATACCAGAACATCCTTGGTTTATTGGTGTTCAATACCACCCAGAATATAAGAGTACTGTTTTAAACCCACACCCTTTATTCGTGGGCTTTGTGAAAGCTGCATTACAACACAAAAAATAATAGAGTATGCCAGTATGGCATAAAAAAATAATTGGGTCTATTTTTGTAAAAGATTAACAAAAATAGACGCTTTTAGGTTTTAACACCTTTATATAATAAAAGGTATTTGATAATAGTTTTTTAAATGGAAGAAAAGAAAATAGACGCCAATACGATAATAGGTTTTGTATTGATTTTTGGAATACTGCTTTTTATGTTGTGGCAGAACCAACCATCTGATGAAGAGATTGAAGCTGAAAAAGCAAAACAAGAATTAGTAGACAAAAAAGCAAAACAAGATGCTCCTGTTGAAAAAGATTTAACATCTCCAGCAACAGTTAATTTTCAAGATTCTACCGCAGTTGCTAATTATAAGAGTACCATAGGTGCTTTTGGTTTTACTAAAGCTTCAGATGAAATTACAGTTTTAGAAAACAACCTTGTTTATATGAAAATAAGCAATAAGGGTGGACAAATTGTAGAGGCTAGGTTAAAAAAGTTTAAAACATACGATTCTATACCGGTTTATTTGATAAAAGATGGTAATGCATCATTTGGTATTAATTTTTCAACTTCAGATAATAGAGTATTAGATACTAAAGATTTATTCTTTGAGCCATCATTAAGTGATAATGGAGGCAATAAAGTGCTTTCAATGAAAGCTAAGGTTTCTGAGAATCAATATTTAGAATACCGTTATGAAATGAAACCAGATGAGTATTTAGTAGATTTCTCTATTAAGTCTCAAGGGTTGAGTAACGTTATAAATAGTAGCAAACCAATTGATTTAGATTGGAAACTAAAAGCAATTCGTCACTCTAAAAGTATTCAGTACTCTAACCGATATTCTGAGTTAACATATAACTATGAAGATGGTAAAATAGATAAGCTTTCAGATACTAGTGATAAAGATGAAGAAACAGAAGAAGATGTTAGATGGTTATCATACAGACAGCATTTTTTTAGCTCTATTTTAGTAACAAAAAAACCTTTTGAAACAGCTAAATTAACATCAGAAAATTTAGTAAAAGAAGAAAGTCATACTCAAAAATTCATGAAAATATATGAATCTCAAATGCCTTTGAAAATTGAAGGTGGTGAGTTGTCATATAATATGAATTGGTATTATGGACCAACGGATCAAAAAGTACTATCTCAGTATAAAGAAATAGGTTTAGATGATTCTATACCTTTTGGATGGGGAATTTTTGGTTTAATAAATAGATATTTATTTACACCGTTATTTAGCTTTTTAAGTGGTTTTGCTCCTGCAGGTATAGCAATTATTATTATGACTATTCTTGTTCGTTTAGCAATGTCACCAGTTACTTATAAATCATACTTATCACAAGCAAAAATGAAGGTTTTAAAACCTGAAATTGCTGAGATAAATGAGAAGTATAAAGACAACCAAATGAAAAGACAGCAAGAAACGATGAAGCTGAACAACAAAGCAGGTGTAAGCCCGCTTAGTGGTTGTGTGCCAGCATTAATACAGTTGCCGATATTCTATTCGTTATTTATGTTTTTCCCAACTTCTTTTGCATTACGTCAGAAGTCGTTTTTATGGGCAGACGATTTATCTTCTTATGATACGATCGCACAATTACCTTTTACAATTCCTTTTTACGGAGATCATGTAAGTTTATTTCCAATATTAGCATCTATAGCAATATTCTTTTACATGATGATGACTACGGGTCAGAATATGACACAGCAACCAGGTATGCCTAATATGAAATTTATTATGTATCTATCACCATTAATGATGTTATTTTTCTTTAATACATATGCTAGTGGATTGAGTTTGTACTATTTTGTATCTAACTTGATTACTATATTTATTATGTTAGCGATTAAAAACTTTATTCTTGATGATGCTAAAGTACATGCTCAGATACAGGAAAATAAAAAGAAGCCTAAAAAAGAAAACAAATTTCAACGTAAAATGCGAGAAATGATGGAGCAAGCAGAAGCTCAAAAAAAGGCAGGTAAATAAAATAAATTATATAAAATTAAAAAGCTCCTTAGTGTAAAACTAAGGAGCTTTTTTTATAGGTAGTTTGGTAAGATTTGGGACTTCAAAGATGCGGCTTAACTACAGTTTTTTATAATAATAGTTGTTAAGTACTCATTTCTGTATATTAAACAGCTTATTTATGATGTTATGTGTTTTTGTGAAAATTTGTCTAACAATTAACGTTCCTTTTTCTTTTTTGATTTATTACAAGTTATATCATATCATACAAAGAAGTTGTTTTAATACTTGTTCAACTTCATTTTGTCATGTTCTTAATAATGTTCGACAAAGTATTTGATTTTTAAATTTTGTATTTTTGCACTCTTATTTTAAGTAAATGAAAAAAGTTGTAGTAGGCCTTTCTGGTGGTGTAGATTCGAGTGTAACAGCCTATCTTTTAAAAGAGCAGGGTTACGAGGTGATAGGTCTTTTTATGAAAAATTGGCATGATGATACTGTTACAATATCTGATGAATGCCCATGGTTAGAAGATAGTAATGATGCTATGATTGTAGCAGATAAATTAGGTATTCCTTTTCAAACCGTAGATTTAAGTACGGATTATAAAGAACGTATTGTTGATTATATGTTTAATGAATATGAAAGAGGCAGAACACCTAACCCTGATGTTTTATGTAATCGTGAAATAAAATTTGATGTTTTCATGAAAATTGCAATGCAATTAGGAGCCGATTATGTAGCTACTGGCCATTATTGCAGAAAAGGAACAATATTGAATGATGACGGTACGGAAACATACCAACTATTAGCAGGTAAAGATGGTAATAAAGATCAGTCTTATTTTTTATGCCAGTTATCGCAAGAACAGCTATCAAAAACGTTATTTCCAATTGGTGATTTACTGAAACCTCAAGTACGAGAAATAGCAGCTGCTAATAATTTAATTACAGCAGATAAAAAAGATTCACAAGGTTTGTGTTTTATAGGAAAAGTACGTTTACCTGAGTTTTTACAACAAAAACTGAAACCTAAAAAAGGTGTAATTGTAGAAGTGCCTTCTACTATCGAAACATATCAAAATATCATTTCTGAATTTTCTTCTAAAAATGAAGAATTAGCATATTTTGCTCAAAAGCCAATTTATCATTTAGAAGATGGTAAAGTAGTAGGTGAACATCAAGGGGCTCATTATTTTACAAAAGGACAACGAAGAGGTTTAGATGTTGGAGGTACCAAAGAACCTTTATTTGTAATTGAGACAGATGTTGATGAGAATGTAATTTATACAGGCCAAGGTAAAAATCATCCAGGACTTTATAGAAGAACTTTATTTGTTACGGACGCCGAATTACATTGGGTACGTAAAGATTTAGAATTGAAGGAAGATGAAACAATGGAGGTTTTGGCACGTATACGATACCGTCAAGATTTACAGAAAGCAAAATTATATAAAATAGAAGGTGGTTTATATGTAGATTTTGTAGAAAAGCAATCAGCAATAACTGAAGGTCAGTTTGTGGCTTGGTATTTAAATGATGAGTTGATTGGTTCAGGAGTTATTTCTTAGCGTATGCAAAATAGAATTACAGAACTTTTTAAAATTAAGTACCCTATAATTCAAGGAGGAATGATTTGGGCTAGTGGTTGGAAACTTGCTTCTGCAGTTTCAAATGCTGGCGGATTAGGCGTTATTGGTGCAGGCTCTATGTATCCTGATATTTTGAGAGAGCATATTATAAAATGTCAAAAAGCAACTAATAAACCATTTGCGGTTAACATTCCAATGTTATATCCTGATTTAGATAAATTGATGGATATTATTGTAGAATTAAATGTGAAAATAGTTTTTACATCTGCAGGTAACCCAAAAACATGGACATCTTTTTTAAAAGAGAAAGGCATTATAATAGTACATGTAGTAAGTAGCTTAAAGTTTGCTTTAAAAGCTCAAGATGCAGGTGTAGATGCTATAGTAGCAGAAGGTTTTGAAGCAGGAGGACATAATGGGCGTGATGAAACAACAACACTTACTTTAATACCATCTATAAAAAAACACATAAAAATACCTTTAATTGCAGCAGGCGGTATAGCTACAGGTAGTGCTATGTTGGCTGTTATGGTTTTAGGAGCTGATGGGGTACAGGTAGGGAGCCGTTTTGTAGCAAGTGAAGAGGCTTCTTCACATCAATTATTTAAACAAAAAATAGTTGAGGCGGTAGAAGGTGATACACATTTAACGTTAAAAGAATTAGCGCCTGTACGTTTACTTAAAAACGAATTCTATAATAGCATTCAAAATTTATATACAAAAGGAGCTACAAAAGAAGAGCTTATAGCGTTATTAGGTAGAGCAAGAGCTAAAAAAGGAATGTTTGAAGGTAATATGACCGAAGGTGAATTAGAAATAGGTCAAGTTTCAGCATTAATTAATGATATAAAACCAGCAAGAAATATCATAGTTGATATGGTAGAAGAGTTTGAAAAGGCTAAACAAATGATTACTTTGCTTTAGTAAAAAATAGCATTTAATAAATTAAAATTACATGAACTCACGCCAAGATCAATTACAGGCTTTCGATAGATTGTTAACCATAATGGATGAGTTAAGAGCTCAGTGCCCGTGGGATAAGAAGCAAACTATGCAAACACTTCGTCATTTAACTATTGAAGAAACTTATGAATTAGGAGATGCTATTTTAGATAACGATTTAGAAGAAGTTAAAAAAGAACTTGGAGATGTGCTTTTACATATTGTTTTTTATGCAAAAATAGGAAGCGAAACAAATGATTTTGACATCGCAGACGTGGCTAATGAAATTTGTGAAAAACTAATTCATAGACATCCACATATTTATGGAGATGTAAAAGTAAAAGATGAAGAAGAGGTAAAAAGAAATTGGGAAAAACTAAAACTTAAAGAAGGTAAAACTAGTGTTTTAGAGGGCGTGCCAAAAGGGTTGCCAGCTTTAGTTAAAGCAAGTAGAATACAAGAGAAAGTTTCAGGTGTAGGTTTTGATTGGGAAAAACCAGAACAAGTTTGGGAAAAAGTACAAGAAGAACTAAATGAATTCGAAGCAGAAGTAGAAGCGAACGATACGGATGCTATGGAGGCTGAATTTGGTGATGTTTTATTCTCTATGATAAATTATGCTAGATATAAAAATATCAATGCTGAAAATGCGCTAGAGCGTACAAATAAAAAATTTATAAGTAGGTTTCAATATTTAGAAGCTAAAGCCAAGGGCTTAGGTAAAGAGTTGAAAGATATGACGCTTGCTGAAATGGATATTTTTTGGGAGGAAGCAAAGAAAAACTAATTTTCAGTTAATTATTTGGTTCCATTTATCAAATTAGCCAACTCTTTTGGCATAATGGGTTTCAGTAAATAATCAGATATAGCGCTAATGTTTTTTGCTCTTTTTACGTCAGCTTCATCTATAGATGAAGAAACCATGTAAATAGTTATTTTTTTACCAACAGACGGCTTTAGTTTAATATATTCTTCCATAAACTCAAATCCATCCATTATGGGCATGTTTATATCTAGAAAAATAACATCAGGAATATTTTCATTTTTATTTAAGTTTTCTATAAAAAACTCAAGGGCTTCTTCTCCATTAGAAAAAGTGATGATTTTGTTCGTCAATTTATTTACTTTCACAGCTCTTTTAACTGCATACTTATAAATATCATCATCATCAATTACACATAAAAGGTTGGTTGTTTTCATGTTTTTGTGTTTTAAAGAAAACTATTTAATGAAAAATTAATTGTATAAATTTTAGTATTATATATAAATTAATTTTTTGTAGTATAAAGCTTACTTACTTGGTTTTTTAATATAACGCTCAAATTATCTCTTTACGTATATTTTAGATAGTGTTTTCTTTTGATGTTTTAATTTTTGTCGTTTAAAAATGTAAAAGGCTATCTTTGCCGTCTTTTAATTTACTATTATTTTGTTTCAACAATACACTAAAGAATTTCGTTACAATTTAACCTTAGCAATACCCGTAATCATGGGAATGTTAGGTCATACTTTTGTTCAATTTGCTGATAATATAATGGTGGGGCAATTAGGTACAGCTGAACTCGCAGCAGTATCATTAGGCAATAGTTTTGTTTTTGTAGCAATGTCTTTAGGTATAGGTTTTTCGACTGCTATAACGCCATTAGTAGCAGAAGCAGATGCATCGGGTAATGTTGCAAATGGTAAAAGTGCGTTAAAACATGGCCTGTTTTTATGTACAATTTTAGGGCTTGCATTATTTGGAATAATTTTTTTAGCTAAACCTTTAATGTATATGATGAAACAACCTGTAGAGGTTGTTGATTTAGCAATGCCATATTTAGATTTAGTAGCCTTTTCTTTAGTTCCTCTAATTATTTTTCAAGCATTTAAACAGTTCTCAGAAGGGTTGTCACAAACTACATACCCGATGTACGCTACCGTAGTAGCTAATGTGATTAATATCATTTTAAACTATTTATTAATATTTGGAAATTTAGGCTTTCCGAAAATGGGTATAGTTGGTGCCGCAATTGGAACGCTAGTATCGAGGGTTGTTATGGTATTCTTTATATGGTATCTTTTAAAAAGTAAAAGCAAATTTCACGAATACGTTACAGGCTTTAATTTTAAAGTTATAGAAGCCAAAGTTGTAGAAAAAATTATGAGTTTAGGCTTTCCTTCAGCATTACAAATGTTTTTTGAAGTTGCTATTTTCACATCTGCAGTTTGGTTAAGTGGTGTTTTAGGTAAAAATCATCAAGCAGCAAACCAAATAGCATTAAATCTATCGAGCATGACATTTATGGTTGGTATGGGTTTAGGCGTTGCGGCAATGGTTCGTGTTGGAAACCAAAAAGGTTTAAATAATTTTAAAGAATTGAAAAGAATTGCAGTTTCAATATTTTTACTGACTTTTATTCTCGAAATAATTTTTGCAGCCATTTTTTATATATTTAATTATTGGCTGCCTACTTTATATTTAGATGTAAACGATGTTGCCAATCAAGTAGATAATTCTGAAGTGATATTTATAGCAGCTCAATTATTAATTGTAGCTGCGGTTTTTCAAATTTCAGACGGATTACAGGTCGTTATTTTAGGAGCTCTAAGAGGTGTACAAGATGTTATTATACCAACTATTATAACATTTATTGCGTATTGGCTTATTGGTTTTCCGACGAGTTATTATTTATGTTTATATACAGAATATGAAAGCCAAGGTATTTGGATTGGTTTATTGGCGGGTTTAACAGCATCAGCAATTATGTTGTATATCCGATTTAGTTATTTAACAAAAAAAATGATAGATAATAAATTGACTTAAAATTGAAAAATTCAGATTAAGTCAGCTACATAAAATAATTTTAATTTTAGAAAAAATATACAATATGGAATTTCCTAAATTTTTATTAGGTGATAATACAGATTACCCAACAGCTATTTTTGTTGTACACACAGATTATCCTAGATTTATAATTAATTTAGAGAATGATGAAGTAGAATGGTTAGAAGATTTTACGAAAGAAGATGAAGAAGAACTTGAAGCAGAGGCAGAAAACCTTATTGAATTAGCAACAGAGTTTTACGATAGAGAAGTAGGTAGATATGAAGAATAAATAATATGTTAGAAGAATTAGTACAATACGATAAGCAGCTTTTTCTTTTTCTTAATAATTTAGGTACTCCTACTTGGGATAGTTTTTGGTTGTTTATAACCAATAAATTTTCTTCAATTCCATTATATATAGTTTTGGCTATATTGTTTTATAAATCATACGGTTTTAAAAAAACAATAGCAGTGTTGGTTACTATAGCGCTTTTAATAACAGTTACAGATCAGCTAGCCAATTTTTTTAAATATGGAGTTCAGCGTTTAAGACCATGTCATGATATTGAAGTAAATTCATTAATGAGGTTAGTTAAACAATCTTGTGGAGGTCAATTTGGTTATTTTTCAGCGCATGCAGCAAATTCTTTTGCTGTAGCTTTTTTCTTTACTAAATTTTTAAATAAAAAAATAAAATATATAAGATTTTTATTACTCTCATGGGCAGTGTTAGTAGCATATAGCCGTATTTATATTGGTGTTCATTTTCCTTTAGATGTTATTTCAGGGGCACTAATTGGCTCAGTGTTTAGCTGGTTATTTGCAAAGTTGTATATATTTGCAACTTATCGATTTAGTTTATGATATCTAATACTAGATATTGCTTTTTACTTTTCTTATTAGCGATAGTCTATTTCGCAGGAATTTTCTTAGAGTTATTTGAAAATGGTTCAGCACGTTATGCTGTTATTGCGATGGAAATCGTTCAGACAGAAAATTTTTTTAGTTCATTTTCAGATGTAGCAAATTTCTGGAATGAAGCACCATTGCATTACTGGTTGGCAGCTTTATCTTTTAAAGTATTTGGGATAAATGATTGGGCATATCGATTACCAGGTGTATTGGCGGTTTTTTTAGGAGCATATAGTACGTGTGGCTTAGGTAAAATACTATATAATAAAAATGTAGGTAAATTATCAGCTCTTATTTTTTTAACATCTCAAACCATTCTATTTTCTATTTTAGATGTTAAAGTAAATGTGCTTTTGACGGGTTTTGTTATCTTTTCTGTTTGGCACTTTGTAGCGTATATAAATACTAGCAATTTTAAAAACATAATATTAGCATCTATAGGTGCAGCTCTTGCTTTTTCTACAAAAGGTTTGCTGGGTGTAGTATTAATATTATTACCTATAATATGCCATTTATTATATTCTAAAAAATGGGAAAGTATATTTGACTTTAAATTTTTAATAGGGGTTGTGTTATTCTCAGCTTCAATAATACCTGTCTTGTATGTTTTTTGTCATATTTACATAGAAGATAAGAGTGTAGCGAATTTTATGCATATCTTATTTTATTCTTTTCAAAATCAATTTTTTAATACTATGACTAGCCCTAATTTAAAAGTAGGGGATACTAATTACTTATTTATAGCATATAAGTTTTTTGCGGTTTTTTTACCTTGGTCTTTTATTGCTTTTGCCGCATTTTATACAAGGTTTAGAACGCTACTTAAACTAAAGTTTAAGTTTAATTCTAAATACGAGTTTTTGACATTGGGTGGCTTTGTTTTATTTGTTCTCTTAATTCTAATTACAGGCTTAGATTTATTATATTATATATGCATTATTATACCATTATGTTCAATTGTTTCAGCATCTTACCTACATAGTTTAAACGTTTTTATTAAAGATTCAACAATAAAACTTTTCTTGGGTATTCAATATTTTTTATTAGGAATAGTGTTTATAATAACTACTTTAATTTGTTTTTACGTTTTTAAATTTACAGGTACAACACCTTATATTGTCTATATTATATCAGGTATTATAACTATTTATTTTACTTTAAAACAAGAATCTTATGCACTACGAATCATAACAATTTCTGTTTCAACGTCTTTATTATTGAATGTTATAATGAATTATCACTTTTATCCTAGTTTATTAAAATATCAAGCAGGTTCATCTATGTCTAAGATTATTGAACAAGAAGAGGTGCCTACTACTGAAATTTATAAAATAAATAAAGAGGAAACTTGGTCATTAGACTTCTATAATCAGAATAAGGTTAAATATGTTACTGTAGAAAATCTAAAATCAAAAAATATAACATGGGTTTATGCAACTGAGCAAGATTTAATAGAGCTGCGGAATGCTGGTTTTGATTGGAATATTCAGAAAAGTGTGGATGATTATAATGCTTCAAAATCATTATATACTTTTTTAAATACTATAAGTAGAAAAAAAGCACTCACTAAAAAATACTTAGTACACCTTTTTTATTAACAACTACAATTTCTTATATCTCTCTAATAAAATTTCAGCGGCTACAAATGGAGAGATTTGTGAAGTTATTACCTTACCTAAAAGAACATCAAGCTGTTTTTGAATTTCTTTATTTTGATAAAAATTAGTTTTCAACTGGTTTTCGATAGTTTGTATCAACCAATATCTGTTTTGTTCTTTTCTTTTTTTACTTATAAATGAATTTGTTTCTTTTAAAAAGGTTTCAACAGTTTCCCAAATATCGTTTATACCATTTTTTTCGATAGCAGAGCATTGTAACACTTTTGGTGTCCAACCATTTTCTTTTGGCGGATATAAGTGCAAGGCTCTTGTAAATTCTATTTTTGCATTTTTGGCAGCTTGTATATTGGCTCCATCTGCTTTGTTTACAGCTATAGCATCAGCCATTTCCATAATACCTCTTTTGATACCCTGTAACTCATCACCAGCACCAGAAAGCTTTAAAAGAAGAAAAAAATCAACCATACTGTGTACAGCAGTTTCACTTTGTCCAACTCCAACGGTTTCAATAAGAATTATATTATAACCTGCAGCTTCACATAAAATTATAGTTTCTCTAGTTTTTCGAGCTACACCTCCTAAAGTTAACCCCGATGGTGATGGCCTAATGAAAGCATTTTCATCTTTAACTAAAGACTCCATTCGTGTCTTGTCACCTAAAATACTTCCTTTACTTAATGAGCTGGTTGGGTCTACTGCTAAAACAGCTACCTTTTTTCCTTTAGCAGTTAATAATTTTCCAAAAGCTTCGATAAAGGTGCTTTTTCCAACACCTGGTACTCCTGTAATACCTATTCTAATCGTTTTATTTTGATGCTTTAAGCAAGATTCAATTATTTCATTAGCCTTTTTTAAATGTAATGAGTTGGTACTTTCAATTAATGTAATAGCTCTGCTTAAAGATGCTTTGTTATTTGCAAATATTCCGAGACTTAGTTCTTTTGCTGTTGGTTGTTTTTTTCTTGATAATTGAATTTTCGAGATACTTTTTTCCCCTAAAGTATGAGCGGAGTTAATACCATCTTTTTCTTCTAATGTAGATTTTTTTTCAGATTTTTTCAAAAGATAGAAACTAGTTAAATTGAAAATTAATAATTTTTAAGAAACATTCACACAAATTTAATAATTCATTTTTCCAATCTTGTTTTTCTATCACTATATTAAACTTTTTAATTAAAAACACTGTAATTACTATAAATAATAAAAATTATGAAAACAATATTTGAGTCGAGTGCGACTAATACAGGAGGTAGAAGCGGTCATGTAACTAGTGATGGAGGTCTTATAGATTTAGATGTTAAGATGCCTAATGGTAAAGATAACATAGAAGAAAAATATACAAATCCAGAGCAACTTTTTGCGGCAGCCTATTCTACTTGTTTTGCAGGAGCTTTGCAAGCTGTAGCAAAAGATTATGGAGTTGATGATTTGGGAGACTTTAGTGTAACTGCGGTAATAGGTTTCGTAAAAGATGAAGATGGTTTTAATATTGAAGCTACTTTAGATTCGTATTTACCAACAGTAAATAAAGAAAAAGGGGAGGAGCTTATAAATGCAGCACACGAAATTTGCCCATACAGTAAAGCTACTCAAGACAATATTACAGTAACACTAAATTTACTATTAGAAGAATAATTTGTTTTGATTGTTAATTCTGAAAAGCCAAATGCTTATAAAGCATTTGGCTTTTTAATTTTTTAATTGAAAGTAAAAAAAGATTCATTTTTATAAACTTCACCAGGCCTTAAAGTGCTTGATGGAAAATTTTCTTGATTTGGAGCATCAGGAAAATTTTGAGTTTCAAAACAAATAGAACCTGTTTTAGGAGGTGTGTATACTATTAAGGCAGGTTGATTTGTTTTTACCTTCATAGTAATACCAGATTTTTTAGACTTTACTATTGCCGAAATATCACTGCCTTTATCAATTGCAAAAGGAGTGTCTAACCTTGTTTCTCCAATATATTTTTCTTTAGTAAAATCGTATTTACTATTCTCTACATTTAAAAAGTTACCATTAGGAAGCAAGTTATCGTGTGTTTCTGTAATTTTAGAACAGTTAAGTTGTAACCTATAGTCATTAACCTCTTCAGCATCATCAAGTTTAAAATAAGAATGATTGGTAAGGTTTACGACAGTGGTTTTGTCGGTAGTAGCCTCGTGTGTAATTTTTAGAGAGTTTTCTAACAAGGTATAAGTTACCAATACTTTTAAAGTACCAGGGTAACCTTCTTCTAAGTCTCGACTTAAATAGCTAAGTTGAATAGAGGGTTGTTTACTATGATCAATTTTTTCTATTTTAAAATATTTTTGATTGAAGCCTTTTAAACCACCATGTAAATGAACAGATTTATCTTGGTGTAATTTATAGTTTTCATTATTTAATGAAAACTCACCATTAGTAATTCTGCCAGCATACCTGCCAATACAAGCACCTAAAAACATATCGTCTACTAAATAGTCTTCAGAGTTTTCATAACCGACAACAACATTTGTTGGGTTTCCATTTTTGTCTTTTATAATAAGCTTCTGAATTATGGCACCAAAATCAAGTACCGTAAGCTCTATATTGTTGTTTTTAACTGTAATTTGATTCAAAAGAGACGTATTTAATATGTAAAACTAAACTTTTTAAGAATACCTATTAATAAAATTTTAGCCTTTTGATTTACGAGTTTGAACATAGGTATTAAAACAAAAGCCCATCCATATAGACGGGCTTTTGTTTTGTAAATAGTACTTTTAATGCATCTCTTTTTTTATTAATTCAGGATATTTTTTTTGAAACCTTTTCAATCTTGGTACAGATACACCTTTTATATATGAATTGTTAGGGTTGTTTTTTTCATAATCTTGATGATAATCTTCAGCATCATAAAAAACAGAGAACTTAGTAACCTCTGTAGCTAATGGCTTAGAGTATACTTTTTCACTTGTAAGCTTAGCCATGTAATCTTCAATAATTTTTTTCTCTTCTTTATTTTTATAAAACGCAACAGAACGGTATTGTTTCCCCATATCAGGTCTTTGTCCATTAACGGTGGTTGGATCGTGAGACCCAAAATAAACTTTTACTAATGTCTCAAAAGAAATCTCACTAGAGTCATAATATACTTTTACAGCTTCAGCATGTGTTGTTCTTCCGTATCCAACATCTTCATAAGTTGGGTTTTTTTCTGTACCTCCAGAATAGCCAGAAACTACTTCTTTTACACCTTTTACACTTTCAAAAATGGCTTCAACACACCAGAAACACCCACTAGCAAAATAAGCTGTTTCATATTTTGATAAATCTTGAGTGGTAGTATTTGTAGTTAAAACTATATTGCTTTTATTTTCTTTATTTTTAGAATTGCAACTAATAGTGAATAATATCACTAATAAAAGTGCTGATATTTTAAATATTTTCATAACAATTTTTTTATGTTAGTTGTAAGCTTAGGTTAATACTTACGGTTGAAGAGTATTAAAGGATGTTAATTTTATTATAATTTAAATAACGGTAGTTTATCTTTAATATATGAATAAGCTTGAAAAAATATTATTTTCTATTTCAGAAAAACCAATACATATATTGGATAGAAGTATCTCTATAGATAAATACACTTCTTTAGATTTATCTAAATCGAATTCAGATTTATTAAATATAAAAATTACAAATCCAGTTGTGTGCCAAGCGTATATTACAGAAACATTACAAGCTGCAAATGCTGAGGTTGCATTTGGTGGTTATTTAGAAAAAAGAAACCTTTATGCGGATAAGGGAAATTTTTCAGGGGAAAAGACTGCTTTAAGAAACATTCATTTAGGGATAGATTATTGGGCAAAAGAGGGTACAATAGTTATTACTCCTTTAAGGGGAAAAGTGCATAGTTTTAAAAACAATACAACATCAGGAGACTATGGACCGACAATTATATTAAAACACCAAATAAGTGACATATACTTTTATACTTTATATGGGCATTTGTCTGTAGAGTCTTTAAGTGACTTATATATAGGTAAAGAATTTGAAGAAGGTTCTGTATTAGGTTATTTGGGGGCTACAGCAATAAATGTGAACTATGCTCCTCATTTACATTTTCAGATTATTAATGACATGCAAGGCTGTTTAGGAGATTACCCTGGGGTATGTGCCTTATCAAATTTAGATTATTATACCTTAAACTGTCCTAATCCTAATCTTTTATTAAAACTGTAAACTACGTTTCAACGACTAAATACCAAATATTTCGGTAACCGAAAAACATCCTATTTTCTTATAACGGGTATTAAATACATTTAATCTGAAAATTGTTCCGATACCGAAAAATATGGGTTTTTGGGCGAGTTTTACCTGAGCAAGCTTCATCTTGAAATTACCTTTGTAAAAGAAAATTACAAGTCATGAAAGCAATCGCAACAATAGTATTTATAATCTTTATCAGTTTTTCAGCTCAAGCTCAAGAAAATAACTTAGAAGCTAAAGTAGTGGCACAAACTGAAACAGTAGCATTGGCTAATGAAGTAATTACAACAACTTTAAATAGTAATGACACTAAAGTTGCTCGTTTATATATGGATAGAAATTATAAAGTAAAAAAGGAATTATCTTTTAAAACAAAAAAGAACAAAAGTAAATTAGCTTAATTATTTAAAGTACATTATTTCTACACACACACACACACACACACACACACTTTCTTCTTCTTCACAACACAACAAACTTATACTTGAAAAACTCTATTGCTATTAATTAGTGATAAATCACGATTAAACACCAATAATTTCGTTTAGCGAAATAACTATTCATTTCAGTTAACGGCTAAAAAGCACCTTTTATCTGAGTTTTGTTCAGATAGCGAAAAATAATGATTTTTAGCGATTATTAAACTCACACATTTCATGTAGGAATTATCTTTGACACAGATAACAACAAGCCATGAAAGCAGTTTTAACAATTTTATTTATTCTTTTTATCGGGTTATTTGCTCAAGCACAAAACAATGGTGTTGAACCAAGAGTAACTGCCCAAACAGAAAGTGTTGTATTGGCTAACGAAACTGTAATTTCAGAACTGAATAATAACGAGACTAAAATTGTTCGTTTGTATTTAGATAAAAATCACAAAGTAAAAAAAGAATTATCTTTTAGAACTAAAGCATTCAGATCTAAATTGGCATAATTAACAACCAAACTAATTTCATTAAAGTTGTTTATTGTTTACTCGTCGATAGCTTATTGCAGCCTACCGATATTCTTAAAAAATAGTTTTATGTTGTAATTATCTTTGATAAAAAATAAGTTACATGAAATCAATTAAAACAATATTCTTTATCCTATTTATAGCTTCATTTGCTCAAGCACAAGAAAAAAATACTGAAGTAAAAATAACTATTCAAACAGAAGTAGTAGTTTTAAATAAAGAAGTTGTAACTTCTACTTTAAATACAGGAGAAGATAAAATAGCTCGTATTTATTTATATAAAAAGAAAAAGTTAATTAAAGATTTGCTTTTTATAACTAAAGAAGCAAAATCTAAATTAGTATAACTATGATCCAGATTTCAATTGTAATTTTAATAGTCGCTATAGTAATATTGATTGTTAGTAATAATAACGATAACGATAAAAAAAGATTAATACCTATTAAGGTGAGAGTTAATAAAAAATAATTACGCTATTGGTTGAAAATTTTGTCCAATTTCTTTAAATGTAATTACGTAATTGGTTCCTTTTTTAGTGCAATCTTTTAGTATCGATCCTTTTAGTTGTCTTGTTAGGTTGTAAATTAATTTTAAACCTAAAGATGTTGTGGTTTTAGGAGTAATAGTTTCAGGATATCCCTCTCCATTGTCTCCTATATTCAAAATATAATCTTCTTCTTGCTTTTTTAAAGCAATATTTATTTCGCCCTCACTATTATCTTTTATTCCATATTTTAAAGAGTTTGTAATAGCTTCATTTATCAAAAGCCCTAGTGGTATAGCGGTGTCAATACCTAAGTTAATGTCTATTATATCAATAGCAACTTTAATCTTATTATCAGCTCCTTTTATTGATCTAACCAAGTATTCACTTAATTCTTCAACATACGATTTGTATTCTATCTTAGATAAATCTTCTCTCATATAGAGCATTTCATGAACCATAGCCATAGAGTTAACTCTATTTTGGCTACTTTTTATTAAAGTTTTCATCGCAGGATCCTTCATGTTTCTGGCCTGTAGGCTCAATAAACTTGAAACTGTTTGAAGATTATTTTTAACTCTATGGTGAACTTCTTTAATTAAGGTTTCTTTTTCTTTTACTTTCTTTTCAACTTCTTTTTTAGACCGGTACAAATTGTAATGAGTAGTTACTAAAATTTTTCCAAAAACACCGCCTAACAAGTAAACTGAAAATAGGATACTAATGAAGTTGAAAATGTTTTTAGTCTTTTCTGGTACTTCATTTCTTATAAACGAAATATCAACCAAGCTTTCTAAGTAAATTAAAGTAACAATTATAAAAACTAAGTAAAGATAGAATGATCCATATTTTTTAGTAGCAATATACCCAGCCAAAACAACTAGGGTAAGTACAAAAATGAAAGAACTGTTAATTCCTCCACTAAACATCGTTACGATTATGGAGCAAATTAAGGTCAGAGCTGAATTAATATTAAATGCGGGAGCTAATTTCTTATGAAAGTTAAACAGCATGGTGTTTATAATGGTGAAGAAGCTATATGAAACTAATGTAATAGGAATTACATTATATATTTCTAAAAAATAAAAACACACTAAACCGAAGAGTAATGATAGTATGGATGAAATATAATTTACTTTTAAAAATAAATTAGTTTTGGTTTTGAGGCGTTGTGGGTAGGCCATTTGGTTGAGTTGATAATTTATTGGTTGCTTTTGGTTTTAAGCTTAAAAAATTTAAGTTAAGAAATTTTCTATTTAAAAGCGAAAAAATAATATCTAACTATTAATCTTAAGGTGTTTTTTCTTATAAAAACAAAAACGACAGCTTTTTGCTGTCGTTTTTAAATATTGATTTAAACTAAAAATTAGTTACCAGTAATAACCCATTCACCTTTAGATATAAGTAATTCTGCTTGTTTAAATTTCATTGTTTTACTTTCTCCTGACATTACATTTTTAATTGTAACACGGTCATTACGACCAATTTTAGGAGCTTCTCTTGTAATGGTTTCTGTAATTGGCTGTTTTCCACCTTGATTTTGACCAACAGCTCTATTTTGAGCCGCAAGTTCATCACTATTTAAAACCTCCTCTTTACTAACATTTAAATCTTCTTTAGGACGATTGATGTTACGAGCTTCTTGAATATTAGTGTTTTCTCCATTAGGTATATCACCTTTGTATAAGAACGCAACAACTTCTTTATTAACTTTATCAATCATTCCTTTAAAAAGCTCAAATGCTTCAAACTTGTAGATTAATAAAGGATCTTTTTGCTCATGCACTGCTAATTGTACAGATTGCTTCAATTCATCCATTTTTCTTAAATGAACTTTCCAAGCTTCATCTACAATTGCTAATGTTATGTTTTTTTCAAAATCAGTAACTAATTGTTTACCATCGCTTTCGTAAGCATCTTTTAAGTTTGTAACAATATTATAGGTTTTTATTCCATCAGAAAAAGGAACTACAATACGTTCGAACTTATTTGATTCTTCTTCAAATACATTTTTAATAACTCTGTAGGCGTTGGTGGCACTACGCTCCATTTTTTCTTGGTAGTACTCGTATGCTTTTTTATAGAGTATAGCTGCAATATCTTGAGCAGTTTTTTTAGAAAACTCTTCTTCAGAAATTGGAGATGTTATTGAAAAATACTTGATTAATTCAAATTCAAAGTTTTTATAATCGCTTGCTGCTTTATTTGTATCTGCAATAACTTCACAGGTATCATAAATCATATTAGCGATGTCAACTTTTAAGCGTTCCCCTTGTAATGCATGACGACGACGTTTGTAAACAACTTCTCGTTGTGCATTCATTACATCATCATACTCTAATAAACGTTTACGAACTCCAAAGTTATTTTCTTCTACTTTTTTCTGAGCACGCTCAATAGATTTGGTCATCATCGAATGCTGAATAACTTCACCATCTTCTAAGCCCATTCTATCCATCATTTTAGCAACTCTATCAGATCCAAATAAACGCATTAGGTTATCTTCTAAAGAAACATAAAATTGTGAGCTTCCAGGATCTCCTTGACGACCAGAACGACCTCTTAATTGTCTATCGACACGACGAGAATCATGACGTTCTGTACCAACAATAGCTAAACCTCCAGCTTTTTTAACGGCTTCAGAAAGTTTAATATCGGTACCACGACCGGCCATGTTAGTTGCTATGGTTACAATACCAGCCTTACCAGCTTCTTCAACAATGTCAGCTTCCTTTTTATGCATTTTAGCATTCAATACATTATGCGGTACCTTACGAATACTAAGCATACGAGATAAAAGTTCAGAAATTTCAACCGATGTTGTACCTATAAGAACAGGTCTTCCTGCGGCAGAAAGTTTAGTAACTTCTTCAATAATAGCATTATATTTCTCTCTTTTTGTTTTGTAAATTAAATCATTTCTGTCATCACGCGCGATTGGTCTGTTTGTAGGAATTTCCATTACATCTAACTTGTAGATTTCCCAAAATTCTCCAGCTTCAGTAATTGCAGTACCTGTCATACCAGAAAGCTTGTTGTACATTCTAAAGTAGTTCTGTAAAGTAACTGTAGCAAATGTTTGCGTTGCAGCTTCTATTTTTACACTTTCTTTAGCTTCAATAGCTTGGTGAAGACCATCTGAATAACGACGGCCGTCCATAATACGACCAGTTTGCTCATCAACAATCATTACTTTATTATCCATTACCACATATTCTACATCTTTTTCAAATAATGTATATGCTTTTAATAATTGATTTAAAGTATGAATTCTTTCACTCTTTATTCCAAAGTCTTTAAAAAGTACTTCTTTAAGTTCAGCTTCTTTTTCTATTTCTAGGTTTTGATTTTCTATTTTAGAAATTTCCATCCCAATATCTGGCATTACAAAAAACTCTTTGTCTTGCTCTCCAGAAATATGTTCAACACCTTTTTCAGTAAGTTCTATCTGATTATTTTTCTCATCGATTACAAACCATAATGCTTCATCAATTTGATGCATTTCGCGGTTGTTGTCTTGCATGTAAAAATTCTCAGTTTTTTGAAGTAGTTGTTTAACACCTTCTTCACTCAAAAATTTAATTAATGCTTTATTTTTAGGTAAACCTCTATGTACTCTTAAAAGTTGAAAACCACCCTCTTTAGTATCGCCAGAAGTAATTAGTTTTTTTGCTTCAGCTAAAACACCTGTTAAATATTGTCTTTGTAGTTGTACAATATCATTAACTTTTGGTTTTAACTCATCAAATTCGTGAATATCTCCTTTAGGTACAGGGCCTGATATGATTAATGGTGTACGCGCATCATCGACTAATACAGAATCGACTTCATCAACAATAGCATAGTTGTGTGGTCTTTGTACCAAATCACTTGGCGTATGGGCCATATTATCTCTTAAATAATCGAAACCAAATTCGTTATTTGTACCATAAGTAATATCAGCATTGTAAGCAGCACGTCTACCATCTGAGTTAGGCTGGTGAAGATCAATACAATCAATAGTTAAACCATGAAATTGAAAAATTGGAGCCATCCAGGCACTATCACGCTTTGCTAGGTAATCATTTACAGTAACTAAATGCGTTCCGTTACCTGTTAATGCATTTAAATATAATGGTAGGGTTGCAACTAAGGTTTTACCTTCACCAGTATGCATTTCTGCAATTTTACCTTGGTGTAATGCAATACCTCCAATTAATTGAACATCATAATGTACCATGTCCCAAGTAACTTCCTTTCCAGCAGCATCCCATGAGTTTTTCCAAATAGCTTTGTCACCTTCTAAAGTAACATAGTCTTTACTACCAGATAATTCTCTATCAAATTCAGTAGCAGTTACAGTAAGTGTTGTATTGTTTGTAAAACGTTTTGCTGTTTCTTTCACTACAGCAAAAGCTTCAGGAAGAATCTCATTTAATGTTTTTTCAGAAATTTGATAAGCTTCTTCTTTTAGCTTATCTATTTCTTCGTAGATATCTTCATTCTTATCAATATCTTTCGATGCTTTTACTTCTTCTTGTAAAGCTTCAATTTTATCATTAATTTCTTTACAACTTTCTTTAATCTTATTTTGAAAGAAGAATGTTTTATTTCGAATTTCATCTATCGATAAACCTTCTAGTTCTTTTTCGAAAGAATGAATTTGTTTTATAATTGGTTGTAGTGCACCTACATCTTTTTTAGCTTTATCGCCTACAAAAACTTTTAAGACAGAATTTAAAAAACTCATATTGGTAATTTATTTATTTTGAATTATGCCATAACCATACCAAAGCTACTTTGGTATAAAAGCATGACAAAATGAACTTATAATGTATTACAGAATAGAATACGTTGTAAGTTTCAAAATTAAGCAAAAAAAAAGCCTCGTATGAGACTTTTTTAATGTAATTCTATAATATTTTAATATTCATCCTCATTCCAGAGGTAATCTTCTTCTGATGGGTAGTCAGGCCATATTTCTTCGATAGATTCGTATATTTCGCCACCTTCTTCTTCCATAGATTGTAGGTTTTCTACAACCTCTAATGGAGCACCGGTTCTAATAGCGTAATCTATTAACTCGTCTTTGGTAGCTGGCCAAGGTGCATCACTTAAGTAAGATGCTAATTCTAAAGTCCAATACATTTTAATAGTCTGATTTTAATTTTTTGCAAAAATAAATTTTAAATTGAAATAGCCAAGTTTATTTACAATTATTGTGAAAATATTTGCGTATTTCTTCTTTTATAACTTAAAAATGAAGGTTTTAGTATTATTTTTTTTCAGGAATCCATTTTATTTCATCTGCACCTAGGTCAAAAGAGAGCTTTCTTGATACTACAAAAAGATAATCTGACAAACGATTTAAATAGGTTAAAACATTTTCTTCAAACGGTTCAATTTCATTTAGTTGAGATGCATGTCGCTCTGCTCTTCGGCAAACTGTTCTTGCTATATGACAGTATGACACTGTTGTGTGCCCGCCAGGCAGAATAAAATGTGTCATTGCAGGTAAGTTTACTTCCATAGCATCGATACCTAATTCTAAAAATTCTATATCTGAATCTTTAATTTTAGAAATATTTAAGCGTTCTTTTCCGTTTTTTAAAATAGCTTTTTCAGGGTCTGTGGCTAAGACTGCACCTACTATAAAGAGCTTATCTTGTATATTAACTAATGCGTTTTTTATAATTGGATCAATTTTTTGATCACGAATAAGCCCTATCCAAGAGTTTAATTCATCGACAGTACCATAACTATCAATTCTTATGTGGTGTTTTGGTACACGTGTACCTCCAAAAAGGGCTGTTGTACCTTTGTCTCCTGTTTTTGTGTATACCTTCATACGTTAGATTATTCTTTTATAGAAGCGTTGTCTGGTGATTTATAAAGCATGAAATATATTAAAAATAATGAATTAGAAATTCTTATTTTTTATCCATGAATCTGCGATTTTTTCTTTCTTTAGATTTTTTACGATTACCCATAAGGTTTTTTATAAAAATTGCAGCTAAAAAGAAACATATAATGTAAAGAATGTAATCCATTTTTGGGTAGATTTTATGCTAAAATTAAAGGATTATATTCGAATTTTAAAATCCTCTTTGACCTGCTCTCTTCTGAAAAAAAGAATTCCACAATAAAATAGATTAATACTTACTGTGAATTTTTCATTTTTAATTAATGTATTCCAAAGTTCTCTGTCTTCAATAATACAATCTATAAAAATAATACTTTCGTTATGTATAGCTTTGTTTTTTAGTAATACACTGTAAATATCAACATTTTTTAAAGTATTGATATAAATGAAGTCAGCAGAAGAGTTGTCAAACTCAATAGTATCAAATTGTTCATTTATAGTTTTTGATAACGTAGCGTTTTCATTTACTAAATGTATTTTTTGAATGTTGAAATAGTCCAACATTTTTAATAACACATTTACTGTTTTTGAAACGTTGAACTTTGTTTTGCTATATAAACATTTAGTCACAAAAGCATAAACAAAAGGGGAGTGTACCCCATGCTCGTTTGTGGCTTTTGATAAAAATTTTAAATGACTAAAAAAGCGATACATTTTTACTACTCCAATAATGCTGATAATTCAAACCAACGTTCTGTTTTAGTTTCGATAGCATCATCTATTTTCTTTAATTCAATAGATAATTTGTCAATTTCATCACCAGAAAGCGAACCATCTGCAAATTTCAATTGTGTTTCTTCCTTTTTAATTTCGAGCTTTTTTAAATCTTTCTCGATATTGGTATATTCTTTCTGATCTTGAAAAGATAACTTTTTCTTTTCTTCTTTTTTCCAAGAACCTTTATCGTTTGTTGATGCTACTGTATCGGCTTGATTATTATCTTTTTTAGCAGCTCTGTTTTCTATAACAACACTATCTTCATAGCTTCTAAAATCTGAATAGTTACCTGGGAAATCTTCAACAACAGTATCACCTCTAAATACAAATAAGTGATCTACAATTTTATCCATAAAGTATCTATCATGTGATACCACTAATAAACAACCTGGGAAATCTGTTAAGAAGCTTTCTAAAACATTTAATGTTACAATATCTAAATCGTTAGTAGGCTCATCAAGTATTAAAAAGTTAGGGTTCTGAATAAGTATGGTACATAAGTACAGTCTTTTTCGTTCACCACCACTTAGTTTACTTACAAAATCATATTGTTTTTTACGGTCAAATAAAAAGCGTTCCAATAATTGTTGTGCAGATATTTGACGCCCTTTCATTAAGGGTATGTAATCACCAAATTCTCTAATTACATCAATAACTTTCTGGCCTTCTTTTATATCGATACCTTTTTGTGTGTAGTACCCGAATTTAATAGTTTCACCAACAATTACTTTACCACTGTCTGGCTCTTCTTTGCCACTTAAGATATTTAAAAATGTAGATTTTCCAGCGCCATTTTTTCCAATAATACCAATACGCTCACCACGTAAAAAGTTATATTCGAACTTATCTAAAATAGGTTTGCCAGGATATGATTTTGATATTTTATGTAGCTCAAGAATTTTACTTCCCATACGCTGCATATTAATCTCTAATTCTACTTCATTTTCGTTTCTACGCTTACCTGCCTTTTCTTTGATTTCGTAAAAATCATCAATTCTAGATTTAGATTTTGTAGTACGCGCTTTTGGCTGCTTACGCATCCAATCTAATTCTTTTTTAAATAGAAGTTTTGATTTGTGTTGCTCAGTAGCTTCTTGCTCTATTCGGTTTTCTTTTTTCTCTAAATAATACGAGTAATTACCTTTGTATGGGTATATTACACCTTCATCTAATTCAATAATTTCATTGCAAACACGTTCTAGAAAGTAACGGTCGTGAGTAACCATAAAAAGAGTCATGTTTTCTTTAGCAAAGTATTGCTCTAACCACTCAATCATTTCTAAATCTAAATGGTTGGTAGGCTCATCAAGGACTAATAAATCAGGCTTGTTGATCAATGCATTTGCTAATGCTAAGCGCTTTTTTTGTCCACCAGAAAGTATACTTACTTTTAAGCTAACATCATCTAAATTTAATTTAGAAAGTATTTGCTTGTATTGTGTTTCAAAATCCCATGCTTGAAAACGCTCCATACCTTCAAAAGCAGCTTGATAAGCATCTGCTTCTTCTGGGTTTTCTAATGCAACTTCGTAAGCTCTAATTACCTTTAAAACTTCATTATCAGAAGCGAAAATCGTTTCTTCAATTGTTAAATCAGGATTTAGATTTGGTTCTTGATCTAAAAAAGATACTCTAATATCTTTTCTATAGTTTACTTGGCCAGAATCTGGCGTGTCTAAACCTGAAAGTATATTTAAGATAGATGTTTTACCACTACCATTTTTAGCAATTAATGCTATTTTCTGATCTTTGTTGATTCCGAATGATATATCAGAAAATAATACGTGCTCACCGTATGATTTAGCAATATTTTCTACTGAGAGAAGGTTCATGTAATATTTATATTAGAATTGACAAAGTTAGTGAACTCAAGCAGACCTTTGCATATAAAATAAAAATGAATATCTAATAATAAGAGCTAATAGTATAGGAATGATTAAGATATTGAATACCTGTACTTTAAAAACCCATAAAACGATAGCGATTAAAAGAAGAACTCCCAGACCAATTAAATAAAAATATAGCCAATTTGGTAGTTTTTCTTTTTTTAAGAGAGTAAATGCAACTATTAGATTTAGAGGGAAAGTCCAAAGAAAATTATAATTGCCACCTGTTGCTTTATGATCTGTTCCAAACCAAAGAAAAAGTATTAATAAACCTGCTATACCTGTGATGAAGAATAAAAGAAAATCTAAACTTCTATTTCTGCTTTGCTTGTTATAATCTCTGTAAGTAATAAGAGCTACAATAAGTAATATCGTTAAAACCCAGAAAAGTGGCGATAATAAAAAAATAGAAGAATCTTCTCTTGGTTTTTCATTTAACAATAAAACGTCTTTAGTTACAACTGGGGTGTTATTTATTGTTGTGTAAGGCAATTGTTTAAAAACATAAATTGGTAAAAACATTTGCTCATAAAATGTCGCTTCTCTATCTATAACAGAGCCTAATGCTAAATCTATACCAAAGGTAGCCCATGAGTTTGTGTTTAAATTTTGATGCAACAATTCTCTAAATGTGTATTGGTTTTCAATTTGAGAATAATCGAAATTCAATTCATCTCCAAGTACAGTTTTTAAAGCATCTGGAATACGAGTTGAACAATTATCAAATAAAAAATCGTATTTGTAGTATCTATTTTCAGGAAGATAGTTTTTTTCTAAAAACTTAAAAAAATCGTTTTTTTGCTTTTGTGTAAAATTGAAAACTTGTTCTTTAACCCATCTATTTTCAATTTCATAACCATACATGAAATTCGAATATGAATTTCGAGAAAGTTCATACAAAAGTTTGCCTTGTGTGAATTTTACATAAAAGTTAGGTGTGTTAAAATCAAAGTGACCATAATTATAAATTACATCTATACCTAAGCCAGAATCTTTAATTCGGATAGCACTATGCCCAAATTTAGAATGTAACTCATCAGCTGTGCCAACGGTAAGAAGACTTATTGTAGCATTTTCCGATAATTCTGGTTGAGAAAAACCTAACGTAGTACACAATAGTACAAACAAGAAAATAATTTTTTTAGATTGCATAGTCGATCAAAAAGGCTTTCTGTTAACAAATATGCGAAGAATTTTTTGTACTAAATTATTTCAAAGAAAATTATCCTATTTTTACCAAAAGCTTAACAATCATGAAAAAACTCATACCTAATTTTATTACACTTTTAAATTTATTTTGCGGATGTATTGCTGCTGTTTTTGCAGTACATGGTGTATTTGAAATGGTAGCCTTATTTGTTTTTTTAGGTATTGTTTTTGATTATTTCGATGGCTTTGCAGCACGACTTTTAAATGTCAAAAGTGAATTAGGTTTACAGCTAGATTCTTTAGCAGATATGGTAACAAGTGGTGTGGTGCCAGGTTTGGTTATGTATAAGTTGCTAGACATGTCTTTTTCGGGCAGTTGGGGCGTTTCTTTATTTGGAGAAGCATCAGACAATTTTCTTTTAAGTGGTTTACATATATCTTCTTTTGTGCCTCTTCTAGGTTTTGTAGTAACACTTGCATCAGGGTATCGTTTGGCAAAGTTTAATATTGATGAAAACCAAACAGATTCTTTTATAGGTTTGCCAACACCAGCAAATACACTTTTAATTATATCATTCCCATTAATCTTAATGTATCATAATAATGATATACTAAATGCAATTATATTAAACCATTGGTTTTTAATCGGTTTATCTTTTTTAAGTGCTTTTCTACTAAATTGTAGTTTGCCTCTTTTTGCTCTGAAATTTAAAAATTGGGGCTTTAAAGACAATTCTATTCGCTACATATTTTTAATCCTTTGTATTATTTTATTAGCAACATTAAAATATATAGCAGTACCAACAATTATTATTTTATATATTTTAATTTCTGTTGCGAGTAAATTAGGAGACAAGAAATCGTAATTTTTAAATAACATAATTTTTGCAAATATGAATGAGTTTAATACAGTTAAGCCTTCTAAGTTAATTTTGTTAATTGTAATTTTTGGGAGTTTTTTTAATTCCTATTCACAAGAAATAATAGACAAAACTAAAACTCAGGAAACTTTGCAAAAGTATTTTGAATTACCAAGGGAGTCAATTTTTCTGCATGTAAACAAGAGTACTTTTATTGTAGGAGAATCAGTTTGGTTCAAAGGTTATATATATAATAGAAAACAGAATAAGCCCTTTATTGAAACATCGAATGTGTATGTAGGTATATATGATGAAAAAGGTGTACAAGTTAAAAAAAGTCTATACTTAGCTAAAAATGGATATTTGAAAGGGGCGATACCTATTGATTCAACTTATACATCTGGTAAATACTATGTAAAGGCACAGACAAATTGGATGAAAAACTTTAAAGAAGAGGATTCATTTGTTCAAAAAATAGAAATTATAAATAAGCCTCTAGCTTCAGTTTCAGAAAAAGTAGAAAAAGAATATGATATTCAATTTTTACCAGAGGGAGGTAATTTTGTGTCTGATATTGAAAATAATGTAGGAATTAAAGCAATAGATAGTAATGGCTATGGCGTTCAAATAGAGAATGTAGTTGTTTATGATGAATATGAAAATGAAGTGACAAAATTTTCAACATCTCACCTTGGGCATGCCACAATATCATTAATTCCGAGGTTTGGTGCTAAATATCATGCTAAAATACAGTCAAGTAATGGTGATGAAAGTATTTTTAACTTACCAATAGCAAAAGAAAAGGGAATAAATATTATTTTAAAAAATAATAGTAGACAAAAACAAATACTGGTATCATTAACAGCTAATGAAAAGATAATTGATGATATTTTTCAAGAAAAATTTTATGTATTGATTCATAAAAATGGGTACTCTAAAAAAATTGATATTACATTTAGTAAAGAGAAAACTAATCGTTCTTTCGTGTTAGATGGTGCCGATTTACCAATAGGAGTGAATACAGTTACTTTTTTTAATTCTAATGATCAACCTGTTTTAGAGCGTCTTTTTTTTAATGCGAGTGGGCTTTTGTTGGAAGATGTAAAAGTTGAGAAAGTGAATATTATAAGTGATTCTATTGAAGTGATATTAAAGAATAATTTAATTAAAAAAAATACGAACATAAGTGTTTCTGTTTTGCCAACAGGGACTATTTCGCATAACTTTAATGATAATATTTTTAGCACATTTTATTTAAAACCTTATTTGAGTGGTTTTATCGAAAAACCATCATATTATTTCGAGAAAATGGATTCTAAGAAAGAATATGAATTAGATATGTTGTTACTTATTCAGGGTTGGAGTAGATATAGTTGGAAAAATATTTTTAGTGAACAATTAAAGCCGAAATACTTATTTGAGAGGGGGGTTACTTTAAATGGAGTATTAAATAGAGAAGATCAAACTAGCCCTAAAATTTTTATTTTTCCTACATTAAATCATACTTCAATGACAATTGATGTTGTTGATAATAAATTTTCAGTAGCTAATTATTTTTTAAACAATAATGAAAAAATGTATGTGGTTCAATCCGATGATAAAGGAAAACAGTTGAAACCTAATATTTATCTTTCTTTAGAAAATAATAATGTAGAAGATAGGTTATTTAATTTTTATCCTGATAATACTGTTAAAAGCAAATTAATAGTTAATAACAATCAATTATCAAATCTAAAAATAGAAAAAAATACTATTGAATTAAATGAGGTTGTAATAACAGAAAATATTACAGAAAAAAAGATTAGGAAGAATTCAAATGTATTACCATACATTAAAAGGTTCATAAAATTAGTAGATGAAGATTTAATTTTTAGTTTTCCTGATGTTGTAGATTTAATTAGGTCAAAAGGGTATGATGTACGAGGAGGGTTAAATTTTGGTAGTACCGAAACTTTAATCATAAAATCATATAGAGATGCATCCTTATTATTAATTTTAGATGGTGTTAGGCAACCAAGTTTGAATATACTTGATGGTTTAAAAACATCCGATTTAGAAAGTTATTATTTCGATAAATTAAATCGTTATAATGGGGTTACTGATGGCTTTCAAGAAGTTTTATATTTATTTACTCGATCTGGTGGAGATTTTTTGTCTTCTATTGAAAATAACAAAAGAAAAGCAGGAATTGAGTTTATTGTGGATAAAGGATTTGAACAAAATAAAGTTTTTTATTTACCTAAATACAAAACGTTTAATGATGAAGCTTTTAATAATTTAGGGGTAATACATTGGGAACCTGAAATTTTCTTTGATCAAAATGGAATTGCTAAATTTTATATGTTGAACACTTTATTGAAAGACGTTACCTTTTATATTGAAGGAATGTCTGATGATGGTACATTGTTATCTAATTATGAAAGTATAATTGTGGAGTAAATCGGTTTTATTTTAAATTTAAAGCCTGTGGTGTACAGGTTAGGAAAGAATAGGTTGTAATAAAAAATATTACGTGTCCAATTAAGTAGTTTTCATTCGTCATAAGAGTATAATATATAAAACATAGTAGTATGAAAGAATTTATGATGATTTTCAGAAATGAAAGAAAACAAGATGAAACACCTTCTCCTAAACAAATGCAAGCAATGGTTGCAGAGTGGCAAGATTGGATTGGGACAATTGCAGCTCAAGGAAGATTTGTAGCTACCAATGCTTTAGGTTTTGAAGGCCAAACAGTTTCCGCTAAAGGAATTGTAAGTGATGGTCCATATGTAGAATTGAAAGAAATTATAGGAGGTTATATAATTGTAAAAGCAAATAACCTTCAAGATGCTGTTAAATTAAGTGAAGGTTGCCCGACATTGCGTATGGGAGGTAAGGTAGAAGTTAGAGATGTAATGGTTTTTGATGTATAATTTTTTAAATTGATAAGCTATGGCGTTACCAAATATTTTTACTTCTAAAATTTCAAACCAAGTAATTTCACGAATTAATACTTTGACTCCAACAACTCAGCCTGTTTGGGGTAAAATGAATGTTGCTCAAATGTTAGCTCATTCAAGTGTTATGTATGAAATGGTTTATGATAATAAACATCCGAAACCTAATTTTGTAATGAGGTTTGTTTTAAAAACTTTTATTAAAAATGTTGTTGTTTCTGAAAAGCCATATAAACGCAACTCTCAAACAGCGCCTGCTTTTATTATAAATGATACACGTGTATTTGAAGATGAAAAGCAACGTTTAATAGATTTTGTTTCTAAAACTAAAGAATTAGGAGAATCTGATTTTAAAGGTAAAGAATCACATTCTTTTGGAATTTTAAGTATAACTGAGTGGAATAATATGTTCTATAAACATTTAGATCATCATTTAACACAATTTGGAGTTTAAAGTATGTAATGAAAGAACATGAACTTATTCCTAAATTATTTAAAACAGAGTACAGTAAAATTATTGCTGTACTCTGTAAATCGTTTGGGATAATTCATATTGAAGTTGCTGAAGATATCGTAAATGATACTTTTCTTTTAGCTTCAGAAACTTGGGGTTTAAAAGGGATACCGGATAACCCTAGCGCTTGGCTTTACAGTGTTGCAAAAAATCGAACAATAGATTTTTTAAGAAGGAATAAAAATTTCATTCAAAATATTGCAACAGAAATAAGAGCAACAAATGAGGTTGTCGAAGAATTTGATATTGATTTATCAGATGAGAATATAAAAGATAGCGAACTTCAGATGATTTTTGCCGTATGTAACCCTGTAATTTCCTCAGAAGCCCAAATTGGTTTGGCCTTGCGGGTACTTTGTGGTTTTGGAATTGACGAAATAGCAGAGGCTTTTTTGACAACTAAAGAAACTATTAATAAGCGATTATTTAGGGCAAAGAATACATTGAGATCTAAAAATATTTCAATTGCGATTCCTAAGGAAAGTGAGCTTGATGATAGGTTAGAAAGTGTTCTTTTGACTATCTATTTATTATTTAATGAAGGGTATTATTCTTCAACTAAAAATCAAATTCTACGAAAAGATTTATGTTTTGAAGCCATGAGGCTATGTTATGTTCTCTCCCAAAATAAACAAACAAATTTACCTATTGTAAATGCTTTGATGGCATTAATGTGCTTTCATTCTTCAAGGTTTGATTCTCGAATAAATGAGAGTGGAGGATATGTATTGTATGAAAATCAAAAAAGAGAGACTTGGGACGCCGACCTAATTGAAAAAGGGAATTATTACTTGAGGTTATCGGCAAAAGGAAAATACCTATCTAAGTTTCATATTGAAGCAGGTATCGCATCTTTACATGCTGTAAAAAGTGAATCGGAAAATAAGTGGTTACAAATATTACAGCTTTATAATCGTTTATTGCAAATAGAGTATTCACCAATAGTAGCTTTAAATAGAACGTACGCTTTAGCAAAGGTTAAAGGCGAGAAAACAGCAATAAAAGAAGCTTTAAAAATTAATTTAAAGGACCATCCTTTATACTATTCTTTGTTAGCAGAGCTATACAAGGGTATTGATAAGGAGAAAGAAGTAGAAAGCTTGAACAAAGCTTTAGAGTTAGTTAAGACAGATGTTGAGGCAAAAAACCTTAAGGCTAGACTTAAAAAAGCTCTTTCTTAAATTAAAAATCTAATTTTTTCTTACGTAGTTCAAAGTTTTGACCTAGATATACTTTACGTACCATTTCATCAGCTGCTAAATCTTCAGGTATACCAGATTTTAAAATTTTACCTTGAAACATTAAGTATGATCGCTCTGTAATTGCTAAAGTTTCTTGTACGTTATGATCCGTAATTAAAATACCAATATTTTTATCTTTTAATTGTGCTACAATACGTTGTATGTCTTCAACAGCAACAGGGTCAACACCTGCAAAAGGCTCATCCAGTAAAATAAATTTAGGGTCTGTAGCTAATGCACGAGCTATTTCTGTACGTCTACGTTCTCCACCAGATAATAAATCACCACGACTTTTACGAATATGGCCTAAGCTAAATTCTTCAATTAAAGATTCCATTTTCATTTCCTGTTCTTTCTTACTTAATTTAGTAAGTTGTAAAACACTCATGATATTTTTTTCAATACTTAATTTACGAAACACAGAAGCTTCTTGAGCTAAATACCCAATACCGTTTTGGGCTCTTTTGTACATCGGGAAGTTTGTAATATTCATATCGTCTAAATAAATATTACCTCCATTAGGCTTTATAAGACCGACAATCATATAAAATGAAGTAGTTTTACCAGCACCATTTGGCCCTAAAAGTCCAACAATTTCTCCTTGGTTAACTTCTAAAGAGATTCCTTCAACTACTCGTCGCCCTCCGTAGGACTTCATTATATTATCTGCTCGTAACTTCATGTGCTGAAACTGTTTTTCTTAACTATTTATGTTTGTAAATAAACTAAAATAGCATGATGAATACACCTTAAGTTCATTTTAAGATATATTTATTTCTCTATCAAAACTAACTTAAAATGTTTTCTCACTCAAGTTATTAATCAATTTTTAACCTTCTTGCTGTTCTAGCTCTTCCCAATACTCATATGCTCTACGTAAATGAGGTACTACAATTGTACCACCAACTAACGTTGCAATACTTAATGTTTCCATCACCTCTTCTTTGGTAACTCCTTCTTTGTGAGAACTCTCTAAATGGTATTTTACGCAATCATCGCAACGTAAAACGGTAGAGGCTACTAAGCCTAATAACTCTTTAGTCTTAACATCTAAAGCTCCTGCAGTAAATGCGTTTGTATCTAGATTAAATATTCTTTTAATTATTTTATTGTTGTCTGATAATAACTTATCATTCATCTTAGAACGATATGCGTTGAATTCTTCTATTTGATTAGGCATTTTTTCTTCTTTTTTCTTTTTTAGCTTCTTTTCTTAAAACAGAGCCAGATATGTAAATACTTATTTGGTATAAAAACAATACAGGTATAGCTACTACAACTTGGCTAGCAACATCTGGCGGAGTTATTACTGCTGATAAAATTAATACAACAACAAGTGATATTTTTCTATATTTTTTAAGAATTTCAGGCGTTACTAGTCCAATTTTAGTTAAAAAATAGATGATGATTGGTAACTCAAAAATAATTCCACATGCAATTACAGATGCTCTTAAAGTAGATATGTATGAGCTTAAATCGAACTCATTTTTTACAACATCACTTACCGAATAAGTACCTAAAAAGTTGATAGAAAACGGAGCTACTACATAGTATCCAAATAACACTCCTAAAAAGAATAAAAAAGATGCTATTACAATAAAACCTTTAGAACTTTTACGTTCTTTTTCATATAAACCAGGACTAATAAATTTCCATGCTTCATATAAAACATAAGGGAAAGATAAAATAAAACCAGCCCAAATAGAGGTCCAAATATCAGCAGAAAACTGCCCAGCCATAGTTCTACTTTGTATCGTAAAAGGTAGTTCTTCTGCACAAAAATCAGAAGTCATTCCAAAATAAGTAGCAATCCTACAGAAAAATTCATAGGTAGGGAAATTCATTCGGCTAGGAGCAAAAATTATAGAATCAAATATAAAACCACTCATGGCAAATGCCACACAACCAATTATTAAAACCGCTAACGTAGCGCGTATTAGATGCCAACGTAACTCTTCTAGATGATCTAAAAAAGACATCTCATTTTTTACTTCATTCTCCATTACTATATAATTCCTTCGTTGATTAGGTTGTGTAAATGTACAACACCCAAATAAGTGCCGTCTTTTATGGCTAATAGTTGTGATATACCTTTAGACTGCATTAGGTCGAGAGCTTTTACAGCTAGCATATCGTTATCTATAGTTTTTGGGTTACTCGTCATAATATCCTTTGCGGTAAGCCCTTTAATATTATCATGTTTATTCAGCATTCTTCGTATATCACCATCAGTAACAATACCCACCACTTTATTATTTTCAATAACAGCAGTAACGCCTAACATTTTTTCTGAAATTTCTACAATTACAGTTTTAACATCGGCATCTATTGCTACTTGAGGTTTGAGATTGTTTTCTGCAATATCTGAAACACGAAGATATAATCGTTTGCCTAATGAACCGCCTGGGTGGTATTTGGCAAAATCTTTACTACTAAAACCACGCAATTCTAATAAGCATATTGCAAGAGCATCACCTAAAACCAATTGAGCTGTAGTACTTGTTGTTGGAGCAAGGTTATTAGGGCAAGCTTCCTTTTCAACAAAACTATTCAAAATAAAATCAGATTGTTTTGCTAGAGTAGATTCTAAATTACCCGTCATACCAACAAGAATATTACCTCCTTTTTTGATTAAAGGAACTAACATTTTAATTTCTGGAGTATTACCACTTCTTGAAATACAAATTACAGTATCGTTTTCTTGAATTGTTCCCAGATCGCCGTGTATAGCATCTGCAGCATGCATAAATATAGAAGGAGTACCTGTAGAATTTAAAGTAGCTACAATTTTAGAAGCTATTAGAGCACTTTTACCAATACCCGTAATAACTACTCTGCCTTTAGAATTAAGGATGTGATTCACAGTATCAGAAAACTTATAATCTAGTAAAGTAGATAAGTTTTGAATAGCATTAGCTTCATTCTCAATGGTTCTTCTTGCTATATCGAGTATTGCTGTGTTTTCTTTCAATTTAAATAATTCAATTATCTGGTTGTATTCCTAAAAGAATGTCTTATATTTAAATACAAAATTACATAATCTATATGTTATAGTATATTTTAAACACTTTAAAGTGGAATTTTGTTTTTGTTCGAAAATTATAGGTTCTAAATAGTATTGTGCTTTAATATTGTCAATACTAAAAATGTAGAAAACTAATAGTAAACTAAATTATGAGTTTGAGTGATATTGATTTGCATTCCTCACTAAAAAAATATTTTGGATTTTCTAAGTTCAAAGGTCTTCAAGAGAAGGTAATAACAAGTATTCTTAAAGGAAAAAATTGTTTTGTAATTATGCCCACTGGTGGTGGTAAGTCGCTATGCTATCAACTTCCTGCTTTAATGCAAGAAGGTACAGCTATAGTAGTTTCGCCATTAATAGCATTAATGAAAAATCAAGTAGATGCTATTAGAGGTGTATCTTCAGAAAATGGTATTGCTCATGTTTTAAATTCGTCTTTAACTAAGACGGAGATAAAGCAAGTGAAAAGCGATATTACAAATGGAATAACGAAACTGTTATATGTAGCTCCTGAATCGTTAACAAAAGATGAGTATGTTGAATTTTTACAATCTGTAAAAATATCATTTGTTGCTGTTGATGAGGCGCATTGTATATCAGAATGGGGACACGATTTTAGACCAGAGTACCGAAATTTAAAAAATATTATTAGTCGATTAGATGATAATATTCCAATAATAGGTTTAACAGCAACAGCAACTCCAAAAGTACAGGAAGATATTATTAAAAATTTAGGTATTACTGATGCAGATCTTTTTAAGGCATCATTTAATAGACCTAATTTATTTTATGAAATACGCCCTAAAACCCAGAATATTGAAGCTGATATTATTCGTTTTGTAAAACAAAACTCAGGTAAGTCAGGTATTATATATTGTTTGAGTAGAAAAAAAGTAGAAGAATTTGCTCAAATATTACAAGTAAACGGAGTTAGTGCTGTACCGTATCATGCAGGTTTTGATACTAAAACACGATCTAAATATCAAGATATGTTTTTGATGGAAGAGGTTGATGTTGTAGTAGCAACAATTGCATTTGGTATGGGTATTGACAAACCTGATGTTCGCTTTGTTATTCATCATGATATTCCTAAAAGTATTGAAAGTTATTATCAAGAAACTGGTAGGGCAGGTAGAGATGGTGGAGAAGGACATTGTTTAGCATTTTATTCTTATAAAGACATAGAGAAGTTAGAAAAGTTTATGTCTGGTAAACCTGTTGCTGAGCAAGAAATTGGTAATGCATTGTTACAAGAAATGGTAGCCTATGCAGAAACTTCGATGTCTCGTAGAAAATTTATCCTTCATTATTTTGGAGAGTATTTTGATGAGGTGAATGGAGATGGAGCCCTTATGGATGATAATACAAAAAATCCAAAAGACAAAGAAGAAGCAAAAGATGATTTGGTAAAAGTTATTAAGGTGGTGAAAGGCACTATGGAGAAGTTTAAATCCAAAGAAATAGTCAAAGTACTTACCGGAAAAACGAATGCAATTATAGCATCACATAAAACAGACGAAAAACCTTTTTTTGGTATAGGTAAAGATAAAGGTGTTGAACATTGGATGGCTTTAGTGCGCCAAGGCTTAGTAGCTGGTTACATGAAAAAAGAAATAGAACAATACGGCATTCTTCATGTAACAGAAAAAGGAGCAGCTTATTTAGAGAATCCTGTTTCTTTTATGATGACTAAAGATCACGTATACAATCAAGCTACTGACGATGCTATTGTAAGCGCAGCTAAAACTAGTGGAGGAGTAGCAGATGAAAAATTGCTGAAAATCTTAAAGGATTTAAGGAAAAAAGAAGGTCAAAAACTGGGAGTACCACCATTTGTTATTTTTCAAGATCCATCTTTACAAGATATGGCTCTTAAATACCCGATTAGCATTGAAGAGTTAGTAAATATTCATGGTGTAGGAGAGGGGAAAGCTAAAAAATATGGAAAACCATTTATTAGTTTTATCAAACAATATGTTGAAGATAATGATATTATCAGACCAGATGATCTAGTTGTTAAAAGTACTGGTGCAAATTCAGCTTTAAAGTTATATGTGATTCAAAATGTAGATCGTAAGCTTCCATTAGATGATATTGCTTCAGCAAAAGGGTTAGCCATTCCTGATTTAATAAAGGAAATGGAACAGATTGTGTATAGCGGAACGAAATTAAATATAAGCTATTGGATCGATGAAATTTTAGACGAAGATCAGCAAGAAGAATTGCATGATTACTTTTTAGAAGCAGATTCAGATGGAATAGAAGATGCTATTACAGAGTTTGATGGTGATTATGAAGATGAAGAATTACGCCTTTTTAGAATTAAATTTATTAGTGAAGTTGCCAATTAAAAACTTCTTTTAGTAAAAAAATAGACTATAACACTCCTAAATTTTAGGGGTGTTATTTTTTTATAGGCATGTTACTAAATTGTTAATTCTTAGAAATTATCATTTAAATATCCTCATTCCGGTTTTAGTATCATAGTTTTTTTATAGTTTTACAGAGTAAACTTTAGGGGTGTTCCTTTTACGGAACTGAGAAATACCCTTTGAACCTGATGCGGTTAGTACCGCCGAAGGGAAAAGTTGAAAAATACCTTGAAATGGGTATTTGCAACCTTTTCATATGTGTGTGCTTTGTTCTTAAAGCACCTCATTTTTCAAAGAATATTCTCTGCTTTTAAAATTTACAGCATATTTAAAATATACTGTACATGATTTCTATTTTAGTTAACGAAAAACCAATACGTATTCAAAAAAATACAAACGTATTGCAACTTCTCGAAAAATTGCGAACTCCTCAAAACGGAATTGCAGTCGCTTTAAACAATACTATTATCACCAAAGATTTCTGGAAATATGAAATCTTGGATGATAATGATTCACTTCTGATTATTCAAGCCACTCAAGGCGGTTAATTGCACTTTAGAAACTCCAAGCACAGTATTTATTTCTTAAAGATCAAATCTCACAATATATGAAAAGCAAAGACACCGCACCAAAAAACGAAAAGCTTAGCACGCAACCTTTTCCTAATTCTAAAAAAATTTATGTAGCAGGAAAACTACATCCACAATTAAAAGTGGCCATGCGAGAAATTGCGTTGAGTGATACTAAAGATTCCTTGACTGGCAAACTTACGCCAAACGAGCCAGTTACGGTCTATGACACTTCAGGACCTTATACAGACCCTACAAAAGAAATAAATGTTCACAAAGGAATAGATAGAATCCGTGAGCAGTGGGTTTTAGATCGTGGAGATGTAGAACAATTAGAAGAGTTTAGCTCAGAATATTGTAATGAACGTCTAAACAATAAGAATTTAGATCATATGCGTTTTTCACTTCTAAAAAAGCCAATGCGTGCTAAAGAGGGCAAAAATGTAACGCAGCTGCATTATGCTAAAAAGGGAATAATCACTCCAGAAATGGAATACATTGCCATTCGTGAGAATCAGCGTATGGAGGAAATGACCGAAATTGCCAAACAGCACAAAGGAGAACATTTTGGCGCGGCAATCCCCGATAAAATTACGGCAGAATTTGTACGAGAAGAAGTGGCTAGAGGTAGAGCTGTAATTCCTAGTAATATAAATCACCCAGAAGCAGAACCCATGATTTTGGGTCGTAACTTTTTGGTGAAGATAAATGCCAATATTGGAAACTCTGCCGTAACCTCTTCCATAGAAGAAGAAGTAGAAAAAGCGGTTTGGGCATGCCGTTGGGGGGCAGATAATATTATGGATTTGTCTACAGGGCAAAACATCCATGAAACTAGAGAGTGGATTATTCGAAACTCTCCAGTACCTGTAGGGACTGTGCCTATTTACCAAGCTTTAGAAAAAGTGAATGGCGTCGCAGAAGACCTTACTTGGGAAATTTTTAGAGATACACTTATTGAGCAAGCAGAACAGGGAGTAGATTACTTTACAATTCATGCAGGTGTTTTATTGCGTTATGTACCTATGACCGCTAAACGAGTTACAGGTATTGTTTCTCGTGGAGGTTCTATTATGGCCAAATGGTGTTTAGCACATCATAAAGAGAGTTTCTTGTACACACATTTCGAAGATATTTGTGAGATTTTAAAACAATACGACGTAGCGTTTTCTTTAGGAGATGGTTTACGTCCTGGATCTGTTGCAGATGCTAATGATGAGGCACAATTTGCAGAGTTAGAAACATTGGGGGAACTAACAAAAATAGCCCGTAAGCATGAAGTGCAATGTTTTATAGAGGGCCCTGGTCACGTACCAATGCATATGATCAAAGAAAATATGGAGAAGCAAATAGAACTTTGTGATGAAGCTCCTTTTTATACGTTAGGACCTTTAACTACAGATATTGCGCCAGGTTATGACCATATTACCTCCGGTATTGGAGCCGCTATGATTGGTTGGTTTGGTTGTGCTATGCTATGTTATGTAACACCAAAAGAACACTTAGGATTGCCTAATAAACAAGATGTGAGAACAGGAGTAATTACGTACAAGCTTGCAGCCCATGCGGCCGATTTAGCAAAGGGGCACCCAGGGGCGCAACATAGAGATAATGCACTCTCAAAAGCGCGATTTGAATTTAGATGGGAAGATCAGTTTAATCTAGGACTAGATCCGGAATTAGCTCGAGAGTATCATGATGAAACCTTGCCTGCCGATGGGGCAAAAGTGGCACATTTTTGTTCTATGTGCGGACCTAAATTTTGTTCTATGAAAATATCACAAGAAGTAAGAGATTTTGCCGCGGAGCATGATATTGTTGATAATGAAGTCATTCAAAAAGGAATGGAGGAGAAGTCTAAAGAATTTAAAGATAAAGGGTCAGAAGTATATTTGTAGTATACACAGGAGGTTCCTACGCCTTGGAAAAAGGCGTAGTCGGGCTTTCCGTTATATCTTTTGCCTATTCGTATAAGTTTATGTCGTTTTACGCCATAAATTTACACCAACAGCAAAAGGATGCCACTGCAATCCCTAACCCAAAAAAAAGTATGATAGTTCTTATAGCGCCAGAGGAAGATATTGCCAATGAAATTGAAATTTTACACCAACTTTTTGAAGCCGGTTTAGTCTATTTTCATTTAAGAAAGCCTTCTAAAAATTATCAAGAGCATTGTGATTATTTAGATTTGATAGATGAGAAGTATCATAACCGTATCGTTGTGCATTATTTTCATGAATTAGTGAATGTATATAATTTAAAAGGTATTCATTTTCAGGAGCAAAAAAGAATAGATCATATAGATAATCCAGGGCAATATTTTAAACCGCTCAATATGTATGGTAAAACCATCAGTTCTTCATTTCATGATCCAGACGTTTTAAAGGCTTGTGGGTTTGAATTTGATTATCATTTATTAAGTCCCGTTTTTTCTTCAATTTCTAAAAAAGGATATGAAGGTAAAGGTTTTAAGGTAACCCATATTCAAAAACGGATTATTGGTATGGGCGGAGTTACAGAGAACAATATTGAAGAAATTCATCAATTAGGGTATCAAGGTATAGGAGTTTTAGGCGGAGTCTGGAATAATAGTGCTCCTGTAACAGCGTTTAAAGCCATGCAAAACTATTACAACAAATAACAAAACTACAGACTAATATATTTTAAATAGAATATCAATGCAATTACCAAATTTACACTACATATCACAAGGAGAAACACCTCAAGAGCATTTAAATAATATCAAAAGTGCCTGTACGGCAGGTGCAGCATTGGTGCAGCTACGATTAAAAAATTTGAGTCCTAAAAAGGTTTTGAAATTTGCTACAGAAGCCCGAGAAATTACAGATCATTATCAAACTAGATTGATAATAAATGATCACTATAGAATAGCCAAGGAGGTAAAAGCAGATGGTGTTCATTTAGGAAGAACAGATACTTGCCCGACTATTGCTAAAAAGTATTTAGAAAGCTGGCAAATTATTGGCGGTACCGCAAATACAGTCAGTGATTGTAATATACTTATTACTAAAAAAGTAGATTATATAGGTTTAGGGCCTTATCATTTTACGAAAACGAAAGAGAGTTTAAGTCCTATTTTGGGTATTGATGGTTATGCGGATATAATGAAGTATATACAAACAGATATTCCTGTTATTGCAGTAGGTGGTATTGTAATAAATGATGTTTCTGAAATTCTAGAAACAGGAATTTACGGGGTAGCAGTAGCCTCAGAAATTACTAAAAATTTTAATAGCATTAATCTTTTTAAGAAAGCGTTAGAAAAAACAAGCATTGAAGAACAGGTGTGGAGACCCAACCTAAATCAATAAATATGGTAGATATATTGAACATAGCAGATAAAACATTTAAATCACGTTTATTTACGGGGACGGGTAAGTTTTCTAGTGCTCAAGTAATGGAAGAGGCCATTCTTGCTTCAGAGAGCGAGTTGGTTACCGTAGCTTTGAAACGGGTAGATTTAGAAGATGAAGCAGACGATATCTTAAGCCATTTAAAGAGTAGTAGGATTGATTTATTACCTAATACTTCAGGGGTTCGTACTGCAAAAGAGGCTGTTTTTGCAGCACAATTATCAAGAGAGGCTCTTGATACCAATTGGATAAAATTAGAAATTCATCCAGACCCTCGGTATTTATTACCAGACCCAATAGAAACCTTAAAAGCAGCTGAAGAATTAGTGAAACTAGGATTTGTAGTTATGCCATATATACATGCAGACCCCGTTTTATGCAAGCGTTTAGAAGATGTAGGAGTGCAATGTGTGATGCCATTAGGCGCTCCTATTGGTAGTAATAAAGGCATAAAAACAGAAGATTTTTTAAAAATCATTATAGAACAAAGTAATGTGCCTGTAATTGTAGATGCAGGTATTGGTGCCCCATCTCATGCCGCTTATGCTATGGAGCTCGGGGCAGATGCTGTTTTGGTAAATACAGCAATAGCCGTTTCTCAGAACCCAATAGCCATGGGGCAAGCCTTTAAAATGGCCGTAGAAGCAGGGAGAATGGCTTATCTGGCTAAACTAGCACCTGTTAAAGAACAAGCGGAAGCCAGTAGCCCTTTAACTTCTTTTTTAAACGAAATTTAAAAGTACACTATGTCATTTAAAACCACATTTGAGCAGTATGATTGGAATACCTTAGAAAAAGAAATCTATGCCGTAACCACTGCTGAGGTTGCTCAAATACTTCAAAAAGAAAAAATAGAATTAGAAGATTTTAAAGCCTTAATTTCTCCAGCCGCAAAACCTTTTTTGGAGCAAATGGCACAGCGCAGCAATCAGCTTACTAAAAAAAGATTTGGGAATACTATGCAAATGTATATTCCCATGTACCTGTCTAATGAATGTCAGAATATTTGCACCTATTGTGGCTTTAGTATGACTAACAAAATTCCTAGGAAAACCTTAACCGATGCTGAGATTTTAAAAGAAGTAACTAAGATAAAAAGTTTAGGGTACGATCATATTTTATTAGTTACTGGTGAGGCTAATAAAACGGTAGGAGTGTCGTATATAAAGCATGCTATCGAACTAATAAAAAACAATTTCTCCAATATAAGCATGGAGGTACAACCACTAGACCAAGAGGAATACGAAACCTTAGTTGCCGCAGGCTTATATGCTGTTTTGGTGTATCAAGAGACGTATCACGAAGCTACCTATAAAGTGCATCACCCTAAAGGGAAAAAATCAAATTTTCATTACCGTTTAGATACTCCAGATAGATTGGGAAAAGCGGGAATCCACAAAATAGGTATTGGTGCTTTATTTGGCTTAGAAGATTGGCGCGTAGATAGTTTTTATACGGCTTTGCATTTACGGTATTTGCAAAAGACCTATTGGAAAACAAAGTATTCTATTTCTTTTCCAAGATTACGCCCTTTTGAAGGTGATGTTGCTCCTAAAGTAGAAATGACAGATTCAGATTTGGTACAATTAATTTGTGCGTATCGCTTGCTAGATGAAGATGTGGAGTTATCTATGTCTACCCGAGAAAGTGAAAAATTCAGGGATCACATTATTCATTTAGGTATTACCTCTATCAGTGCCGAATCAAAAACCAATCCTGGAGGGTATAGCGTAGAACCGCAATCCTTAGAGCAGTTTGAAATTTCTGACGAGCGTTCTACAGCCGAAATAAAAGCGATGATTCAATCTCAAGGATATGAGGTTGTATTCAAAGATTGGGATAAAGCCTATTCTTAAACTTATATAACGGCTTTTTCCTGTAGTTTTAGCGTCATTTTATCCGCATCAAAAGTGGCATTGATTCCAATAGGAAGTGTCATGTTGTTTTTTACATGACCAAAACTCATACCGTAGGCTGTAGGAATGTTTAAAGGTTTGAGTCGGTCTAAAATCACATCTCTAAGGGTAAAGCTTCCTGAAGCCGCCGGTTTATCACAGCCATTACAAACACCCACCATAATACCTGCAGCATGTTTGAAAGTACCACCTTCTATTAATTGGGTAAGCATCCGATCTATGCGGTAAGGAGCTTCTTCTACATCTTCTATAAAAACAATGGCATCGGTAAAATCTATTTCATGTGGAGTACCAATTAAAGCATTGATGAGGGTTAAACTTCCGCCCAACAATTTACCCGTAGCTTTCCCAGGAGTAACCGTGTACCTATCAAATTCTGGATTGTTTAATAGCGTTTCATCTTCAAGAATAACATTTTTTATTAGCAGCTGATGTTCAGGATGAATGATAACATTTTCCAGTTGTTGTATAGAATATTTATCATCTAGAGTGCTCCCAACCGGACCATGAAAAGTTATAAGTCCTGTCTCGGAATATATGCCATTGGCTAAGGCCGTAATATCACTAAATCCAACAAGTACTTTTGGGTTATTTTTAATTAGCTCATAATCTAGAAGATGCATGATTCTTGTACAACCATATCCGCCTCGAGCGCATAAGATACCGTCTACATTAGGGTTGGCAAACATTTCATTAACATCAGCAGCGCGTTCTGTATCGGTATTGCTAAAATAACCGTAGTTCCAGAGTAGGCGCTCCGTATGATATGGAATGAACCCCATTTTAACCAAAGTGTCTTTTGCCTTCTCTAATACTTCAGGTTTTACCGCATAACCTGGGGCAATTAAACCTATAGTATCACCTTTTTTAAGACGCTTAGGTTTGATAGTTTCTATAGTTTTTTCATTCTGTTTTACGTTGGCGAAAATAGAAAAGGGTAGGAGTGATGCTGCTGAAACACCTATAATATTGGTAAAAAAGTTTCTGCGAGATCTCATTTTAGTTAATTAAGGTTGGTAAGGTTATGTTTTAAAAATAGTAATTAATTACTCTCTATCGGGCCATAAATTAGGATGCTCTCCGCTATAGCCTAATTTAGGAATATTATTAATCTGCTGAATTTCTTCATGCGTTAAATCAAAATCAAAAATATCAATATTTTCTTTGATTCGTTCTTTTGTGGTAGATTTTGGAATTACAATAACATCATGTTGTGTTACCCAACGTAAACAAATCTTAGCAACAGTAGTATTATGGTTCAAAGCAATAGATTTTAGTGTGCTATTGTTTAGAATTTCACCTCTGCCAAGGGGTGACCAAGATTGCACTGTGATATTTTTAGCTTTACAAAACGCAGTAACCTCAGGTTGCCAATATCCAGGATGAAATTCTATCTGATTAATGGCAGGTAAAACTCGTGCTGTTTTAAAAAGCGCTTTTAAATGTTCTGGCCAAAAATTACTAACTCCAATAGATTTTATCTTCCCTTCAGTCTGTAAATCTTCCATGGCGCGCCATGCTTCCGCATTTGCATGCTGCCAATTATCATAATTCTTAGCATTTGCAGGCCAATGAATCAAGTATAGGTCTATATATTCTAATTGTAGTTTTTTTAGAGAGGTTTCAAATTCAGATTTAGCCTCTTCATAGGAAAGATTTTCTCTCCATAATTTTGTAGTAACTTTTATTTCTTCTCTAGGAACACCACTTAGTTTGATGCCTTTACCCACAGCTTCTTCATTATTATATTTAGAGGCAGTATCTAATAAACGATACCCGTTTTTCAGTGCAAATTTTACAGCGTCAATACCTTCTTGTTCTGTTGCCTTATACGTTCCAAAACCTACAATAGGTATTTTATTTCCGTCATTTAAAACAATCTCTTTCATGTAGTCTATCTATTTTATAATATACTATGCTACCAATTTTTGATACACTAAATATATTGATAAACTAAATAATGAAAGTAATACTTAGGGGTATTTAACTTTTTATTGACAGCTATAGTTTCGAAATAGAATAGTTTATTATTTTACCTATTATGCTTTACGAATTTTTAGAGTTTCATAAACTTCATCAAAAATATTAGGTCTATCAGCAAGAACAATAAGGGTGTCTTGTGGTTCAATTTTGGTTAATCCGTTAGGTATTATATAGCTTGCATCTCTTTTAATCATTGCAATTATTGCATTTTTAGGAAAACCAAGTTCTACAATTTTTTTATCTACAGCAAAACAACCTGAAGTAATCAATATCTCTTTCATTTCAGCTTTTGGGTTTTCTGCCATAAGCATATCAGTTGCACTTAGTTTTTTTGCTTTTTCTGGTAATCCTACTTTAAGCCATTTGGCAACTATAGAAAGAGTAGTACCTTGAATTAATATAGATGTTACAGAAATGAAAAATACAATATTGAAAATCATATTTGCTTTTTCGATTCCAGCTAAAAGAGGGTAAGTAGAAAATACAATTGGTACTGCACCTCGCAAACCAACCCAAGAAATATAAAATCGCCTTCTCATTTTCATCTTAAAAAATATCAGACTAAGAAATACGCCAACAGGTCTTGCTACAATTATTAAAAATATAGATATCAATAAACCAATACCCATGTATGGAATAATTTCAGAAGGAAAAACAAGTAAACCAAGGGTGAGGAAAAGAACGATTTGCATTAACCATGCTAAACCATCAAACATTTTTAAAATGGTTTTTTTATGAATTAAATCTTGATTTCCTAAATAAACGGCACAAATATAAATAGCAAGAAACCCATTACCGCCTACAAAATCAGTTGCAGAGAAAGTAATAAACATTAAAGCGATAACTAAAACAGGGTATAAGCCTTCAAAATCAAGTTTAATTTTATTGATGATATATTTACTAAGAAACCCAAATGAGATACCTAATAAACCACCTAATATCATTTGCTGTAAAAATAGGGGTATTATTGATAAGAAGCTTTTATCTTGATTGATAACTAATGTTAAAAAGGCAAGTGTAAGTACATAGGCCATAGGGTCGTTACTACCACTTTCTAGCTCTAGAGTTGGTCTTAAATTGTTTTTTAAAGCCAAGCTCTTTGAACGTAGAATAGAGAATACTGCAGCAGCATCTGTTGATGATACTATCGAGCCTAATAAAAGACTTTCATAAATCGTGAAATCAGTTATAAACCAAACAAATACACCTAATGAAACGGCAGTAAATAAAACACCTAAAGTAGATAGTGCTATACCTTGCCAAAGAATAGGTTTTACAGCTTTCCAATTGGTATCAAGTCCACCAGAAAACAAAATAAAATTAAGAGACACAATACCTATGAATTGAGCAAGTTTTGGATCATCAAATCTAATGCCTCCTATGCCATCAGAACCTGCAAGCATACCAATAGCTAAGAATAGTAATAGAGTAGGTACTCCAAACTTATAAGATGTTTTACCTGCAAAAATACTTACAAGAAGTAATAAAGAGCCTACTAATAATATATTTTCAATCGTTAAATTCATTCTTTTCCTCTCTTACTTTATATGGTAAAGGTACTAATTTTCGTAAAGGAAATTTACAAAGCTTTATAGCTCATTTGCTAATTAATTTAAGAGTATTTTATTTGTAATTATCAAACGAAATCATTTATTTATTTTATTTAAAAGAAAAAAAATACGTTGTGCTTTCCATTAAAGAAAAACACAACGTATATAATAATTAATAAGTGAAAAAGGTTAGTTATCGTCGCTTACATTATGAGTTTTTAACCACTCTTCACCTTTTTTATCTAAAAAGAAATCCATCCAAACGTAGTAAAGAACTTCATCTTTATCTACAGTAACAGAATGACTTGAACCTAAAGGAATATGAAGCATAGAATGTTGAGGGAAATTTACTTTAGCATCATCAGCAAAAACAACACAGTTGTTTTCAGATAAGCCTAAAAATAATTGCTCTAACATTGGGTGTTTATGTGCACCAACTTCATCAGGGCCTTTTGTTTGAACTGTACCCATTGCTATTCTAGGGATGATTTTATTAGGAAGTATTGTACGACTAACTGTATTTGGACTTTTTATAGGTTCTGTATATGGTACACAATCTGTAAATTTCGCATAATATACATTTTGAGTACTCTCAGCAGGAAACTCCTTAAGATCTAATAAATCTTGAGCAGTTAATTTACTCGTTATTTTTACGTAATGTAGTGTGTCTTTTTCTGCCGTTTTAATTGTAATATCTTTAATATTCGGTAAAAATATAGTTTCAGGAACAATATCATAAATGCTATCTTGAACAATAACGCTACCATTACCTTTTACAAATAGGTATATTGTTTTGTAGCCATCTTTATTGTAATCTAATATTGGATTTTTACTTGTCAGTGCTATATGTTCAACATCTATATCTTTAATTTCATTTACCAGAATAGATTTAGAATATTGTTGAGTATTATCTGATAATTGTGTTTCTAAATTTTCAATCGGAATTTCTTGACTATATAATGTCGTGAATAATGATAATACTAGTAACGTAATAGTTGTGATTCTTTTCTTCATTTTATATAATATTTATTTTGAGTTTATTTTAAATTTATTATTCATTTGGTTGCGTGCCAGAACCTACAGTAGCTTCTTTAAACCAAACTTCAGTATAACATCCGTTTGCATATTGTTTTGCTATATCTCCGTCGTAAGTTTCAGAACCAGTACTCCATACAATATTGTCTTCAGGTTTTTTGCCATTTGTTTGGTTGTATGCACCTTGCTTAAAATATTGTATTTCACCTGCATAAGCATTTTCACGCTCTACACCATCACGCCCTATTGATGCGTATAATGACCAAATTTGTTCAGGAACATCTGATTTTTTGGAGAAATCTGATTTCAATAAGTTTTTTGTGAACTTCACAGTTTCATGTCCTTCACTTTCAAAAGTAAGATACATAATGCCTTTATAAACATTTATTTCATAACTAAACTCTTCATCAAGTTCTATACCATTTTCTGGCTCTTCAGGGTAGGTTGTAGGACTAGAACCAACAACAGACATATCATTACCCCAAATTGCGGTTGAATAATCCCATCTTTTTGAGTTATCACCTTCTGTATTAATCTCATAATTCCAAAAAACAGATCCTTTAGTGTGACCTGGGAATTTTTTATAAAATATTTTTATAGGTTCATTTTCATGACCTTCATCACTATGTATTTGGCCTACGACTACAGAGTACGAAGCGGCAACTCTAGCATCACCTGAGGTAGAAACATGCATTACTTTTAGTTTGCCAGTCAATTTACCTCCTGTTTCAGGTATCCAGTGTTTTTTTTGGCCTAATTCCGTTCTTGTATTACTAGATGTTCGAGATGTAACACCAGAATTTGGTGTTTTATAGACTACCCAATCCGTTTTACCATCATTTTCAACATAAAAGAAATCTTTCTTTTTATAATTTACTAATTCATCAGAATATGTACCATCCCCTAAAAGAATTTTCCATTCATCCATAAACGGAATAATATCACTTGGGTATTTTTCTTTTTTTATGTCTGTCTTTGTTTCTTCGGCAGCAGTTTTTTTAGGAGTATCAAAACAACTACTAAAAGATAATACTACGGCTAGCATTAAAAAATATTGTAATACTAATTTGGTGTTTATTTTTGTCATTATAATAGTTTTGTTTAGGTCTGTATTAGTTTAATATGATTAATTTTTGATTGTAATAAAACCAAAGTTAAATTTTATTTATTAGCTATTATTCCTAAATCAGAACGATCTATGCCTTTACCTTTTAAAGCTGATTTATCTGATAATTGGTAAGTGCCTTTTATAAATTCAGGATTAATTTCCCACGCATTTTCTAGATTATATTTTTGATCACCTGTGATAATAATTTTATCTGATTTATAAAAATTATTATTTAAAATATTAACGATAGGTTCACCAACAACTAAATGCATTTCCATTGCTTTAGAGTTATTAAAAATATTATTTTCAATATCATTTACTTGCACACCATATAATGATACAGCTCTTTCATACTTATTCTTTTTCCCGTAACCAACATTATCAAAAACATTATGATCTAATTCTAAAAATGGACCGAAAGTACTTTCATCTTTACCACCTCTATACAAACGTAATGCTGCGCCTTGTATATCTGAGATTGTGTTATTTTTCATTAATAAATACTCTACATTATAAGCACCAATATCATCCGTTTCTTTATCTAAAGCAGCTATATGACCTGTAATATTTTTAAATTTTGAATTCTGAATGCTAATTGTATCAGCAAAAGTTCCTTTTGAGACTCTAAGTACATCAAAAGAATGATTTACAATTAAATCTTTAAACTCACAGTTATCTATAAATAATTTATAGTTTTCTGTCATTGAGTTTTTAGCGGTACTTATTACTGAATTACCAGCATAATCTGGAGATTTTGCTCCATCAAATATTATGTTTTCTAAAGACAAACTTCCTCCGTTTTGTATTTCAAAAGCCATCATTCTTTCAAACAATATTGTAGCTTTATTTTTACCTGAGGTTTTAAAGGTTAATGGGTGTTTTATTTCAACTGCTTTGGTTAATAAATAAGAGCCACCTTCTTCTAAAACAATAACATCTCCAGCTTCTGATTTTTTTACGATTTCAAATAGAGTGTTAATTCCAGCTTTTACATTAATTGTTTTACCAGAGTTTAATGCTATATTTTGTTCCTTTTTAGAATACCAAGTAGTACCTGTAGTCTCTTTAGTTGCAATATTATCGCTAATTACAATCTCATTTTTTATTTTATCAGATTTAGGAATCAAGAAACCTTTTTTATTTTCTACTAATGTAATTTCAGCATTTTCAAAACCACTTGAAATTGTAGTTTCTAAATTGTTTCCTAGAATATTATCTTTAAATGTTACGCCACTGATATCATCATAAATAGTAAACAAATCTTTTTTATGTTGATGATAAAATAAGTTTCCTGAAATTTCAGAACTTGCAGGGGCTTGGCTTCTTTCATTATCTGCTCCTGCACATAGCTGAATGTTATCACAATCTATAAATGTATTATTATTTACTTTAGATTCTATAACGGGTACATATCTATTTGGTGGTGAGTTTGGTACGCCATTCATCATTACAAATGCACCTCTAAAACGGTAACCAGTTAAACCAATATGGTAATTATTGATAACAGTTTGCTTTTCATTAATAACTCTTACACCACCAGTGCTTGGTTTTCCGTTTCCTATAAAAACATTACCATCAACTAAGGTTTCATTACCGTGACGCATAGTTAGAGTACCGGTACACTCAAAAAAAGTATTATACTTAAAAATGTTTTGACAAGATTTGTTAGAGATAATTTCATGTTCTCCGTTACATCTATCAAAATAATTAGATTCTACTAATGTATTAGAATTTTCTAATGCATTATGGCTTGTTCCAATTCGTAATGTTTCTCCACCATTATTTCCGAATGTAGGGCGAGGGCCAAAATAATTATGGTCTATTTTATGGTTGTTTTCTATACTTTCTTTAGTATCTAAACCAACGATCATAGTAACACCTAAATTCTTTTTTCCTGTTATATGGTTATGGTCAATTCTGTTGTTTTTACCATAAATAGTAACCCAGTAATCTTGAACATGACGTTCAGGATTATTGAAATTATCAATAACACATTCTGTTAAGCGAGAGTTGGTTGCCATTTCATCTCTATTCTTGCGAAATGAAATAACCGAATTCGTTGGCGTATATCCGTTTTTGAAAACAAGACCTTCTACAATTAAAAAATCACCTGCAAGTTGTAAATTAGACTGACCTTCTAGAGTAACTTTGCCTTTTTCTTCTACAGTAAGTTTTATAGGTTTTTCTTTAGTTCCTTTTCCTTCGAAAACTAGTTCTGAATCTTTCCAAATACCATTAGCTAAAGTAATTGTTGAGCCAGGTTTTGCGTTTGCAACAGCATCATTAAATTCATCAATATTAGTAACAACATTTGATTTGACTTCTTTTCTACAAGAAACTATTAAAGTACAAAAGCTTATAAAAAAGATAGATAGATTTTTCATTCAAATAAAGGCTTAATTGGTTAACCAAGTTGGTTTACCAAAGTTACGTTCATTTGTTGAGTATTGCAAATAGTTAAAATTATCTATTGAAAAATAACTTTAACACAATTTTTCTTATAATTTTTTATCAAATTAACTATAAAGTGATTTGTAGTTGTTCTTGTTATTAGTGATAAAACGTATTTTGAAGAATTACTTTTTTAAGTTTAGAGACGCATTTTCTGAAATAAATCAATAGTATTGATTCTTATAATGTTTCAGATATAAAATTATTTTATTTTTAAAAAAAACAGCATCAGATTTAATAGAATATTTCAGATAAATCTGATGCGTAAATGTATAGTTCTTAATTCGAATCTAATTCAATACTTTGAGTTGCAAATCCTCGTCCGCTATCATTGTCCGCATCAACCTTTACAACACCGTTTCCTGAGTAGTCAGAATTAAATTTAATAGTAGCTACAGATTTGGCAATTTGACCGTCTACAGAGTTTTCAATACTTAAAACTTCTAAACTTCCAGATTCTATCGTCCACACAAAAGTTGAATTAGAAGCAGTGTCGCCTCTCGAATAAAATGTAGATGCAAATGTTAAAATTTCATCAGGAAGTGCAAAATCAGCGCCATCTACACAAATAGCAACTGCAGTTTCTGGTTTAATTGTTAGGTCACAATTAGTTACACTATTTTCATTTGTAGCTTCAATTTCAGGTGAATCATCATTAGAGCAAGAGAAATTTAATAAAACGAGCAGTAGAGCTGAGTAGATAAATTTATTTTTCATAACGGTTTAAGTTTGGTGGTTTCTGCGTATTAATACATCATTAAAGTTAGGCTTAAATAGAAATATTTAGCTAATCATATAACGATTTTTAATATTTACCAGTATAACGTAAATTTTATGATTTTATTGCTGTTAATACAATGTGTTTTAGATTAATATTTTTTTTATTATTACACATGACTTTATTTAGGTTGAATCTGTAGAATTTTTTTATTTCATTTTTAATTCACTCGTTAATTTTTCAAACTCTTCAAGTGTTGATTCAAAATCATTTTTCATAACAGCATTAATTTGAACTACATGTGAGCCTTTAACAATACTTATCATTTTAATTTGCGTTTCTTCATCGTTTAATGAACCGGTTATAAGTTCTTCATAACAGTCAGATCCGTTTAATTTTTTTCTATTAGAAACTTTTCTGTTATAAACAATTAGCCCGTTATTTTTTAAAGAATTTAAATTATTTTCATGAATTAATTCAGGGTTCATATTAGGTCTGTCGGTTGGTATTTGAGAAACTAGATATGCCGATTCTCCAACATAATCATCTTTTTTAATACCACCTTTAGTGTAAAGAAACATATTAGAAATTGTTTTAGAATATTTAAAAGAGCTTTTAGAATCATCTAATTCAAAAAATGCAATTTCAAAAGGGTCAACAACTCGTTCCTTATCGTATTCTATTGTTAATAATGCATTTTCTATTTTTTTAATATTCTCTTCTTCAAAATTTGGAATAAATGCCATTACCATTGCGGAAAACTCACCATCACCAAATACTAATTGTAAACTTTTTTGATTCGGGGTCCCTTGCAATAATGCTAGTTTAGCATCGTAATTATTTATTTTTAACTCTTTAAATTTCAGTACGTTTATTCCTTTGCTTTCGAAGTTTTTTTTAGTGAAATTTTTAGCATTAGAACCGTAATCTCCTCCATAAAGATCAACGAACTGAATAACAGTTTGCTCGCTTTCTAAGCCAATAAAATCTTGTGAAGGTTTAAAATTATCGGGGTTTTCTAAATAAATTCGAGTACCTAGTATACGTGTTTTGTTATTGTTTTGTTTTTCACTTGGGGTAACTTGCGCACAAGCATTTAGCGATAGTATAAATGCAATAATCAAAAATTTAATTTTCATGATATAGCTTAAGGTAATAACAAGTATAGAGTGTTCTGTTTAAAATAATCTTTAATAGTAATTAATTAAACCAAATAGAAATGTTATCAAATTTAGCGGTTTTAGGAATTTTAGATTGATCAATTCCTTTTCCATCCCACCAATCATCTTTAAGTTCAGTCTTTTTTATGCTAAATGTGGCATTAAGGTGTTCAACATTTAAAAAGATATGTTCTTTTACTGGTGAAATGTCTTCGGTTGAATAAAAGTTACCAAAGTCATCAAAAGTTGAATTCAAACCAATTTTTTCAGTTGTCATGAACCGATTGTCTAAAATTGAAATATAGTTTATTTTTGAGTTTGTATTTCCACTTTCTTCAGCTTGTAAAATCAATATCTTTTTTCCGTATGAATCATAAATTTCATAAGCATCAAATGAGTCATCTGCAAATTCTCCGTAACTTACTATTTTCTTAATTTGTTCTTTTGGTAGTGTATTATAGAGATCAGAAATAGTCATTCCTTTAGAAAAAATTCCCACTCTGTTTTGTGAAATATGAAAATCATTAAAAATATAACCATTTATTTTTTTAATTGATTCTATTTTTACAAGCTCTTGAATTTTTTGTTCCTTTTTAGTTAGCTCTAATTCTCTATCTATAAATTCATTTTCTTTTTCGTATAATTCAGCTTCTTTTTTAAGTAATTTATTTTCTTTTTTTTGAGTAGAATTACAACTTATTAAAAGTGAAATTAATATAGCTCCTAAAATTTTTTTCATATAATTTTTATTACCGTTATTGGTTTCTGCTTATTTATTCTTAAATATTATAGATAGATATTTTTTTTATTTAAATAACTCAATAACTTTCAAATCCATATTTTGGTCTTCAATTTTGTAGAAAGCATAACTCTTAAAAATCATACAAAAAGCTTAAATATACACAAACCTTTCAATTAAATAATACTGACCATGTTTTTAAATTAGAACTTAGCTATGGTAATTTTTTATAGATAATATCTTATTATTTAAGGTTAATTAATTGTATTTCTTCACGTTGCAATCTTTTAAAAGTTCCGATTATAAAATCTTGATTTTCTAGTTTTATATCGAGTTCATTACACAGAGTATTACAATCAATTTTAATTTGATCTAGAATTTTATAGCTTGGTGTTGAGGTAATGAAGCTTTCACCGTTTATTTTTAAATCAATATCAAATGTAGTTTCACTGTTCACTTCTTTTGTCGACTTTATTTCTTGTAACGTACATTTTAATGAACTAACATCAACATGTGGGTTGTCAATTAGTTCAACTACTACTCTAATATCATAAATAAAGCCTGGCTGGTAATTAAATCCCTCAATTGAATCATAAAATTTATTCCAATTACCAGAACCAATATTGTTATTTTCTTGTACTAATAAAGTCAGAAATAACCCTTCTCCGATACCCGTACTTTGGTAATGATTAATTCGCATATCAATAGTTTGATTTGCATCATCGCTTGAACAAGAGAATAATATTCCAGCAATTATTAAAAGTAATACTTTAGTTTTCATATTTTACTTAGTTTTTAATATCTAGATGTGTAGGTTGTGTAAATGGTTGCGTTAAAGTGTAATACAATTGTTTTTATATAATTAGCTAATTACCTAGTTTAATAAATAAATTCAGAATAGAAAGCCTATCAAGTATTGAAAATAGAAAGCGCCTATTGTTTAATTAAATTTATATGAATAGATGTAAAGATATTCAACGATGGCAGAAATAAGAATTTGTTTTTAGTTCAATTACTTATAGCCGCTATTTTTTTTTATTATATAAAGTATTAGTAATGAATATACCTTGTTTTAGGTTTTGTGTATACTAAATGATATGCAGCTTTAGAAACATAATTTAATCAGTTACTAAAAAAGTAAAATTTTTTGAATTAATATGTAGAAAATAAACATCAATATGAAAGAAAATTATTTCATATTTATTTACTTTTAACAAAAAAATAAATATGAGTAATGATTGGATTTTCGGGCTTGTTTTTATAGCATCAGGACTTTTTTCATTGATAGCAAGTATCAAAGATTGGAATTTCTTTTTTGGAAGTATAAAAGCTAGATTGTTAGTAAGTATAGTTGGGAGAAATGGGGCTAGAATTCTTTTCGGAGTTTTAGGATTTGTAATTATAATTGTTGGAATATTATCAATTTTAGGGAAAGTAGATTTAGCTTCTGATTTTTAAAAATCTTCGATGTATATTTTTTGCTAAAACTTATAATTACATAACTATTTAATTATTGATTTTATACATCCATTTAATAATGAGTATAAAATTACAGATAGTAGTAAAGGTCTAGTTTTAATAAATAAGCGATAAAAACTTAGAGGCTTTAAAAGCATTCAGGAAAAGTACTTGATGGTTATATTTTGTAAGTAGTTAAAATTTATTCTTGGTTTTCATTTTTTTTAATTTATCGTTTTTAGTGTATTTCCAAAACCATTCTGAATAAATGATATTATCATTGGGAATCATCAATTTTCCATCTTTTCCAAAATGACCTTGATAAATTTTATTATTGTTTTTATCGTATTTAAACCTATAAATTGACACACCTATATTGTCAACTGCTGGGTTTCTTTGTGAATCTAAATGTTTTTGTTCTATAATATTCCCATTCTTATCATATTTATACTTAAAAACGGCAAAACCTAAGTCATTATTAATAAGTTCTCCGTTATGGTTTACTGTCCAGCTTTCCATTAACTTTTCATCTGAATTATAATATTGAACAGTAGATCCGAAAACTTTTTTCTTCCAGTTTGAATCTTGAGCATTTGTTATTTGTAAGAATACAAATGTTGTTATAATTATAAGTATTTGTTTCATAGTATCTTTTAAAATCAACTGTTGCTGTTTTTCAATTTTCACCTCTCAACTAAATTTTAGTGTAACAACATTATTTATATTCTAAATACGATGTTTCTTCACTCCAGCCATTGAAAAAATAAATTAGTCTTCCGTTAGAATTATATTTATACGTACTTATTATTTTTCCATTTTTTAAAACATTAACCAAATTTCCTTTTTCGTCATATTTATAGTTAAGGCTTTTGTTAGGGTGAATGTATGAGTATTCCATTTTAGAATCTTTAGTGTATTTATATTCTAATAAAATACGCTTATTATCTTCAGAACCTTTTCTCACCTCCTGAATGCTTAGGATTAAATTTTCGGAATTATAATCAAACAAAAAACTAGATTGAAGACGTTCCTTTTTATTATAGACACTAAAGTTTTTAATTACTTTCAACCTATCTTTATTGTCGTACTCATATCTTGATATATTTTTTAAAATAGAATCTTCATATTCGGTATCAAAATCTTCTTTTTTAATAAGTTTATTTTCAGAATAATGATATTTGTAAATGTTATATGTTTTTCCTGAAGAATAATTTCTTCTAAAAAAAGATTTCATATTTCCATTTATATCATATTCTCTTATCGTATCTCCTTTTATAGTGGTTAATTGTCCGAAATTATTGTATTGATATAAATTCTCTTCTCCAAATCGATAATCTTTACTACCAGTATCATCAGGGCATTTTTCTATATATCCTATATTCAATCCCCAATCATTATAATACATCTGCTTACTACATAGTACGACACCTGCATTTTCTTTTATGTGACTATATAAAAACACAGGAAAAGTATGAGTATCTCCTCTTTTTTGATCTGAAGTGCCAAAAAAGATAATATTTTGAGCTTCAATCGGAAAGCCATAAGAAATAGATTTTTTTACTTTCAAATCAATTAATCGAGTTAGATTTCCTAAATTATTATAAAAGAAAACAGAATCTTTATTTTTTTGAACAGCAATATTTCCGTTACCATAATAACTTATAATTTCTTTATTTTGTGCAGTTGCACTTATGCTATAGGTTAAAAAAAGTAATAGTATAATTTTCATTTTTTATTTGTTGCTAACGATGTTGTATATAAAAGCTACAAGTTTAGGCATGCGAGTTTTTCCACAAGAAAACTAGATGTGGTAAATACATAATAACCTTTGGTTAAACCCTAAATTGAGGGTTCATTTTTATACATTGCTGTCGTTAGGTTTTTCTATTATATACATCTGGGTTATGTTTTTCCATATAAAATTCAGGATAGGATAATTCCGTAAAACCAAATTTCTTATAAAGCCATTCGGCTGTGTTAGTTAATAAAATCCATCGTCTTAATCCTTGAAGATCTGGATGGTTCATTATTTCATTTATCAACCATTTACTTAATCCTTTTCCTCTATATTCTTTCAAAACAAATACATCCCCTAAATATGCAATAGTTGAATAGTCTGAAATTATTCTAGCATAACCTATTTGTTTGTTTTTGTAATAAAGCCCAAAATTTAAAGAATTATCTATAGATTTTTTCAGCGTGTTTATTGGAATTCTGTTACTCCAGTCAGTTTCATTTGCAAGAAATTTATGAATACATAAAATATCTAATTTATCTTTGTCAGTTGAAATCGTATATTCATTTTTATGGGTTTCTCTTATTTCCAATTTAGTTTTTTTAATTAATGACAACGTCCAGTATTGATGAAATTAGGACAGGTGATAAGCATTGTCGTTTCAGTTTAATACTGAATATAAATATAAATAGTTTGGTTTTATCTTAATATACGTCGTATTTTATTTAACTAGCTTTGGTAATAAACACAAATGTCATATATTTTTTATACCTCGTTGGTCATAAATTTTTTCAATCCAATCATTTGATTTATTGCCATACATAAAACAATTAAAGCTATAGTCCCAAGTATTAAATTTCCTATTAACGTAATTTTAAATGGTGTAAATATTATTAAAATTAAGCTTCCTATTACCCAAGTATAGTCTTGAATAATAATCCAAATTACAGCTAATTTTCTTTGTTTCTTTATTTCATACCAGATAGTAAATGCAAAGTAAATTAGGATTAATCCAAGAATCCAAAAAACGGTATTATTGCTAGTACCAAATAGTTTTGCGATTTGTTGGTTTAATAAAATCATTATTGTGCCTGATGTACTAGAGAATAAAGCATTGATTTTTAAAGCTTTTTGTAGCTTATTCATTTGTCTGAAATTTTATTTAAGCAAATTTCTGTAAACAAGCTTTAATTTCTCTTGACAAATGATAGTTAATTCATTTTTCGTAACCTACTTAATGATTCTGGTGTAATTCCTAACATAGAAGCTATAAATTGTAGCGGAACATTTTTAAAAAGTTCAGGTTCTTCGTCTAATAAACTAAGAAACCTTTGTTTAGCTGTAGTATGTAGTTGAGAGAACATACTTTTTTCTAATAAAGCAAAAGAATTTGCTAGTAATATGTTATCAAATTCTAACCATTTAGGTTCTGCTTTGCTAAGTTTAAAATGATTTTCTCGATTGATGATGTAAAGTTTACAGTCAGTAATTGCCTGTATATTCCAACTGTTGTATGTTTCGAAAATAAAACTTGAAAGTGAAGTTATAAATTTACTATTGCTACCAATCCATAAGGTTATTTCTTTTCCATCTACAATGTCATACATTCTCATATAACCAGATTCAATAAATGCCATTTGCCGACAGATTTTTCCTGATTTGAGAAAGAATTCACCTTTAGTTATTTCTAATGGTTCAAAAACTGAAAGAATATTATCCATTGATTTTTCTTCAATGACTATTTGATTAAGAATACAGTTTTTTAATTTTTCCATTTTATTTAATGTCACGTTCTAAAATATGGCTACAAATTAATACTTGTTTTAAACGGTATTTAAGCACACATAATTAGGTGTTTTATACTTTAAAGATAAATGTATTTTTTTACAGTTTTATAATTTAATAGCGTTTGGTTTTCGCCACGCATATAACAGAATATTTTTTGTTTACCTTTTTTAATATTAAAGTCAAATAAAAAGATTAGGGGGGAACCTTACTAGAAATGATTAGATTTTATTTTAAGCACAAAACCCTTATCAATTATAGCCATTGTTGCCCGTAGGTTTTATTTTTTTAGTAAAAATCATAATATAAACTCCATTCATTTGTTTGGTCATTTTTAGCAAACATCAAACTTCCATTGTCAATTATATTTAGATTTATTTTTTCGTCAGACGTAATTTGAAATACAAATTCAAATCCGTCTCCAAAATCAATTCCAGATTGACAAAATGAAGGAAATCCACCAATTTTATGTTCATATTGATGAAAATCCGCAATATCATAGTAGCTTTCAATTTCCCCACTATTTTCAAGTTTAAGTATCTCGTCTTCCATTTCAGATGATAAACCACCACCATCCCAAATTGGGCAATCTTGTTTTTTTTCTGCTTTTAAAGGAAATTGTTTTATAAAGGATTTTGGATTTGATAAATCTTTAATCGTAATATCTTCCAAATTTTCATACTCTCTTATTATCCAATTTTCTCCCATTTTCTCAAAACATTCTGGATATTCATTTGAGATAAAAACTGTCAATAATTTTGTGTTCGATAACTTAGGATGAATAAAAGGTAAATTCGGAATATAAATTTGAGCTAATGGAAGCATTAATTCTCCATTTTTATCTGTCGGAATAGTTTCATCAGCTTTATATGCAGAAACCTTTCCGATCCAACTTTCTTGAATTGTATTTTCAGGTCTAAACCCACCAACGGTAAAAAGGGTAATGTCTTTAGAGATTTTTTCTTTTACTTCTTTAATTGTCAATTTTTTTCTTTTTTTAAATTACAGCTAACATTGTTAGCATTTCATTATTTTATTTTTAATGTCAATTTCTTAGTTATATCCATATAAATTTCTCTATCAGCAATTGAGAAAAGTAGCATTTCGGTATAGTAAAGCATTTTTTTAGCGTTTTGATCATCCCAAAGTTTTGCGCTAATTTCTTTTATCAACTTATTTAATTCTAAGTAAGCTTCATTTTCAGGAATATATTGGGATTTGTCTTTTTGACTAACGTATTTTTTTTTGTCCATTTCACTAATATCATTAGGTGAGTAATGGTCTATGTTTTTTAAACGAATTAGTACTGTCACGTCCTAAAATACGGCTACAGATTAATATTAGTTTTAAGCGGCATATTGATGCACGTAATTAGGTGTTTTATAATCTAAAGATAAATGCAATCTTTTAGAGTTGTATAATTTGATTGCATTTTTTGCTGCTTTTTTAGCATGTATCACGCTGGTAAAGGTTTGGTCAAGATAGAATTCATCTTTTAGAATACCGTTTACCCTTTCTGCTAGGGCGTTTTCATAGCAATGGTTTTCTTCAGTCATACTGATTTTAATTTTCTTTCTTTTTAGTATTTGGGTATAGACGTTACTGCAATATTGAATACCTCTGTCCGAGTGATGAATAAGTTGGTCAATGTTTTTAGCATTGTAAATAGCCTTATTTAAAGCTCTGACACACCCTTTTAGTTCTAGGCTATCACTTAGGTCATATCCAACGATTTTACGTGAGTACATGTCCGTGATCAATGCTAGGTAACAGAATCCTTTAATGGTTCTGATGTAGGTTATATCGGAAGCCCAGACTTGATTAGGTCTATTGATTTTCAAGTCTTTTATAATATTGCCATACTTGTAAAACCGGTGATATGAATTTGTGGTTCTAGAAGAATATTTTTTTCTTCTAACGAGTAATCGATTTTCTCTTAGGATACGGAACAGCTGGTCTCTACCGACTTTAAGGTCGTACTTTTGAAACTCATTTTTTAATGATCTCATGAGTTTTCTGGTACCTTCTCGAGGTAGTGTTCTTCTACTTTCCCGAACAAGTTGGATTACATCTTGTTCTATCTGTTTTTTGATAACAAAACGTTTTTGGAATTTGTAATAGGCATCTCTTTTCAGATCAAAGGCATTACAGATAGTACAAATTGAATAGAGCCTTTCATTACGGTTTATCGGTGCTACTTTCATTAGGGCTTTATGTTTAAGTTTTTTTTTAATTCTTCAACATCTCTATAGCCTAGGTTCTCGGCCGCTACCTCGAGATAGCTATCGGTCACCAGTTTGTCCAGGTCCTTTTTAATGAGAAGGTCCTTAAGTTGATTGAGCTCTTTTTGAAGGGCTTTGATACGGGAAAGTTCATCGTCTGTTTGCACGGTTACACGGGTATTCATTAAATCTTTACGATCATACTTTTTGATCCATACGTTTATAGTACTGGATTGAATACCGTAAGTTAATGCAATTTGTCTTTTGGAATGGTTTCCTTTGGTAAGTTCTGCCAAGACTTTGAGCTTAAAGCTTTCACTATAGCGTTTTACATATCCATCATTTTTATACATATACTTGAAGTGTTTTGTATACATATTTCAGGACGGGTCAAATTTGTGGGCAACGTTTAGGCTATGGTTAGTACGGGATTTAAAAGTAATTAATTTCCGAATAAGCACTTAGCCAAATCTTTTTATTTTGTTTTTTTCTTTTTTGTCTAAAATGCAAAGTCCATAAGATTTTGCGACCTACCAAAAACACACAGACTTTGGCAGATAAACCTCAAGTCCGGATTAATTATAGGCTTTGTTGTAAGGAGTTTTTATTCAATCTTTATACCGCTTTTTTCGGATTTACCTTTCTCAATTGCCCGAAATATTACGTCGAATAAAACTTTTCCATCTGAAGTAACATGATAATTTGATAGGTCGGTTATATCCGAACTAATATTATCTCCCCATGGGGGTTTTTTATTCAAATCATTTTTGTCCCAAACAACTTTTGATGGTTTAAATTTTTTTAATCGTTTTTGGATATCCTTGAGTTCTCGTTCCGCTTTTTCTAGATTTTCGTATTTCAGATTTCCATTATAAAATTCATTTAATACTATTGGATATTTTTTTCCAAAAAAACCTTTTGTAAGACGATATTCAATTGTATCAAAAAATGAAATCAAAAAATCGCTTGTCCCAATTTCATAGATGTAATGACTTGTACTTAAATGAAGACCCATATTTTCTCAAATTGCTTACAACGGTTAGTGTATGGAACGTAGCGTCTAAAAAGACACTAACTTTTCGGATAAACACAGAGCCGAATTTTTATATTTTGTTTTTTACTTTTCCATTTTAAAAGCCAAATCAACGATTTGGCGGACTTAAGTAAAAGTATGAATTTTCGGTTTAGTAGAATCTCCGCATTAACTATAGGTGGTGTTACCAACTTTTTTCTATTTTTTCTTTTAACTCAGGAGTTAGTTTTTCATATTCAGCGATTAAAGAAATCATTTTATCAACTCTTTTCCGAGCAGTATTCGGATCGTTATATTTTCCTTTTATTGATTTAAGAAACTTAGTTAAGCGAATCATATAATCTTCCAAATTTGATATTTGATTATTTATACATAAGTATTTAATTAAGTCAAAACTACCTTGTAAGCTATCTTGTGAAGTCATAAATTCGATACAACTTTTTTCAGTTTCGTGATTATAAAAAAAAGGAATTAAGTCAGATTCAATTACTTTTTTTAAATTTTCAGCAATTGGTTCTATTTCCGTAATATTTGTAATATTAAATTCATCACTTTCGAATTCGTCAGTTATTCTATTAATACTAAATCTATAATCAGCATACATTTCTGATTTTAAATCTCGATTTTCTGGTTTCAAACCATTGATTAAGATTCCACATCTGAAATAGAAGCGGAGTTGCTCGTGAGAATTTCCTTGACTTAATTGAAGTGTAGCTACCTGTTGTGTTTCGTTAAGTTTTTTGATAAAGTGATTTCCAGATTTTTTAAATCCAGCTTCCTTCAGTGCTGGGTGAATTCCACTTTTCACAATTTCTTTAAACTTATCTTTTATCATTTTTATCTAATTGTTGGTAACGTTTATGTATATGAAACGTAGCGTATAAATAGACGCTAAACTTTCGGATTGTACACGAGCCAAATTTTTTAATTTACTATTTATCTTATTTTCTAAAAATTTAAATTAAAAAATTTGGCGGACTTCGCAGATATGCCTGTACTTCCGATTAAGCACCAAAACCGCAATTATTTTTATACATCTTAAGTTTGTAATTCATTAAATTAGAAAGATAAACAGAAAGAACAAAAGAGAGGAATAAGATTATTTTATACGTAGAGACTACAGATCTCGTCAACATTGAAAATCCCCTCTCTTTTCTACACAGATTTTGTACAGTTCTATGAGGCTTTGACCTCGATTTTAAGTTGTTGAAACTCGCGTAGTTTGTCCTTTCAAAAAAAACATTTTCTTATGAATAAAGATATTAAATATTTTGGGATAGACATTAGTCATTTAGTATTTGATGTTACAGATTCCGATGGTAAATACTATCAGTTTAAAAATACTGTAACTGGTTTTAATAAGTTTGTAAAACTCTTAAGTAAAGAGAGCCATTGTGTAATGGAAGCTACAGGATACTATCATTATCAATTGGCTTATCATTTACTTGAATCAGGAGTAAAAGTATCGGTAGAAAATCCTTTATCAGTAAAGCGTTTTATACAGATGAAGTTATCTAAGATAAAGACCGATAAAAGTGATTCAAAACTGATTTGTTCTTATGCAGAACAGGTAGATTTAAAGTTATGGCAAGGAAATTCTAAACATCAAATAGAATGCCTGCAAATGACAAGGCTACTATCAAGGCTGACAAAACAGAGCACGATGCTTAAAAATAAATTACACGGAGAATCTGTATTGGGTAATCCAAGTAAAGCTGTTGTTAGTTCTATAAGACGTATTTTAAAACAAGTACAGCAAGAAATAAAGACAATAGAAGACAAATTATTAGATTTAGTAAAGCAAGTGCATCAGGATATTTTAACACGTTTAAAAAGTATACCCGGAATAGGAGATAAGACAGCGATTATGTTAATTGTTATAACCGATGTTTTTCAAAGTTTGAACACGTAGCACAGTTATGCAGTTACGTTGGAATTACGCCTACTATAAGGGAGTCTGGCAGTAGTGTTAAAGGTAGATCACGGATAAGTAAAGTCGGTAATAGAAAACTGCGCAATCTATTATTTTTATGTTCGTTTAATGCCTGTAAGCATAATAAAGCCTGCCGAGAACTTTATGAGCGCATAGTAAATAAAGGTAAAAGCAAGAAAGTTGCATTAATTGCTGTAGCAAATAAGCTGCTTAAACAATGCTTTGCTATTGCAAAATCAGGAAGACCGTATGATGAAACTTACGTTTCTGTATTGCCAAGATAAATAGAGAATACATAGCATAAAAAAACTCAAAGAATCAAGTTATTGAATCTTTGAGCCTAAACTATTAGTGTCTCAAATTATTGAAGAATTTGTTTGTTTTTTACCTCAGTTCTTTGTTGGCAAATCGTTATTTTATATACTCTCCATTTTCATAACGAATTGTTTCCAATAGATTTCCATCAATATCGTATAATTTCATTGTTCCATTTCCATTATTAAAAGTTCCTTTATCCAATTCTTTACCTTGACCATCATAACAAGAAATAATTCTTGTTAATTTTCCATCGTTCCATTCTCTTTCAGTATATAATTCTCCATTTGTATGATACCAAGTCCATTTTCCAATTCTTTTTCCGTGAATCAGAGTTCCAACTCCAGCTTGGTTTCCGTTATCGTGATAAAATTTCCATTCTCCATTTTGTTCATTGTTCAGAAACTCTCCGATTTGTTCTAATTCTCCATTATTATGAAACCATTTCCATAGTCCAGTCCTTTTTCCGTTATTATATTTTCCTCCACCTTGAAAATTTCCATTTTTGAAGTAGTATTTCCATTTACCGTTTTTTTGTCCATTAGAAATTTTCCCAGTCTTTTCAATCATTCCATTTTCGTAATATTCTTTACTTGTACTACAAGAACTAAAAATCACTATCAGAATTAGGAAAAAAATTTGTTTCATAAAATGCACTTTCTTTAATGTTTGCCAACGTGATTGTGTATGGTTAGTTGCGTGTTTCAGCAACTAATTTAGTAAACAAAAACGAACGCGAGAAAATTCCGAAGGAATTTTCCAAATAGGCAACGACCAAAGCAATTAATTATACATGGTGTTGTACGCTGGCTTTAATTCCGCTATAAATGGTTAAATTCAAATTTTAATATTTGTTCTTTCAAGTGAATTTCACCTTCGATAGGCTCATTCCCATCTTCCATATCCAAGAATTCAAATCCATAATCAGTCCGAAACCAACTTCCTCGATATTTAGTTTTTAATAATGAATCGCCTACCACTTTGAAAAATTCCATATTCTCATTTCCTGCAATTCGATATCTACCTCTTTCGCTTCTGAACCTTTTTAATTGGTCAAAGTATGGTTCCGATTCGATTTGATTTATAATTCGGTCAAGTTTTGCTTTATTCAGTTTGATATTAATATTCAGAGTATAGTCGCTTTCAAATCCATTGTGCGATATGTCTTCATCTTTAATAACTTCATAGTTTTCGCCAAGGTCAATATTCAATTCATTTTCTAGTAAGATTATCCGCTTTTCTTGATTTGAGCAGGAAGCTAATAAAAATGTGAGAAGTAAGAATTTAAAAATGTATTTCATTGGTTTTTCAGCTTGCGTACAACGTACGGATAACCGTATAATTACGGTTATTTCTGTTTTATATGTATGTGAAATATTATTTTAAACAACATTTTCTATAATTTCTTGTACAACTTCTGGGTTTAATAAAGTGCTGGTATCACCAAGGTTAGAAATATCATTACTCGCAATTTTACGTAAAATACGACGCATAATTTTTCCACTTCGTGTTTTTGGTAAGCCAGAAACAAACTGAATCTTATCTAGTTTAGCAATTGGCCCAATATGCTCTGTAATCTGCTGATTTATTTCTTTTCTTAAATTATCTCGATCTCTAGTTTCGCCAGTTTCTTTTAAAATAACATAACCATACAATGCATTTCCTTTTACATCATGTGGGAAGCCTACAATTGCAGATTCTGCTACTGCTGGGTGCTCGTTAATAGAATCTTCTATTGGTGCAGTTCCTAAATTATGACCAGATACAATTATAACATCATCTACACGCCCTGTAATACGGTAATATCCTACAGCGTCGCGCAAAGCACCATCACCTGTAAAATAATTATTTTTGTATGCCGTAAAATAGGTATCTCTGTAGCGTTCGTGATTTCCCCATATAGTACGTGCCATTGATGGCCAAGGAAATTTTATACACAAACGCCCATCTACTTGGTTTCCTTTTATTTCATTACCCTCTTCATCCATTAAGGCTGGTTGTATGCCTATAAATGGTAATGTAGCATAGGTTGGGGTAGTGGGGGTTACATATGGTATTGGCGTTATCATAATTCCACCAGTTTCTGTTTGCCACCATGTATCTACAATCGGACTTTTCTTTTTACCTACATTGTTATTATACCAATGCCAAGCTTCTTCATTTATTGGTTCACCTACCGAGCCTAGTACTTTTAAGCTTGATAAGTCATGCTTTTCTATATATTCTAAATTTTCTTTGGCTAAAGCTCTTATAGCCGTTGGTGCGGTATAAAATTGATTTACCTTATGTTTTTCAATCACTTCCCAAAAACGACCAAAATCAGGGTACGATGGTACCCCTTCAAACATTACTGTTGTAGCTCCGTTTGCTAATGGGCCATAAACGATATAAGAGTGACCAGTAATCCACCCAATATCTGCAGTACACCAATACACATCGTTTTCTCGATATTGAAAGACATTTTTAAAAGTATATGCTGTATATACCATATAACCACCTGTAGTATGTACCATACCTTTGGGTTTACCTGTTGACCCTGAGGTGTATAAAATAAAAAGAGGATCTTCTGCATCCATTATTTCTGCCACACAATCTCCATAAGCATCGTCTAAAAGTGGTTGCAACCATTTATCACGGTCAGCTTTCATGGGTATGTCTGTATTAATACGTTTAGCGACCAAAACATTAGTTACACCAGGACATTCTTCTAAAGCTTTATCTACAATACCTTTTAAATCAATTGTTTTAGCGCCCCTGTACGAACCATCAGAAGTGATTACCATTTTACAATCAGAATCGTTGATTCTTGCAGATAATGCATTTGATGAAAAACCAGCAAAAACTACGGAATGTATAGCACCTATTCTAGCACAAGCTAAAACAGATACAGCCAATTCAGGTATCATAGGTAAATAAATACACACGCGATCACCTTTTTTTACACCATGATCTTTTAAAACATTTGCCATACGGCAAACTCTCTCATGTAGTTGATAATATGTAATATGCTCAGCCTCTTCATTAGGGTCGTTAGGTTCAAATAAAATTGCTGTTTTATCGCCTCGTGTAGGTAGGTGCCTGTCAATACAGTTTTCTGTAATATTCAATTTAGCGCCTTCAAACCATTTTACTTCTGGTTTACTAAAATCCCAACTTAAAACGGTATCCCATTTTTTACGCCAAACAAAATGCTCTTCGGCTATTTCTTCCCAAAAAGCTTCTGGGTTTCTTACTGATTTTCTATAAACTTGAAAATATTCTTCTAAATGTTTGATATGGTAATTACTCATCTAAAACTTTTTTAAATTTTTTAATGTCCCGTTGCTTCTCCCGCGCCACTAGGTATTCTTATATCTTCTACAATGTCTTGAACCTCTTGCGGTGGTTTTGGTGTAAATTTCATTACAACTATAGCTACTATAAAGTTAGCAATCATAGCAATACTACCAAATCCTTCTGGTGAGATTCCTCCGTTTCCGAAATTAAACCAGTATTCTGCAGGCGTACCTCCGCCAAACCACCCGAATTTGAATTTTGTCATATAGAAAAGCATAAATAAAGTGCCTACAATCATACCTGAAATAGCACCTTCTTTATTCATTTTTTTATAAAAAATACCCAGTACAATGGCTGGGAAAAATGAAGCTGCTGCTAAACCAAATGCTAAAGCAACTACTGCGGCAACAAACCCTGGTGGGTTTATACCAAAATAGCCAGCAATAACAACAGCCACAGTTGCCGATATACGAGCAGCCCATAATTCGCCTTTGTCCGAAATGTCTGGTTTTATAATTTTTTTAATCAAATCATGAGATACAGAGGCAGAGATAACTAAAAGTAACCCAGCAGCTGTAGAAAGCGCAGCCGCTAATCCACCAGCAGCAACTAATGCTATTACCCAAGCAGGTAAATCTGCAATTTCTGGGTTTGCCAATACCATAATGTCATTATCAATAGTCAATTCATTCTTAGCTTTATCGGCTACGTATTGAATTTTTCCATCATTATTTTTATCATCAAAAGCCAATAAACCAGTGTCTTCCCAATTTTTAAACCATTGTGGCATGCTTGAATAGGCCTTGTTGCTTACAGTATTAATCAAGTTTGTTTTTGCAAATACAGATACAGCAGGGGCTGTAGTATATAAAATAGCGATTAATAATAATGCTATTCCTGCCGATTTACGAGCATCTTTTACTTTTTTAACAGTGAAAAAACGAACAATTACATGCGGTAAGCCTGCTGTACCGACCATTAATGCTAGTGTAATTGCAAATATATCGATGGTAGATTTTGAACCGTCGGTATATTTATTGAAGCCAAGTTCGGTAGATAGACCGTCTAGTTTATCTAAAAGAAACATTCCTGAACCGTCATTTACTGTAGATCCCATGCCTAATTGCGGAATAGGGTTTCCTGTCATTTGTATCGATATGAAAATCGCAGGTACCATAAAGGCGAAAATTAGTACGCAATATTGTGCTACTTGAGTATAAGTGATACCTTTCATTCCGCCTAAAACAGCGTAAAATAAAACAATCACCATTCCGATGATGACTCCTGTATTAATATCTACTTGTAAAAACCTTGAAAATACAACACCCACGCCACGCATTTGCCCTGCTACGTATGTAAAAGAAACAATTAATGCACAAATTACAGCAACGATACGAGCAGTTTTTGAGTAATACCGATCCCCAATAAAATCAGGAACAGTGAATTTTCCGAATTTACGTAGATAAGGAGCTAGTAGTAATGCTAATAATACATAACCACCAGTCCATCCCATAAGGTAAACAGAACCATCATAGCCAGCAAAAGAGATTATACCTGCCATAGATATAAATGAAGCAGCAGACATCCAATCGGCAGCAGTAGCCATTCCGTTTGCTAATGGAGAAACACCGCCACCAGCTACATAAAATTCTTTTGTAGAACCAGCTCTAGACCAAATTGCGATTCCGATATAAATAGCAAAAGTGATGCCCACTAATACATAGGTCCAAGTTTGAACACTCATAAGTATATGTTTTTAGTTGGTAGTTTATTCGTTGTATCCATATTTTTTATCAAGCTTATTCATTAATCTAATATAGATGTAAATAAGAATAACAAAAACGTAAATAGAACCTTGTTGGGCAAACCAAAAACCAAGTTTAAAACCACCAATTTGTATTTGGTCGAGTGCATCTTTAAATAAAATTCCAGCTCCGAATGAAACAGCGAACCAGATGGCTAGAAGAATAAATAAATATCGGACATTTTCCTTCCAATAAGCAGTTGCTTTTTTTTGTTTTTCGGACATTATAAAGGTTCTTTTAAGTTGAGTTATAATGTTCTAATATAATAATTTGTAGCGAGATAGGCTATCTTAAATTTCAATTAGGAATATAAATTACACCACTAATTGAATCTTTTTGTGCTCCTGTAACAGAAGATAATACGTTTGTTTGTTTATTAATTCGTAAAACACCCATTAGAGCAAATATTAAAGCTTCTTTAAATTCGATTATAGTTTTATTAGGAACAATAACTTTAACATAGTTGCCAAGCTTAAGTTGTAGTGTTTCAATTAAAAAATCATTTAAAGCACCACCACCTGTTATTAATAATGAGCTTTCTGGTTTTGTTGTGTTCTGCAAAATATCTTCCGCAATTTTTTCACAAACGTGCAGTACTGATGTATGTAGTAGATTTTCAATAGAGTCGTCAGTAGCATCAATTATAGGAACAACTTCTTTTAAAAACCATTCGTAACCAATCGATTTAGGAAAAGGAAGATTATAATACTCTAACGAATTTAGAGCCTTTAACATAGTCGTGTTAATAGTCCCTTTTCTAGCCATTTTACCACCATTATCATAAGCAAAGCCTGCTTTTCGGGTACTATAATTAAGGCCCATATTTGCTAAACCAATATCATAAGCAATTCTTTTGTTTTGATATTCGAATGATATATTGCTGATACCCCCGAGGTTTAAACAAAAATCGTAATCACTAAAAAATAATCGATCTCCAATAGGTACTAAAGGGGCGCCTTGGCCGCCTAAAGCAACATCGTTAGTTCTAAAATCGCAGATAACCTCTACACCAGTTTCATTTGTAATATGCTGCCCAGAACCTATTTGATAGGTAAAGCCTTTTTTAGGTTGATGATGTGTAGTGTGCCCATGACTAGCAATATAATCGACCTCTAATTTTTCCTCATCAATAAAAAATTTAACTTGTTTACCTAACCAAGTACCATAACTATTGTGGAATTGTAATAAATCGGCAGCAGAAAGAAAAATAGCATCTTTAAGTTTAATTTCCATTTTAGGAGAATAACTAACACTTTTAGTTTTCTTAATTTCAAATTCCCATTTATTATTAGCTTCCCAAATGTGGCAATAAGCAAGGTCTAAACCATCTAAAGATGTGCCAGACATTAAGCCTATAATTTTAAATACTTTCATGCTATCAAGCTATATGTTTGTTTAAATAAATTTAATAGTTATCGGAACTTTACCAATCGCTTTATTTTTTCCTAAAAAGTGTTTTGCTGCATTTTCTTGAAATTCTTCGAAATTTTGATATGCAATAATAACAGCCTTGACTTTATCTGTTTTTATGTGATTTAATACATACGGGTTACCGAAGAGGTATAGAGTTACATTTTTGGTTTGTAAAATCTCATTTATAAAATCTATTTCTTCTTTACGTATATCAAATAAATTACCGGGCTTCACTTTCGGAGGAAATATAGCCAGGAGTATATTGTTTTTTTCTTTTATCTGATGCTGGATTTCTGCTATAGAATTTTCGTTAGAGGATATTTTTTTGAATGATACCTGCTCAGTTATATTTTTAAAAAAAGTAGAATTTATTTTTTTTCGGGTGATTTCAATTCCAATAAAATTTTGTTTATCAAAATTAGTAATATCGCCTTTTAAAAGTGTTAAGCTTGCTGTTGCAATTGCTTGGTTTAATTCTTTTGCTTCACTAAGCTTAGCCGCTTTAAAGTCTAATTTAAAAGCCTTTTCTTTTAAGTGCCAAATACGTTTAAAACTTTCTTCTATTTGAACTAAAGTTGCATTTTTTTTAATAGTTTCAATACCTTCTGGTATATGTTCTGCAAAGCATAAAATGTCATTACCAGCATCAAAAGCCAGCCACTCTAAGACACCTTTTATAGGGTAGTTTTTTGATACTGCGTGCATGTTTAAAGCATCAGAAATAACAACACCTTTAAAATTCATTTCATCACGTAATAAATTTTTTAACATTTTTTTAGAAAGACTTGAAGGTATAGCATCACCATCTGCTAAAGCAGGAATGGATAAATGCCCAGCCATAATACTATCTACTCCTTCATTAATTAATTGTTGAAAAGGGAATAATTCATTTTTTAAAAGCTCCTCTTTAGATTTAGTAATTAAAGGAAGCCCTAAATGAGAATCAACTTCGGTATCGCCATGGCCAGGAAAATGCTTTAGGCAAGTTAAAACACCTTTACTTTCCGATCCTTTAATAAAAGCCAATGCATTTTCAGTAACCTTATTTTTATCTTCTCCGTAAGATCGGTACCCGATTACTGGGTTATTTGGATTATTATTGATATCGACAACAGGAGCTAGGTTCCAGTGTATACCAGCCGCACTGCAATCATTTGCTATTTTTTGGCCTACTTTATAGGATAATTCAGTATTATTTTGAATAGCACCTAAAGTAATTGCATATGGGTATTGCGGCGTGTTTTCTATGCGCATTGCCAAACCCCATTCCGCATCAATACTAATTAATAGCGGGTATTTTGCAGCAGATTGATACCGTTTAATTAATTTTTTTAATGTCGTAAAACTATTATCATTATAAACAATTTTTTTCTGGCCTTCAAAATTAGTAGCAGCACTTGCTCGACTATGAAAAAAACATAAGCCACCAATGTGTTGCTCTTTAATTAGTTTTTCTATGTGAAGAATTTCTTCTTCAGAATCATTTATAAAAGCAGCAGGCATAAATAATTGCCCTATTTTTTCGTGTAATGAAAGGGTATTTTCTGCTTGTGAATATGAAATAATACTATTCATTAGTAACGGAGTCTTTTTTCCCAAAATCAGCAGGATATTGAATATATTTTAAAAGAAATAGAGCAGGTAAAGCTGCAATAACTACCCAAACAAAAAAGCCGCCATAACCTAGCCAGTTTTGAATATAACCACTAATCATGCCTGGTAGCATCATACCTAAAGCCATAAAACCTGTTGCTATTGCATAATGAGAGGTTTTTGATTTTCCGCTCGCTATATAAATTAGATACATTAAAAAAGCAGCAAACCCAAACCCATAACCAAATTTTTCTAATACAACAGTTGCTGTTACTGCAATAATGCTAGTGGTTTTTGTTAGTGCTAAAATAGCATAAAGTATGTTCGGAACGTTTAAAGATAATACCATTGGTAACATCCATTTTTTTAGCCCATCTCGCGAAATTAAAATGCCTCCTAAAATACCGCCAATGGTTAAAGCCACTACACCAATTGTACCAAATAAAAGGCCAAGTTCTTTTGTTGTATAAGCTAAGCCACCTTTATCATGTGTATCTAATAAAAAAGGAGATACCATTTTTACTAATTGTGATTCGCCCAATCTATAAGTTAATATAAATGCTAGTGCGATTCCGATTTGTGGTTTTTTAAAGAAAGAAGAGAAAACTTCAGAAAAGCTACTCGGTTTTTCAAGGTTTTTTTTGTCTGATGATTCGTATTTAGGAGCAACAAAATAATTAGAGATTGTTAATGCCAACATTAAAAAAGCCGTTGCAGTCATTGTTATGCTCCAAGCCTTAGTATTATCGCCATATTTCTCTTCTAAAAAACCAGCACTAAAAACGATTAATCCTTCACCTGTAACCATTGCTAACCTGTAAAACGTACTACGCATACCCACAAAAAAAGATTGTTTTTTTTCTGTAAGACCAAGCATGTAATACCCATCAGAAGCAATATCATTTGTTGCAGAAGCAAAAGCTGCCATCCAAAAACAGGCTAGGGTAGTGGTGAAAAACATATTTGTAGGTATGGTAAGTCCTACGCCAAATAGTGCAATAGCAATGGCCAATTGCATAGCTAAAAACCAATTGCGTTTAGTACTTTTTAAATCAACTAAAGGGCTCCAAATAGGCTTTAAAACCCATGGTAAGTAAAGTAGGCTGGTATACAAACCAATATCTTCATTACTGACACCCAGATTTTTATACATTATTACCGAAACGGTAACGACAAGTACATAAGGTAAGCCTTGTGTGAAATATAAAACAGGTACCCAAGCCCAGGCACCTTTATCTTTTTTAATCATTAACTTTTTGTTTGAATTTTAAATATAAAACTATTAAATCTTAATAATTAATTAAACCTTTAAAGATAGGATAGTTTTGAGTTCTATTTATATTTTTAAAAAACGATATTTGTGTTTTATACACATTATGAGTTACAAGAAAATTACAGAAACACCTTCAAATTATGACAATTTGGAGCAGATGGATACCGCTTTATTACTTCAAAATATAAATAACGAAGACCAGAAAATAGCTGATGCTGTAGCATTAGTAATTCCTGAAATTACAAAGTTAGTAGATGCTTTAGCAGAGCGTTTTGATAAAGGAGGTCGCTTATTTTATATAGGAGCAGGAACAAGTGGTAGATTAGGAATTTTAGATGCTTCAGAAATCCCTCCAACTTTTGGTATGCCACACGAACGCGTTGTAGGTATTATTGCAGGTGGTGATACTGCGATTAGAAAAGCAGTAGAAAATGCAGAAGACCATAAAGAACAAGCTTGGTTAGATTTAAAAAAGCATGATATTAACGAAAATGATGTTTTGGTAGGTATAGCAGCTTCAGGTACAACGCCTTATGTTATAGGTGGTATTCATAAAGCAAAAGAACACGGAATTTTAACGGCAGGAATCACAAATAACCCAGGTTCTCCCGTAGCTGAAATTTCGGACATAGCAATTGCTGTTAATGTTGGACCTGAATTTTTAACAGGTAGTACTAGAATGAAAAGCGGTACATCGCAAAAATTAGTGTTAAATATGATTACTACTGCGCTGATGATTAAAATTGGTAGAGTTAAAGGTAATAAGATGGTAAATATGCAATTAAGTAACGATAAATTAGTAGATCGTGGTACGCGTTATATTGTAGAGGCTCTTGCTATTTCTTATGATGACGCAGCTGTTTTATTAAAAAAATATGGTTCAGTGCAAGAAGCAGTAAATGCTTATGAAATAAAAAAAGCTAAATAGACATTTATTTAGCTTTTTTATTTGATTTTAGGTTTTTAGTTGACTACAAGTTTGTAAATGCCTTTGCCTTCTACAGCAACATAAATATACCCATCAGGGCCTTCTTTAACATCTCTAATTCGCCCAATTTCAGGTAGTAATTTAATGCGGTCAATAACTTTAGTGCCGTCTATAATTAAATGTTCTAAGTATTGAAACTTTAAAGAGCCAACAAGTAAATCGCCTTTCATATCGCCATATTTATCTGAAGTTATAAAAGCCATGCCACTTGGTGCAATTGAAGGAACCCAATAATGAATAGGTTGTTCCATTCCTTCCATTTCTGTTTTATCAGTAATAGACGTGCCGCTATAGTTGATACCGAAAGTAACTAATGGCCATCCGTAATTGGCTCCTTTTTTAACAATGTTAATTTCATCACCACCTTGAGGGCCATGCTCGTGATCCCAAATTTCACCTGTTTTAGGGTGTTTTATTAAACCTTGTGGATTTCTATGTCCGTAACTATAAATAGCAGTTTTAGCACCTTTTTTATTTACAAAAGGGTTATCACTAGGTATTGATCCGTCATCATTTAAACGGTAAATTTTTCCGCCATCACGAGTAATATCTTGAGGGTTTTCATCTCTATTGCCACGCTCACCAATTGAGAAATATAAATAACCGTCATTATCAAAGGCAATTCTAGATCCAAAATGCTGTCCTTGAGTTGTATTTGGGGTAGCCTTATAGAGTAATTCTTTATTTGTAAGAGCATTATTTTTAAATTTAGCCCTCATAATAGCGGTATGTCCACCTTTTTCTTCACCTTCTTCAGAGGCATAAGTAAAATAAAGCCAACCATTATTTTTATAATCAGGATGTAGGGCAATATCTAATAAGCCTCCTTGACCTCTAAGATATACACTAGGAGGGTTAGAAATTTCGACTTTTTTGCCATTTTTAAAATGGATGATTTTACCAGCTTTTTCAGTAATAAGCATGCTACCGTCAGGTAAGAACGCTATACCCCATGGAATCTGTAGTTCATCGACGAATAACTCAGCTGAAATTTTAGATTTAGTATCTGTTTTTACTTTGTTTTCTGCTTTTTGAGCACAAGAGTAGTTAAGTGATACAACGATTAAATATAAACTTAAAATACTTTTTTTCATAACTGGGCGTTAAAATGTTATATACACAACCAACATAATTTGTTTAAATATAAAGAGATTTTATAAGTTAAAATAATTACGCAAAGGAATATTGTTGACCCCAAGTCTTAAGTATTCTTTTTAACCTACGACCCTATGCAACCCAAAAAATCAAGACATTCTTGGTACTTAATAGTACCAGTTGTTTTCTTTTTGATTATTACGTCAGTAATAGCAAAAAACAAAATTTACGATTTTATTGGTGAAACCTCTTTTGAATTCACATCTTCTAAAGAGACCACTACTAACCAATTACGTAAAGAAAACACCTCTTCATCAAAAAACATTTCATCCTCTTTAGCAAGCACTGCCGCAGCGCCATTGTTTTTTACAACAATAATAACGAATGCAGATCAGGTAATCCCTTGTAGTATTGATGGAGCTGAATTATCAAGGTTTAACCTTTGTGGTGATTTTGATGATACCGTAATTACATTAGACCAATCGTATAGCTCATATTCTTGGGAACGTTTAACAGCTGGATCGTGTCCGAGTTTTGATGTAGATGCAGAGTGTCCAACATATACTTGTGGTAGCCAGTGGGTAGAAGTTGGTACAGGATCAACATTTACACTTGATGCTAGTGGTATACCAAGTGGTGTAGGTGCAGAGTATAGAGTAAGTGTTAATGGAGGGAGTCCTCATCATATAAAAGTAAAGAAAAGTACAATAAGCCAAACGTCTGTAAAGCGTGATTATATATGTGGTGTACCAGGTCGTATACAAATTACGAACTTATCAAGTGCTTATGAGTATGCTATAAATGACGGAACAGGTTTTGGAGCATGGCAAGGTGCTATTTTTGATGGTTTGTTACCAGGAACTTATATTGTAAAAGCAAGACTTAAAAATACATCGAATACATGTGAATATCCTTATGCACCGATTGAAATTGAGTCTAAAGAAATAGATATTGACGTTACAGTTGTAGATGCACAATGTTTTGGTGAAAATGGTAGTATATCTGTTCAAGTAAACGATGTACCTGGGCCTTATAAATATACACTTTTAGATAGTAGCGGAATTCCTCAAGAGTTTACTTCTTTTATAGCTAGTGATACGTATAGTTTTGCAGCTGTTGGTTTTGGTACTTACAGTGTACAAGTAGAAACACAACAATGTAAAGCAGATTCTGCAAATGGAATTCAAGCACCAAGACAAGATGTTGATGTTGCCGGCGATGCTATTGTAATAGGAGAAGGCTTATTCTCATTATCAGCTTCAACAGAGGTAAACAGTAGTTTTGGATGTGCTGATATTACTAGTGTTGATATTATAGTTAAAACATCGGGCGGAGCTGCACCTTATTCTTATATGGTAAATGGTAGCCCTACAGCTAGTGCTTCTTATACCAATCAAATTATACATACCGTTACATCTCCAGGAGATTACAACTATGTAATTACAGATGCTAATGGATGTACGATAACTGCAAGTGCAAATGTTCAAGAGTTGAGTCCACCATCAGTAACAGCTTCTGGAGTAGATGGAACCTGTACTAATGGAGGAGCAAAAATTAATTTTAATGTCACAAATGCGAGAGGTTATAATTTATCATATAGAACAACCTCTACTGATGCTTTTGTAAGTACAACACAAATTTCTGTTGTAGACGGAACTTATAACGATCTAGAAGTTAGATATGAACAAGGAGGTTTTTCTTGTACAATGATTTTACCACCAGTTACAGTTATTAGCGATGCTACAATTACAGGTACGGTAACTAAATTAGGCGATCAAACTTGCGATGGCGTAGGCGGATCAGATGGAGGAAGTATAGAATTTGGAACTGCGAGTGGTGGTTCGGGTAGTGGATTTGAATATAGTGTTGATGGTACCACATTTGGTAGTGCACAATTATTTACAGATTTACCACCGGGTACTTATTCACCAATAATTAGAGATAATAGTGGTTGTAGATTAGAGCTTACTGCTATTGTAATAGAACCAGTAAACCCACCAACAGATTTAAACTTTACACAGTCAAATATAAATTGTGCATTAGGAACAACAGATGTGCAACTAAGTGCAGTTAGTGCATCTAGTATTGCTAATTACCAAATAATAAGTCCCGTTGCGGCAAATAATGGAGCAAACGATACTTTTACAGGTTTAAGCACATCAACTTCATATACGTTTCAAATTACAGATGCTAATGGATGTATATATACAGAAAGCTTTACACCAATTGTAATAAGTTCTATAAGAGCTAGAACAAAAGCAGGAGGAGATACTAGAGTTTGTAATGGAGTATCAGACGGTAGTGGTACATTTATTATTGATGGGTATAATACTGATTTTACTTATCAAATAAATTCAGAGCCAATTAGCGCTCCGCAAAGTACAAGCGAGGTAGATTTAACCTCAAGAGGTGTTGGTATTTATACAATTACAGTTACAGATGTAGAAACTGGTTGTACAGATACAGCATCAATAGAAATAGAAGAGTCAGCACCTTTAGATTTAGCACCAATAGTAACAGACATGTCTTGTGCTAATAATAATAGAGGTAGAGTAGTAGCAAATACAACAGGTGGTTGGGGTAGTTATCGTTATACTTTAGAAGATCCTAATGGCGTTGTTGTTGGACCGCAAACAAACAGAACTTTTAGTAACCTTGCAGTACCATCAACACCAGCAACACCATATGTGTTAACAGTAACAGATGCTGAGGGTTGTACAACTAGTTTTAATTTTGAATTAACACCATTAACATCACCTACAATAGCTATAGCATCTTCTAATTTATGTTATGAGCCAGTAGCGGGAGCATCAGTTACGGTATCAGCAACAGGAGGAACTCCAGGTTCAGGTTACAGTTACAGAATTAATAATGGAACATATCAAACAAGTCCAACTTTCGATAATTTATCGCCAGGTACACATACTGTTCAGGTTATAGATGAAAATAACTGTTCAGATGATATATCAGTTACTGTAAACAGACAATTACGTGTAAGTACAACAGTAGAAACAGAAATACCATGTGGTCCGACACCAGGGGAAATACGTGTTAATATTTCTAATGGATATTTATCGAATGCAACACCTAAAAATTATCAAGTAAGTATAGATGGTGGAATAACTTTTGGAGCTATACAGACATTTACGTCAAACTCATTTTTATATCCAGTTACGGCTGGTGGCGATTATGTTTTTAGAGTAACAGATAACTTAAGTTGTGAAGCTTTCTCAGAAAATTTAGAAGTTAAAGAAGCTGATAATATAGCAGCAACAGCAGATCCTATTCCTGCAAGTTGTGGTGAAACCTCAAACGGAGGAGTACGTATTTTACCAGACGCAACTAGCGGAGTGCCGCCTTTTGAAATAGATTTTGGTAACACAGGTACGTACACACCTCAAACAGTATATACGGGCTTAAATGCCGGGCAAACATATGCATATACAGTACGTGATGCTAGAGGTTGTTTAACATTAGGATTAGATGTAACAATACCAACTAGCCCTAATGCACCACCAAACGCAAGTATAAGTGCAACGAATGCAACTTGTAGTTTAACAGGTACAAATACAGGAACAATTGTAGTAAATAGCGTGGCAGATGGTACACCAGATTTTACATATATAGTTATTGATGCATTTGGGGTAGAGGTAGTTAGGGTAGGCCCAACGCCTAATACGTCTGAAGTTATTTCACATCCAGATTTAATACCAGGTAGTTATACCGTTAGAACAGTAGATGCTTTAGGTTGTAGTGATATAGATAATGTATCTATTTCTCAAGGTGATGTATCTGTAGTGCCTGATCCGGTTACTCCAATATGTAATGTTGCAGGTTTTTCTAATACCATAACAATTTTGGGAGGAGAACCAGCACCACCAGGATCAGATCCTGAATTTTTAATACGATTAATTGATGATCCTTCAGCTCCTGTTAGTCCGAATTCACCACCAAGAAGACATACTTTTAATGGTTTAGAGTTAGGAGTAACATATACTGTTGAGATAACGGACGTTACAACAGGTTGTATTTATTTTGAAGAAATACCTCCACAAGATGGCCCAACAGATTTAGATATAACGGCTACATCGCCAACGGTTTTTTGTGATGATTTTGGTAATGGTAGAACAGAGTATGAAGTAGTAGATTTTACAGGTCCTAATTTAGTTATCGATTTAATAGACCCAGCAACAGGTAATGTATTACAAACACATTCACCAACAGGTTTAACAGGTGGTTCAGGTTCATTATATGCCAATATTTTTGATGTTGTACCTGGTAATTATACAATAAGAGTTACTGATGCAGATACATGTACTGATGCAACGTCAATAGATGTAGTGTTGAATGTTCCTAACTTAGATATTATATCAAACATACCAGCAAATTGTAATGCTTTAGGACAGTTAACTGTAAGAGGTAGTGGCGGAGCAGGAGGACCATATACATATGCGTTTATTCCTTCAGGAAGCACACCAGATAAAGACGGGACCTTAACACCGGAAACTACAGATGATTTTACGTCTGATAATACAGCAGTGTTACCAGGTAGTTTATCAGGTATGGTTTACGATATTTGGGTAATGGATTCTAGAGGTTGTACATTTAATGTATCTGATGATGTTATTTTATTACAGCCAAGCTTACCAGCACCAACAGTTGTTGTTGATAACCAATGTGCTGCTTCAGCAGCATCATTCGATATTACAGTTTCAATGCCATCATGGGTAGATACGCCTAGTTATACATTAAACGGAGAACAGAATTTTACAGGAATATTTACCGTAAGTACACCAGGTATTTATACTATTAATGTAGTAGATGCAAACGGTTGTACAGGCACAGGTACCGCTGATGTTTACGAATTTTTATCAGGTACAGGTGAATTTACATCTTTACCTATTTGTAATAACCCTGATGGAACAATTACAATAACAACAAATGGCGGTAGTGGCGATTTTACTTTTGAGTTACAAGATGATTTAGGAAATACAATTGTAGCAACGCCAACAAATACAACAGGTATTTTTACAGGTCAAGCACCAGGAGATTACCAAGTACTTGTTACAGATAATATTGTAAACGATGGTACAGGTTTCTGTACGTTTACTGTTCCTGTTAATTTAGATTTTGCAACACAACCAATTATTGAATCGGAATTTAAAGAAGATATTAGCTGTAATGGAGCAGATGATGGAAGTATTACAATTACATTACAAGCAGGGACAGATATAGATAGCCCTGTTAGTTTTGAATTGACCAATACAGGCACGTCAGCAACAGTTACAAATGCAACAGGTGTATTTAATGGTTTAGAACAAGGCTCTTATGTTGTTGAAGCTACTTCAGCACGAGGTTGTTCTGTATCATCTAACGTTTTAACAATAGATGAGCCTGCAGTTTTTGAAATTTCAGCTAGTAATACAGATTTTACTTGTGAAATAGGGTCTAATAGATTCAGTTCATCAACTATAACAGTAAATATAGACCAAGTAGGTACTGTAGGTACTGGTTACCGATACAGTATAACAGGCTATGAGAACTACCAATCGTCAAATACGTTTGAAATTATTGATGATGGATCTACTCAAGTAATTACGGTATATGCAATAGATGGTAATGGTTGTAGAGATGAGGTTACATTAGCTCCAATTGCGCCACCATCAGAAGTTGAAAGTACATTGACATTACTTTCTGCGTTAAACTGTGAAGATCCAGAAAGGGTAAGAATAAATATTATTGGCACAAATAATTTTACAATACAAACAACTTCGGCAACACCTATTGCAGACGTAACAAACTCAGGATCAGATCAATTTGTAACGATAGATTTGCCAAATTCTGGAGAGTATTTATTTGTAGTACGTGATAATATAACAGGCTGCTTATATCCTATGCCAAGACACGACGTTGTTAACCCTATTCCTCCTATAGCGGCAATTAGAGAAGCACAACCTGTACAGTGTTTTGGAGATTCAAATGGAGCTCTTTTTATAACTGTTGCAGATTATGTGGGTGAATATGAGTATGAAGTTTATAGAAGTGACGATTTAACACAATCAAATTTAATAGAGTCAGGAACGTTCAATACAGTCGATTATCCTGATAGTGTTACTGGAGATGATGCCCGTATTACAGGTCTACCAGGTGGTAATTTTTATGTGAGAGTAAAAGCTCTAGATAACCCTAAATGTATTGCAGATAGTGATGTTGCTAATATTAGAACTCCTAACGGTCAATTATTAGTACCATCGGAATCAATAGATAATGTTACATGCGATAATAATGCAGGTAGAATTATAGCTAGAGGTCAAGGTGGATGGGATTCATCTGCTTATGATTATAGATTATTATTAGAAGATGCAGCAGGAACAATAACAATTGGTTCTACTACGTATACAGAGCTAGTTTCTTACGGAGTTAATAATGAGTTCGACAGTTTATCGAGTGGTAACTACCGAGTAGAAATAAGAGATGTGCAATTATGCGAAAACTTTTTTGAAATTACTTTAGATCCTGTAGATCCTATTATAGTAGGTATTAGAGAGCCACAAGGTTTAGTTTGCCCAGATGGTAACGATGCCGTTTTAGAAGCTTATGACACCACTAGTGGAGACAGTACAACAGCTACAGCAGGTGCAAGTGGAGGTGTTGCAGGGGCAGGATATAAATATCAATTATTATACTTAAATAGTGATGATAATACAGATGTAAGTTCGAGAAGTGGTTTACAAGATACACCAACTTTTGACGGTTTAGCGTCAGGTTTTATTAGTGCAGGGTGGTATGCAATCGAAGTTTCTTCGGCATATGAATGTGTAGGGATAAGTATACCTTATTACGTGAATCCACCAGCACCTATCGATCCTAAATTAGTACAAGTAAGAGCACCAGGTTGTGGTGGAGAAGGTCAGATGAGGTTAAGTATTGAAAATCCTGAAGCAGGTTTTACATACGAATACAGATCAAGTGCAACTCCTAATCCAGCTACAGACCCATTCATACCAATGGGAGGAATATCAATTTTAATAGATGGTGTTCAAGGTTTTTATCAGTATGATGTTAGAAAAACAGGAAGTGCAGGAGCTTGTAAGAGTTTAGCATCAGAAGGAATTACTTTGGTAGATGCTCAGGATATTGATTTAATAGCCAGCCTGCCAGATGATATTTCATGTGCAACTGAAAATGATGGTAGAATAGAATCTTTTTCTTCAGGTGGAGTAGGTGGAGAAATGTTCACGCTTTATTTAGGAGATCCAGCACCAGCATCATCAACTTTCACAGCATTTAACCCAGATCCTTCAGCTACAATGGTTAGAGGACCACAAACAGATGGTACTTTTGAAGGCTTAGATGAAGGGACATATTATATTACAGTAACAAGTGGTACTACATGTTATGCTATCGAAGGGCCTTTGGTAATAGAAAGACCAGCACCTATTGTTTACGATATAAGCACTACAAATATATTATGTAATGGTGATGATAATGGATCAATAAGAGTTGAAATTTTGAGTGGAGGAGAAGGTCTTGTACAATTTGCAATCAATCCAAATTTTAATGATTTCTTTAGTGATGCAGAAAACCCAAATGTTTATGTTTTTGAAAACTTATCTCCAGGTAACGATTATGAAATTTTAATTCAAGATGAGCAAGGTTGTGGTCAATTTATTTCAGTAGGGTCAATTACAGAGCCAGAAACGTTATCAATTTCTAATGTGTCAATACAACCAGAAATTTGTTTAAATGCTTTAGATGGAGAGGTTGCCTTAACAATTATTGGTGGCACACCTTTTGTAGATAATTTTACTTTAGCAACATATTACGAAGTAAAGGTAGAAGGTGTTGGTTTTGTTACAGCAGACCCTAGTGACCCGACTCAAGGTTATACTAGAAATGATGATTTAGTATTCTCGAACCTTCAGGGTGGCGAATCATATACTTTTTATATAAGAGATGTAAATGGTTGTACCGTTGAGAGAAATATAAATATAGGAGTTGGTGTAAACTTAGAAGCTGAAGCGATACCAGAATATGGTTGTGAAGGTATATTCCCAAACAGTACAGTAACGGTAGAATTTACAGATACTTCAGTGATACCTGAATTGTTATTTAGTTTAGATGTTGACGATATGTCAATGGCTACAACGCAAAGAACGTATGGAGATTTAATAGCGGGCGATCATACAATATATATATACCATAGTAATGGATGTATGAACCAAGTTAGCTTTACAATTGATGAATATTTACCGTTGACATTATCGGTTTCAAAAACAGGGCCAGATGAAATAACAGCAGTTGCAACAGGTGGTTTTGGTAATTACATGTACTCTTTCCAAGGCTTATCTGCAGTGAGTGAGAATACATTTAACTTAAATGTAGATGCTAATGTTGAGGTTCAGGTAATTGATGAAAAAGGATGTGTAGCAAGAGTAACTACTCCTTTTAATTTTGATTCAATGGTAGAAATTCCAAACTTTTTCACTCCGAACGGAGATAATAATGGAGATGAGTGGTCTCCTAAAAACAGCGAGCTATTTCCTTTTATTGATGTGAAAATTTATGATCGATATGGTAGAATTGTAGCACAATTAGATCAAGTCCAAAAATGGGATGGCACCTATGAAGGTCATGATTTGCCTACTGGTGATTATTGGTATGTGGTCAATGCAAATGATAGTGATAAACAACAATATGTAGGGCATTTTACACTCTACAGATAACAATTAAATTTTGATTGGTTTGGTTTCAAAAGGCGGCAAAAAAAAATTGTCGTCTTTTTGATTTTATTTAGTTCAAAATAAAAAGTAATGTTGTATATTTGCAGTCCGAAAAATATTGGTGTTTATTTTTTTAGTAAATATCGTTTTCGGGGTGTAGCGTAGCCCGGTTATCGCGCCGCGTTTGGGACGCGGAGGTCGCAGGTTCGAATCCTGCCACCCCGACCAAAATAAACTAAACCTGTTAATCATTTGATTAACAGGTTTTTTTATTTTATATCAATCTTAAATATTTCTCTGTACTAAATAAGTAATCATTGGGTATCTTAATCAATAAATGATTATTTACAAATAAGCTATTTCTGTAGCTGATAATTTAGAATTTAAAGTTTAGCGTAATTCAACATCATTTTCATCAGAATGCATACCAAATACTAAAAATAAAATAGTATTATATTTATGTTTTAGACTAATACGTAGTACGTTAAAAGCTTTTGTAATTTGTGCTTCTACCGTTTTTGGAGATATGTTTAAATATTCTGCAATTTCAATATTAGACAGGCCTTCTTTTTTACTCAATGAAAATATTTCACGACACTTTGGGGGTAGTTTTTCTATTTCTTTAGTAACTACATGTATCATTTTTTCAATCATCTTATCATCTGAATTTTCAACTACTTCTGCTAACGACTGGTAATATTTCATTTGAAGCATCATAACCGATTTATCTTTCTTATAGCTATTAATAAATTCGTTATAAATTGACTTGTATAGAAAACTTTGTATAGAGAATTCAGCATTTAATTTTTTTCGATGCTGCCAAGTTTTTAAAAATACATTCTGAACAATATCTTCAGCTAAGGTATGATCATTAATTAGGCTCATTGCATACCCATACAATCTTCTGTGATATTTATCTAATAGAAACATATAGGCCTTTTCATCTCCTTTTCCTAGGCTCTTAATCAAGTCTGAATTGTTTGTGAAGTCCATTTTTTATTTTATAAAACCTTACAATACTATGAATATCACAATTAATATGCAAGTATTATGTGAATTTGAAAAAAAATAACACATAAAAGTAAGGGTATTGTTATTTGGTCTTGTATTAATAATATGAAACGTCAAAGAAACATGATAGATGATTAAAGATGAAATTAATATTTGTCTACTAAAATATCTAAACAACTCAGCTACAGGGGCTGATTTAGATATTTTGAATAACTGGATTCAAAAACCATCTAACGAGATACTTTTTAAAGAATATATTGAAACCCATTTTGCAATAACTATGAGTATGAATAAAGCAGATTCTTCAGAAATAAGGAGAAAACTTCTGAAAGAAATTCGAAAAGAAAAAAATCTTTTTTATCGTATTAAACCAAAATCAATATTAAAGTATGCGGCTGTAGGTTTTTTCTTTTTAGGTATGGGTTACATTTTTCAAATAATTATAGGTGAATCTGAGCTTGAAAATATCCCCCTTCCAACGGAAGAGGCTATTACATTAGAGTTAGAAAACGGAAATATTAAAATTATATCTGAAGATGGTTCAACTAAAATAGTTGATGTTGATGGACAAGTTGTAGGCAAGCAAAAAGGGCAACAATTAGTTTATTCTAATGATGTAGGTGTATCTAAAGAATCTTATAATACCCTTACAGTACCTTATGGAAAAAGATTTGATTTGAATCTTTCCGACGGTACAAAAGTTCATCTCAATGCAGGAAGCTCTCTTCGTTACCCCGTAAAATTTTTACCTGGAAAAATTAGGCAAGTTTTTTTAAAAGGAGAGGCCTATTTTGACGTTGCCGAAAATAAAAAAAATCCATTTATTGTAAATGCATACGAACTTAATGTACAAGTTGTAGGTACAGAATTTAATGTTGTTGCATACCCAGAAAATGTGAATACCGATGTAATTCTTATTGAAGGGTCGGTAGGTTTATATGAAAGTAATGAACAGTTTGATATAGAAAAAAACACCATGTTAAAGCCTGGTTTTAAAGCTAGTTTTGATAAAGAGCATAAAACGATTAATACAGGTAAAGTAAATACTACGCTTTATACCTCTTGGATAGATGGCACTATATTTTTTAGAAATGAACCTTTTGATAATATTATAAAAAGTTTAGAACGCCAGTATAATACTACCATAATTAATAATAATAAGACACTAGGTAATGAAACATTTAACGCTAGTATTGAAGTTGAGAGAGAAAGCTTAGAAGAGGTATTGAACTACTTTAATAAGGTTTATGCCATAGAATACCAAGTTGTGAATAACAAAGTGATTATAAACTAACTCAAAACCAAAAATATATGATATAAAACTATTAATGATGAGCATTGAAAAGTAGGAGTATTTAATCCATTTTAATTAGGATAAAAAAAATCGGAAAATGCGCTAACATTCCCCGATTATAAAACGTGATTAAACTCTAAATAATTTAACCAACAAAACACGCTAAATATATGAAAAAAGCACTAAACCCTTTTGCTCAAAGTATTGGGGTACCAAAAATTGATCTTAAAATGAAATTATCCTTGTTTTTTTTAGTGATAACAATGTTTTCTTTGCAAGCTAATACAGCTTATTCTCAAAAAACAAAGATTTCATTAAGTATGAATAATGTTACCATGTCACAGGTAATTGATGAAATAGAAGTAAAGACAGAGTTTAAATTTATCTTTAATACTAAAGCTTTAGATTTAAAAAGGTTGGTTTCTATAAATGTCGAACATCTTACTGTAGATAAAATATTAGAAAAGTTATTCAACCAAACCAAAACGACTTTTGAAATAGATAATAAGAAAATTCTTCTTCGACAAATAAAGGCGAATAAAGTAGTTTCTGTAGATGCATCTGAAGTAGTTACTTCTCAAGATTTTCAAGTTAATGGGGTAGTTACAGATGAAACAGGGGCTCCATTACCAGGAGCTAGTATTGTAGAGAAAGGTACTACTAATGGTACACAAACTGATTTTGATGGTAAATTTTCTTTAAATGTAGTAGATCAAAATGCTATACTTTTAGTTTCTTATATAGGTTTCATAAGAAAAGAAGTTCCGTCAAATAGCGGAGGGCTCTTATCTATAATCTTAAAAGAAGATTCTGCTAAGCTAGAAGAAGTAATTGTAGTTGGTTATGGAACACAGAAAAAATCAGACATTACGGGTTCAATTGCTTCGGTAAAAAGTGAAGACTTTAATCAAGGGGTAGTGACAAACCCAGGCCAACTTTTACAAGGTAAATTAGCTGGGGTAAATGTAGCTGCTGTAAGTGGTGAACCTGGCGCGGCTCAAAACATTATTGTACGTGGTGTAGGTAGCCTTCGATCGGGTACAACGCCTCTTTTTGTTATTGATGGTTTTCCTATTGACAATAGTACAACAGGCTTAGATTCAAACCCTTTGAATTTTATAAACCCTCAAGATATAGCATCTATGGATGTTCTAAAAGATGCTTCTGCTACGGCAATTTATGGAGCTCGTGCGGCTAACGGTGTTATTGTGATTACTACCAAAAAAGGTGAAACTGGCAAAACTAAGATGAATTTGTCGGTTTCGACAGCTATAGCTAATCTTTCAAATAAAATAGACGTGTTTAGCGCTTCTGAATTTAGACAACAAGTGTCTGCAGTTGGTGGTACTTTAGATGATCAAGGAGGAAATACTGATTGGCAAGATGCATTGACAAGAACGGCAGTATCAAAAAATATAAACTTTTCTATGAGTGGTGGTGCTAGTGATAAGTTTTCTTATTTCGTATCTACTGGTTTTGATAATCAAGAAGGTATTTTAGAAAACAGTTCATTAAAGCGATATTCAGGTAGAGTAAACTTAAACCAGAAAGCTTTAGACGGACGTTTTAATGTAGATTTTAATTTAACGGCTTCAAGAGTATTGAATGAAAGGTCTGATGATGGGTCTGCAGAGAACACTGTTAATGAGCAGAGTACGATTATAGATATGTTGCAGCTGAACCCAACGATTCCTGTATTTACTGATGGGGAGCCAACTTTTTTAGACGAACGCTTAAATCCAGTTCTTCGTAATGAAATTTACTCAGATTTAGCGAACCAAAACCGAATTTTGGCTAATATTTCGCCATCTTTTGAAATCATAAAAGGGTTAAGATATAAAGCTAGTTTAGGTGTTGATTATTCATTAACAACACGCGATCAACAACAGTTACCTTATGCTTTGTTAGAAGGTAGTGAAGATGGTTTTTTAAATACTTTTACCACTTCTAATAGTACTTTTTTAATTGAGAATACAATAACTTATTCATTTGATAAAGGAAAGCATAATGTAGTGGGCTTGGCAGGTCATTCATATCAAGAAACTAATGTAGAGCGAAAGGAATTACAATTAGAAGGCTTTGCTTTAAATGGTATTGAACCTCGTTTTCAAGATCAAATTAGCACCGAATTATTACCCACTTCATTAAATTCTGAAGCTTTTACAAATGAACTACAATCTTTTTTTGGTAGGGTACAATATGCATATGATAGCAAATATTTGTTAACTGCAACTATGCGTGCCGATGGTTCTTCTAAATTCGGAAAAAATAATAAATATGGATACTTTCCGTCAATAGGATTAGGTTGGAATATACATAAAGAGAATTTTATGGCTGACAATACATTGTTTACTAATCTTAAATTGAGAGCTAGTTGGGGGCAAACAGGTAATCAAGATGGCATTGACAGTAAAGTTAGCTTAGCTAGTTTTGTAGATTCCAAAAGTGATAATGACACCTACCCGTTAGATTCAAATGCTTCGACATTGGATGGTTATCCTTTCGGGACAGTAGCTGTTAGAACAGACAATCCAGACCTAAAATGGGAAGTAGCTACGCAAGCTACTGTTGGTCTTGACTTTGGATTAATAAATAACCGATTGACAGGTTCATTCGATTACTTTAATAAAGTAACAAGCGATGTGGTTTTGTTCGCTTTTAAAATCGACCCTATTCAACCAACAGATAAATTTTGGACGAATATTGAAGATATGGAAATTCATAACTCAGGTATTGAATTTGCATTGGACTACAATAGTGATTTTACTAAAGATTTTTCATACAATATTGGAGGTAATATTGCATATACGAATAATAAGGTGGTTAATTCGCCATATTCTATCTTAACTACAGGATCTGCATTAGGAGCAGGTCAAACAGGAGCAACTATTAATGGATATCTGAATAATGAGCCAGTAGGTACTTTCTATATTAAAGAATTTATTGGTATAGGTGATGACGGAAAAAATCAATTTAGAGATGTTGTTGCTGATGGTCAGGATTTAGATAATGACCGAATCGCGGCTGGTAGTGCTTTGCCAGACATAATTTATGCTTTCTTTTTAAATTTTAAATACAAGCAACTTTCTTTAGGCTTAAATTTTAACGGAGTTTCTGGAAATAAAATTTACAACCACACTGCAATGACATTATTCGGTAGAGGTCAACTAAGTAGAAGTTTAAATACAACTGATTTCGCAACAGAATTTTCTAATGAAGATCTTAGTAATTCAAATGAAGTATCTACTCGTTATTTAGAAGATGGTAGTTATTTACGATTGAATAATGCCACTTTGGCGTATACCTTAAATCCTAAAGGTGTCTTTGGTGATGTTGTTAATGGCATTAGATTTTCACTTACAGGACAAAATTTATTTGTAATTAGTGACTATTCAGGTTTTGATCCTGAAGTAAATACAGGAAGTACAGTAGATGGTATTCAAACATTCGGAATAGACCGTTTTACTTACCCTACGCCTAGAACATTTCTATTAGGATTAAATGTATCATTTTAATAAAAAATAATTTACAGATGAAAAATAAAATTTATATAACGGTACTAACAATCGTTTCTCTGCTGAATTGGAGTTGTACCGATTTAGAGGAAGAAAGACTTGATGAATCGGAATTTGGTGGACAAGCTGAAAAAATAAGTGGAGCGATAGCACCAGCTTACGGACAAATATCATCGACATTTTTTATAACGAACTATTATGGTTTACAGTTAATTTCTGCAGACGAAGCCATTTTACCATTCCGTGGTGGAGTAGATTGGTTTGATGGAGGTAAATATATGTCAGCACATACTCATAACATGACGCCAACGAATGATATGGTGACCACTTCTTGGAATGCACTTACAAAGAATATTTCTAGAACATTAGCTGCAATTGAAGTATTAGCTCCTTTGTCAGAAGAAGGAAGTATTGAAGCAACAGGAGCATTGCATGAAATGATAGCTTTACGAGCATATTTGAATATGCTGCTTTTAGATAGCTGGGGTATTGTACTTAAAAAAGACTCTTCAACTGAGCTTTCAGTAGTACTTAGAGGACAAGAGGCTATTGATTATATTGAAAGTGAATTTTTAGCGGTTGTAGACGTTATAAATACCGATAGAGGTTCTGGTAGAATGACCCAGAGTGCTGTTTGGGGTTTTTTAGCAAGATTACATTTAAATGCTCCAGTTTATCGTGATCCTTACGGAACGCCAAACTTTACTGCAGAAGATATGAATAAGGCTATAGAGTATTCTGACAACGTAATTAATTCAGGCTTGTATAGCTTATCTCCTGAGTATTTTGAATTATTCAACGATGAAAACAGAGGTAATGCCGAGTTAATTTTTGCTTTAGATCAACGTGGAGTATTAGAAGAAGAACATAGTCGTTGGGCCTATTGGTCTATTTCAAAATCTATGTTTCCTAGACCTGAACACCCAAGTGCAGATGGTACAGATGGACCTGCAATAACTACTAGCTTTTACCAAACATGGGTAGATGCCTATGAAGGAGTAGACCCTGCCGAAGCTGATTCTCGATTCTATCAAAGAAATACCTTGGTCCCTGACGCTCAACTAGCAGATTTAGCAGGCCGAACGCCGCTTCTTGAAACAGAAACAGAAAATAGTTTTTACTGTATTGCCCCTGAAGATTTTGAAATGGATAGAGGTATTTTAAGAGGCATGCAATGGGGTGCTAGAAAAGGGGATGACGGTACATTTATTACTTGTGAAGATGGTACTGTTAAGATATATCCAATACCGTTAACAAAAGGAAACGGACCAGCTAGAGATATAGGATATGTAAACCATGTTTTAGATATTGACTTTTCTATACCAGGTTCATTACATGACACAGGGTATAGATCTGCAAAATATCAGTTTAGCCGTACCTCACCTGATGGTAATGATTTTAGTAGTGTAGATCTTGTATTGATGCGTTTGGCAGAAATATATTTAATACGAGCAGAAGCCAAATTAAGAAATGGAGATAATGGCAGTGCATTAGCAGATGTAAATTTAGTAAGAACATCTAGAACTGCGAGACCAGATCAAACTCCAGCTGCATTGGCTGCGGTAGATTTAGATATTTTATTTAGAGAAAGAGGTTTTGAATTGTATTGGGAAGGTTTTAGAAGAACTGATCAAATACGATTTGGAAAATATGAAGATTCTTGGTCAGAGAAAACGGATTCAGATCCAAACAATCGTTTATTCCCGATTCCTCAAAGTGCTGTTGATGGCGCTTCGGGTATAGATGGTTTCTTAGTTCAAAATCAGGGATACTAATTTTATTAGTAGACCTTATTGTAACATTACTTATATAATGTTTAATACGAGTGAGTTTGAGTTAATTTTGATTAAAGGGTGGCTGTTTAATGGTCACCCTTTTTTATAGCTCTAAACAAAAAAGTATATGAGTATTGCCAAATGGAGCGTATTATATTTTCATTTTGGATAAAACAACCATAAAAAAAATACAATCTTTATAAAATAAATAAAATGAAATATCTGATTTTTATATTTATAGCCTTTAATACAATGAAATGTATAGGGCAGGATACAGAGAAACCAAAACTTGTGATCGGCATAGTTATAGATCAAATGCGTGCAGAATATCTATACCGCTTTCAAGATAATTATACAGAAGATGGTTTTAAACTATTGTTAAAAAAAGGTTTTAATGTAAAAAATACACATTACAATTATATGCCTACTATCACAGGTCCTGGGCATGCTTCTATTTATTCAGGAACAACACCAGAAAACCATGGGATTGTTAGTAATAATTGGTATAGCCGTGAGTTGAAAAAAACAATGTATTGTGCAGAAGACACGACAGTACTAATGGTCGATTCTGATAAAAAAGCATTATTAAATATTCCTATAGGTAATAGATCTCCAAAAAACTTACAAACAACAACAATTACAGATGAGTTAAAGTTATTTAGTAACGGTAGGTCTAAAGTCATCGGGGTATCTTTAAAAGATAGAGGTGCTATTTTTCCTGCAGGTCATATGGCAGATGCAGCATATTGGTATAATGGTAATAATGGCAACTTTGTGTCTAGTACATATTATTTAAAAACCCTACCTGAATGGCTTATAGCGTTTAATAATTCTCATAAAGCAGACTCCTTACTAAACCTTACTTGGGATACCTTTTTAATAGACGATAAATACATACATAGTGGGGTGGATGATGCAAATTTTGAAAAGATTTATAAAGGCAGAGAAACTTCTACATTTCCTTACAATTTAAAAAAACTTCGAAAAAGTAATGGTAATTATAGTTTACTTTCAGAAGTGCCTTACGGAAATACATTAGTAACTCAGTTAGCAATAGAAGTTATTAAAAAAGAAAGTTTAGGTCAAGGAAAAGAAATAGATTTTTTAACGGTAAGTTACTCTTCTACAGATTATATAGGGCACCATTACGGAATTAGATCAAAAGAAGTTGAAGATGCATATGTTAGAATGGATAGAGAAATAGGAAAACTTCTAAAAAACCTAAATAAAGAAGTAGGCAAAGGTAATTACACTTTATTTTTAACTGCGGATCATGGGGCTAGTGATAACCCAAATTTTTTAGAAACAGTTAAATTACCTGGAAAGTATTATTCTCCAGAAAAAATAAAAAATTCAATCAATGCCGAATTGTCTAAAGAATTCGGAGCATCAGATTATATTTCTTTTATAGATAATGCACAGATATATTTTAATGAAACTAGTACTTCAAAAGAATTGGTAATTAAAAGAGCCGCTTCTTTTTTAAGAACTATAAAAGGTGTTAAAAGTATTTACACGCCTAATTTACTTCATAGTAATTCTTATGAAAATAGCATAGGTCCTTTAGTTAAGACTAGTGTTCATTTAGAAAATTCTGGAGATATTTTATATGAATTTCATTCGGGTTGGATGGAAGAAAGACCTTATGGTACAACACACGGAAGTACTTATACAAGCGATACACATGTGCCTTTGTTATTGTATGGGTATGGTGTTCCAGAAGGAGAGTCTGTAAAAAAACATGTAATCACTCAGATTGCGCCAACACTTTCAATGTTATTAAATATTCCATTACCAAATACAAGTAATAGAAACGCTATTGAAGAAATATTTGAAGATTAGAGCACTCATGAACGATACACATCACTATATATTTTCGGTAAATTCAACTGAATGAAAATAATCGATATTGCTACTGGTATTTTCAAATAAGTAGAAAACTATAGAGCAATCAACCCTAATAAAATTAAAAAACCTGTTAATCATTCGATTAGCAGGTTTTTTAATTTTAAAACAACTTCTAATCTGAGTTGAAACAATTTAATTAATCATTTTCAGCTTTTTAGTTACTGATTATAGTTTGCGAATTAGCGACTTGTAAAGTAGCTAATTTAAACTCTCCCTCATATTCCTATTATAAAACTTAGCTTAATTATAAATACAGTAACCAAAATCATTTTAAAACTTCTTAAATTGTGAGAATCTTAATAAATTGAATTTAGTATAGATTTTTTATGAAAAGTAATTTTCACCTAGTCTTAGGTTTCCTTTTATTATTTGCAACTACTAATTCAGTAGCTCAAGAGTTGCCTCCAATACAAAAATTTACGCCAACAGATTATGATGGGGAAAATCAAAATTGGATGATTTCTCAAGCGCCAAATAAATTTATTTATGTAGGTAATAATGAAGGTCTGCTTGAGTATAATGGTGCTGATTGGAAAATGTACCCATCACCCAATAATACAATAATAAGGGCCGTTAATGTTATCGAAGACCAAGTGTATACAGGCTGCTACATGGAATTTGGTTTTTGGAAAAGAGATGAGTTTGGAAGCTTAAAATATCAATCATTGGTTCAGAAGTTTGATGAACAGATGATTGAGGATGAACATATTTGGAATATTATTACGTATGATGATTGGATTCTATTTCAATCTTTTAATAGAATTTATTTTTATAACCCTGTTAGTGGAGCTAAATCAATTATAAATTCTAAAAATGGTATATCAAGAGTTTTTAATATTCAAAATATTATTTATTATCATGTTAATAATGAGGGTATTTATAAAATTGAATCAGGCAAACCTAAATTAATTATAGACAATTCTACTTTTGTAAATGACAAAGTAGTTAATATGTTTCATATTAAAGGAGGACTACTTATTCAAACTAGAAGTTTGGGTTTATTTACTTTAATTGATCATAAATTATCTGAGTGGAATATTCCTGCAAATGAAGTTTTAAAAAAAATGAATGTATTTAATAGCATTCAGCTTAATGATGAAACTTTTGTTATTGGCACCATAAAAAACGGAATAATTTGTTTGTCAAAAGAAGGTAATATAGAATTAAAGATAGATAGAAGTAATGGCCTTAGTAACAACACAGCGTTATCTCTTTTCGAAGATATTGATGAAAATATTTGGGTTGGTTTAGATCATGGTATTGATTGTATAAATATTAAATCGCCAATACGTTTATTTAATGATGATGAAGGAAAAATAGGGACGGTATATACATCAATAGTTTTTAATGACATATTGTATTTAGGAACAAATCAAGGACTTTTTTATAAAAAAATAAATACACAAGATTCATTTAAGTTTATAAAAGGAACCGCAGGTCAAGTTTGGAGCTTATTCTCATTTAATGATGAATTATTTTGCGGACACCACACGGGTACATATACTATTGATAAAAACAAAGTTGCTTTAATATCGAATACACCAGGTACATGGAGTTTTAAAAAAGTTGAGGAAGAAAGCAATATGCTTTTACAAGGTAATTATAACGGGTTATATGTTTTACAGAAAGATAAAGGTGTATGGGGATTAAAAAATAAAATAAAGGGTTTTGATAATTCAGCTAGATACTTTGAGCTATTAAACAAAAATGAAATTTGGATAAGTCATGCTTATAAAGGGGTTTTTAAACTTTTATTAGATGATTCTTTTTCAAAAGTTAAAAGTATATCAATCGATTCGACTGTAAATATTGATAGAAACTCAAGTTTAGCTAAATATAAAAATAGATTGTTATATGCTTATAATAATGGAATTTTCAGCTATGATACTCTCAAAAATAGTTTCATAAAAGATACCTTATTAAGTCCTATAGTCACACAATCAGAATATATATCGGGTAAATTGGTAGTTGATGATACTCAAAAATTATGGGCGTTTTCAAGCGATAATATTAGTTATGTTGATGTAAATCATTTGACAAATGACCATGAAATTAATAAAATTTCAATTCCTTATTCACTTCGAAAAGGGCAAATTGGATATGAAAATATTTCCCATTTAAATAATGATAATTACCTTGTAGGTATAACAGATGGTTACCTTACGGTTGATATTTCAAGAATAAGTAGAAATAAAAATTACCAATTATTTTTAAACTCAGTAACGTTAAATACGGTAAGCTCAAACACGATATCTGTTGATGTCAAAAAAACAGGTGATTTTGAGTATGTGAACAATTCAGTAGTTTTTAATTATAGTGTACCTGTTTTTAATAAATATAGTAAGGTTAAATACCAGTATAAACTTAATGGTAGATACGATCAATGGAGTGATTGGAGTGATAAATCAGAACTAATATTTGAAAATTTACCTTTTGGAGAATATAGTTTAAATGTTCGAGCAAAAATTGGAAACCAATTATCAAGAAATATAATACATTATGATTTTAAAATAAATAGGCCTTGGTTTTTATCGAACACAGCGTTACTGGCTTATTTAATTTTTCTATTTAGTTTTTCATTTATGATGCACAGAATTTATAAAAAATATTATAAAAAACTTCATAAAAATAAACAGCTTGAAAGTGAACAGTTAATTTCGAATATTAAAAATGAAAAGCTAAATCAAGAAATAGAAAGTAAAAACAGAGAGCTTGCAATTTCTACTATGAGTATTATTAAAAAGAACGAAGTATTAAATAGTATAAAAAAAGAGTTAAAAAAGAGTAGACAAGCAGATTCTAAGGCTGCATTAAAACTAATAGATAACAATTTAAATGACACCGAAGATTGGTCTTTTTTTGAGCAAGCTTTTAATAATGCGGATAAAGATTTTTTAGATAAAATAAAATTTTCTCACCCAGATTTAACTCCTAATGATTTACGTTTTTGTGCTTATTTAAGGTTGAATTTATCATCAAAAGAGATGGCACCTTTGCTAAATATTTCAATAAAAAGTGTAGAAACAAAAAGGTATAGATTAAGGAAAAAACTAGGTTTAGAACATGACAATGGACTTGTTAACTATATCTTAAAGTTCTAAAACCACTACATGTCTTTTTTTTACCACGACATTGCCACTACAAAGGGTAAATAAGTCCTTATTTTCAGGTTTTTTTATCAAAATATTTTTCGATATCAAATCGCCGTCTTTGCTAGGTTTATAACTTACAATCTATTCCGTAATACCACTAAAAAATGCGATGTTCGTTTTTTATCGGGCATAAATTTATCAAATTCTTAATGTTAGACGCTAAGTTTACAAATACTTAATGTTAAAGTAAACCTAAAAATAAAGCGACACCATACTTTTGAAACTCAATTAAACTACTATTTATATGAAACTAAAACTATTTAATCAAAAAATTAAAATACTATTTCCTATGTTATTTTTGTTGACATCTGTTGTTGCAATAGCTCAATCACAAAAAGTAATTACAGGAACAGTATTATCAGCAGAAGATAATATGCCCTTACCAGGAGCATCGGTAGTTGTAAAAGGAACAACTAATGGAACATCAACAGATTTTGATGGTAACTTCACTATCTCAGTTAAAGAAAACGCAACAAATTTATTGGTATCTTATATAGGTTTTAAATCTAAAGAAATTGCAATAACAGGTAATACAATAACAATTATATTAACAGGTGATGCAGGTGCATTAGATGAAATTGTAGTTGTAGGTTATGGTACACAAAAGAAAAGTGACATTGTAAATGCAGTAGCAACTACTGATTTAGAAAAAGCTACAATTACACCTACTTCAGATGTTACTGAAATGCTTAGAGGTAGAGTTGCAGGTTTGCAAGTTGAAGTTGGAGGAGGTACTCTTAGACCAGGTGGAACTTCTGAAATTATATTTAGAGGTCGCAGCTCTATTGAAGGTAATACAAGTGCTATTTATGTAGTAGACGGAATTATTAGGCAAGGTGGTATTGAGGATATTAATGCTGATGATATTAAATCTATAGAAGTTTTGAAAGATGCCTCAGCACAAGCAATTTATGGTTCTAGGGGTGTAAACGGTGTAATTTTAGTGACGACTAAAAGAGGTACAAGTGGTAAGGTTAACGTATCGTACCATGGTTATGTAACTTCAAAAAATATAGAACGTAATTTTGATGTTTACAATGGTCAAGAATTTGCACAATTACGAAGAGAAGCAATTCGCTCTAATAGCGCAACTGACGAATACCCAAATGAAATAGATGCTTTTTCAGAGATAGAAATAGATAACATAGCAAACAATCGTTTTGTGAACTGGGAAGATGAACTATTGCGTTCAGGTGTTGTATATAGCCAATCGTTAAGTATTTCGGGAGGTACCGAAATGACTAAAGTTTATGGTAGTTTAAACTATTTTAAAGAAGATGGTATTATTCCAAAATCTAGTTACGATAGAAAAAATTTAAGATTAAATGTCGATCAAAAAATTAACGATAAATTTTCTGTAACATTTGATCTGAATTTATTGAACGACAATATTCAAAGGCCAGCAAGTATAAATGTAATTACAACATCTCCTTTAGGTAGTGCCTATGATGAAAACGGAAATATAACTCAATTTCCTAGTGGAGAAGAATTAACGGCTGTTAATCCGCTTTGGAACTTACGAGAGCAAGAAAATGATGAAAAAGGGAATGATTTTGTAATCAATATTACACCTTCATATCAAATATCAAAAGATTTACAATACCAATTAAAGGCTAACCTTACTAGAAAAAATTCAGAAAGAGGTCAATACCAATCTTCGTTAAGTTCTGCAGGAGATACAGACAGGGGTATTGCACGAATAGATAATCAATTAAGAGAATCATTTTTAATTGAAAACATCTTAACATTTGATAAAGAATTCAATGAAAATAACATTTTCAATTTAACATTGGTTCAAGCAAATGATGAAAATGAATTTACAAGAACCTTTACAGAAGGTAGGGGTTTTATAAATGAAACAAATGGTTATAATGGTATCACTGATGCTATCGGAAATGTAATTGTACAGCGTGACCAAACAACGTTGAGAACTTCTTCTTTTATGGCAAGAGCACGTTACAATCTTTTAGATAGGTATTTATTTTCTGCAACTTATAGAGCAGATGGCGCTTCTGTAAACGCAGAGGGCAATAAATGGATTCAGAACCCAGCAGCCTCTTTCGCTTGGAAAATACATAACGAAAGTTTTTTACGAGATGTTAACGCAATTCAAGAATTAAAGTTTAGAGCTAGTTATGGTTCTTTAGCTAATGCATTAAGTAGTCCTTATACATCATTATTCACCGCAGAAGGGCAGCAATATATTTTTGATGGTGAGACAGCATCAGGGTATTCTCCATCAACAGTTTTACCAAATGTAAATTTAAAATATGAGAGAATTACAACGTTAAACCTTGGTCTTGATTTTTCTATATTTAAAAATTTCTTAACAGGTAGTGTAGAATATTACGATTCAAGAACAAATGATCTTTTATTAAGAAGGGGAGTACCATCAATTACGGGGTATAGTTACACTTATTTTAATGCAGGAGAATTACAAAACACAGGGGTTGAATTGAGTTTGACGGCAAACCTTATCAATACTGAAGATTTAAGATGGTCAGTATCTACAAATTGGTCTAATAATAAAAATAATTTAGTTGAATTGTATCAAGACGGAGAAGGGAATCCGATACTTGAAGATGATGCTTATAATTATTATGTAGGGCAACCTAATGGAGTTATCAGGCAATATGCTTTTGATGGCATATGGCAAGTAGGTGATGATTTTGCTAATGCACCACAAGCAAACCCAGAATCAACTATTTCACAAACAGACCTTAGACCTGGTGATATAAAAATAAAAGATGTTAATGGTATAGATGAAGAAGGTAATGTAACAGGTATTCCTGACGGAAAAATAACAATAGAAGATCGTGTATTTACAGATCCTAATCCAGATTGGTTTGGTTCACTTTCATCAACCTTATCCTATAAAGGTTTTGATTTATTAGTAGATTTTTATGCTGTTGAAGGTGCTACTAAAGTAAATCCTTTTTTATCAGATTTTAATAACGGAGGTACGTTGTCAGGTAAATTAAATGGTGTTAAAGTACCGTATTATACTCCTGAAAATCCGTCAAACACATTTCCAAGAGCAAGTTTTGATGCGGCACCTCAATACATTAATTCTTTAGCGATTAAAGATGCTTCATATATAAGACTTAGAACTTTAAGTTTGGGATACACATTACAAGGTTCTTCAATTCCAAAACTTAATTTTAACCAAGTAAAGTTTTACATTACTGCAACAAATGTATTTACAAAAACAGATTATTTAGGCTATAGCCCAGAAGTAAATATTAGAAGTACTTTTTCTAGTGCCGATACAGGTTATCCAGATGCTAGAAGTTTAACATTTGGCGTAAAAGTTAATTTATAATTCTATTAAAAAACAACGTATGAAAACATCATTTTTTTATAAGAGAACAAAACATACCCTATTATTGGGTGTAGCCATATTATTTACATTAATTTCTTGTGAAGATTATCTTTCTGAACAGCCAACTACATTGATTGATTCTGACTATGTATATTCTACCGAAGAAGGTTTGAAATCAGGAATTGTAAGTTTATATAAATTCAATAGAGATCGTTACGATAGCTCAACAGAAGATTATATGGGAGGCGTTTTATTGCCTTCTAGAAGCGATTTAGCTTTTTCAAGAAGTGGCTATACAGGCTTAGTTGGTAGGTATGAAAGAGCCGTTTCTCAAATAGATTATGGAACTGAATTAGCATCATCTTTATTTTGGAAACACTACTATAATCTTACAAGTAAAGCTACGGATATAATTAATGCAGCAGAAACTTTAGAGAGTATTGATGAAGATATAAGAAATCAAATAATAGCTGAAGCAAAATTCTTCAGAGCAAATTCTTATTTTTTCCTTTATAGAATGTATAACAATATTTATGTTACTACAGAATCTGTAACTGTTGATAATGCTTTTAATCTTATAGAAAATAAATCGTCTAAAGAAGAAATTTTTGCATTACTAAATAGCGATTTAAGTTTTGCTATTGAACATTTAGATTGGAATGTGAATTTCGGACGTGTATCTAAAGGTACAGCGAAACATATAAAAGCTAAAGTAGCCATGTGGGAAGGTAACTGGGAAGAAGCAAAAGCACAAGCAGTATCAGTTATTGAGGATCCTGAAAGCCCACATAGTTTAGTTGCGTCTACTGCCGATGTTTTTAAAGGAGATAAAAATCATTCAGAACAATTGTTTACAATACAATCAGAAGATGATTTGTTAGGTGGCGGTGGCGCTACAATGATGAATGCAAATTATGTAACTCAATATTTTCAAATTTCAGGTATTAATGCTGATATAGCACAAGGTGGAAGAGGTTTTTCTAGAGTGATTCCAAATCTTTATTTATTGAATTTATTAGCAGAAGACCCTAATGATACTAGAGATGATGATACCTATTTTAGATTAAATTATTTTTATAACGATGTAAATAATTTACCAGAAGGTAAAAAAGTAGGAGATATCATTGATATTTATGAGCCAATTACAGATTTAGACAACCCAAGTGCTACATATACGACATATTACCAAAGGCTACATCCTTCTTGTATAAAGTATGCAGAAGATGATGATGACACAAATTCATATACTCAAAGAAGTAATGTTTTGATATATAGATTAGCAGAAACTTATTTAATAGCAGCAGAAGCGATGCTAAGATCGTCAGGAGATCCATTACCTTATATCAATGCAGTTAGAACTAGAGCAAATGCAACACCGCTAGTAAATGTAACATTACAAGATATATTGGACGAAAATGCTCGTGAACTAGCTTTTGAAGGTGAACGTTGGTTTACTTTAAAAAGATTTGGAGCCGAAGTATTAAACTTTCAAATGAGAAGTTATGCAGGTGACGGTGCATATTACCCAAGTTATTTTGATGGTAGTAAGGATCCAAGAGTAAACTGGGAAGATCATTATATCAATTTTGCAATTTTTCAAGAAGATTTAGATTTGTTGAGTCCAAATTACCCTCAAAACGATGGATATAATTAATAAATTTTTGAGTTTTTTAAATAGTTAGAATTTATGATTTAGGGGCATTTTTGCCCCTAAATTTAATGACCTTTAAAAAATAATTTTGCAATTTTTTAATTAATCTTACATATAAAATCATGCGTTATTTATTGATAAGTACATTGCTTGTAGCATTAATTTCTTGTAAAACATGGTCTCAAAAAAGCAATCACACTTTTGCAAATAACCCTGTAGTTGCACATCGTGGAGCTTGGAAAGCTAAAAACCTTCCTCAAAACTCTATCGCAGCATTAAAACAAGCTATTGCTTTAAATTGTGTTGGGTCAGAATTTGATGTTCGGATGACATCTGATAATGTGCTAATTGTTACTCATGATGCAGATTATAATGATTTGGTAGTTGAAGAATCTACCTATGCAGAACTATCTCAATACAAGCTTTTTAATGGAGAAATTTTACCTACTTTAAAAGATTATTTAGAGGCAGGTATGCAAAACAACTCTAATACAGGTTTAGTGTGCGAGATAAAACCTTCAAAAATTAAAGGTAGAAATAGCCTTATTGCAGAAAGTGTTGTTAAACTGGTTAAAAAAATAAAAGCCGAAGCATATATACTTACTTATATAAGTTTTAGTTACGAAACACTTATCAAAATTAAAGAGTTAGATGCAAATGCAAAAACGCAATATTTAGATGGTTCTAAAAGCCCAGAACAACTAAAAAAAGCAAATATTTCGGGGTTAGATTATTTGGTTTATAAACTTAAAAAAAAACCAGAATGGATAAAAAGTGCTAAAAAAAACTCCTTACTATTAAACGCTTGGGTTGGTAATACTGTAGAAGATATTGATTGGTTACTTGCCAATGAATTTGATTTTATTACTACTGATGAGCCAGAACTGGTATTTAAAAAAATACCAGAAAGCTCAATTACAGATAATTATGAGTTAGTATGGAGTGATGAATTTAATTATAAAGGAAAACTTGATAGTATTAAATGGGCTTATGATTATGGCTTTATTAGTAATAAAGAAAAGCAGTATTTTACCGATAGTTTAAAAAATGTAAGGGTAGTAAATGGACATTTAATTATTGAAGCTCATAAAGAAAAAATAGCTAACAAGGATTTTAATAATGATGTTTTAAAAAGTAAAAGTTGGTTAAACTATATAACAGAAATTGATACTGCACAATACACATCCGCTAGAATAAAAACAGCAGGTTTAGCATCATGGAAATATGGACGAATAGACGTAAAAGCTAAATTACCAAAAGGTAGAGGTCTATGGCCTGCTATTTGGATGTTAGGAGAAAATAGAAAAGAAGTTGGTTGGCCTGAGAGTGGTGAAATAGATATTATGGAGCACGTTGGTTTCAGTCCAGATTCTATATTTGGTACCATACATACCAAAGCATATAACCACATTAAACGAACTGAAAAAGGTAAAAAGGCTTATATTGAAAAACCTTACGATAATTTTCATGTGTTCTCAATAGAATGGACTCCTGAAAAGATGGATTTTTTACTAGATGGTGTTGTTTACAATCACATAAAAAATGAACATAAAACAACTGATGAGTGGCCTTTTGATCAAAAATTTCATTTAATATTAAATGTTTCTGTAGGTGGCATGTTGGGGGGGCAAAAGGGAATTGATAATACCGTTTTTCCTCAACAAATGATGGTTGATTATGTTAGAGTTTTTCAGAAAAAATAAATAAAATGATAAAATATTATACACTACTAGTTTTTCTTTTCTTAATGAGCTTTACAAGTTGTAAAAGCCAAGATTTTAGCGCCATGACGTACAATATCCGTTTAGATGTTGCGTCCGATGGAGAAAATGCTTGGACCAATAGAAAAGATTTTTTGAGCTCTCAAGTATTATTTTTTAGTCCAGATATTTTAGGAGTACAAGAAGCCAAGCCTAATCAGATGTCAGATTTAAAAACAGCATTAAAAGAATATAAGTTTATTGGTACAGGAAGAGATGGTGAAGATGAGGGAGAATATTCTGCTATTTTTTATAATGCTAAAAAATTTAAAATTGAAAATGAAAATACTTTTTGGCTTTCTGATACTCCAGAAAAAGTATCAAAAGGTTGGGATGCTGCATATCCTAGAGTTTGTACCTATGGCTTATTTACAGATCTAAAATCTTCAAAAAAAATATGGATTTTTAATACACATTTAGACCATGTAGGAGAACAAGCACGATTGAATGGCATACAGCTTGTTCAGCAAAAAATAGCTGAGGTTAACAACAAAAACTATCCAGTAATTTTAATGGGCGATTTTAATGTAGAACCTAATAGTTTATTGATTAAAAACTTATCAGAATCTATGTTAAATACCGAGACAGTATCTAACATAACATTTGGTCCAGACGGTACTTTCAACGGGTTTAAATTTAATGAAGCTGTAACAAGAAAGATAGATTACATTTTTATGTCTAAATCGCAACCTCTTCAAATAAATAAACAGGCTGTTTTGAGCGATTCAGATACGCTTAAATACCCATCAGATCATTTTCCTGTTTATATCGATTTTACAATAAAGTAAGCTTTTTTCACACATACTAAAAGAGTACTCAGAACTAAATTGGTGCTAAAAATATCAATTGAACTATTAAATTTGATTACATGAAAAAGCAAACATTATTAATTTTTGTAATAGTATTACTTGTTGGTATATCTTATAGTTTCAATCGTAGAATAAAGAATAGAATAGTTAATTCAGATGATAAGATAGAAGAAAAAGTAGATTCAGTTTTAGCATTAATGCATATAAACGAAAAAATCGGGCAATTAGTGCAATATAGTGGTAAGTGGAATGCAACAGGTCCATCATCATCAAACGGAGATCAACATAAGTTAAACAAACTTAAAAGGGGAGAAGTAGGTTCAATGTTAAACATTTCTTCAGTAGCATCTATTCGAGAAACTCAGAAAATTGTTATGGAGCATTCACGACTTAAAATTCCATTAATTTTTGGTTATGATGTTATACATGGGTATAAAACAATTTTTCCCATCCCTTTAGGTGAGAGTGCTAGTTTTGATTTAGATATTATAAAACAAACAGCAGCTATTGCTGCAAAAGAGACTGCCGCATCAGGTATACAGTGGACGTTTGCCCCTATGATTGATGTGTCTAGAGATGCACGTTGGGGTAGAATAATGGAAGGTGCGGGAGAAGATACCTACTTGAATACAGTTATAGGAGTAGCAAGAATACAAGGTTTTCAGGGCGATGATTTATCACTACCACATACTATTGCCGCTTGTGCTAAGCATTTTGCAGGTTATGGTTTTGGAGAGGCCGGAAAAGATTATAATACAGTGAACATTGGTGAGTATGAGTTACATAATACTATTTTACCACCTTTTAAGGCAGCTGCGGATGCTGGGGTAGCAACTTTTATGAACTCTTTTAATGAATTAAATGGAATACCTTCTACAGGGCATAAAGTGTTACAAAGAGATATTTTAAAACGAGATTGGGCCTGGGATGGATTTGTAGTTTCAGATTGGGGCTCTATCGGAGAAATGATAGCACATGGTTACGCTACAGATAAAAAACACGCAGCTGAAATAGCTTTAAATGCAGGTAGCGATATGGATATGGAATCATACGCATATGAAGCTCATTTAGAAACATTGTTAACAGAAAATAAAATAACGATTGAGCAGTTAGATGATGCTGTAAAACGTGTGTTGAGATTAAAATTTAAATTAGGCCTTTTTGATGACCCATATAAATATTGCGATGCATCTAGAGAAAAAAGTGAAGTCTATTCAAAAGAGAATTTAGAAATTGCTCGAGAATCTGCAAAAAAATCAATCGTTTTATTAAAAAATGAAACCAATTTATTACCACTATCTAAAAGCATAAAAAGTATAGCGGTTATAGGTCCATTAGCGAATGATAAAGATACTCCACTAGGTAATTGGAGAGCTAAGGGAAAATACAGTTCAGCAGTATCTCTTTTAGAAGGTGTTAAAAATGCTGTAGGAAAAAAAACTAAGATTTATTATGAAAAGGGTGCTGACCTTACTGTGCCAACATTAGAGCCAGGTGAAAATCAGTTCTTACACCCACTTAAATTTAATACAACAGATACCTCAGGTATTGCAGCTGCAGTTGAAGCAGCTAAAAAAGCAGATGTAGTATTGTTAGCTATTGGTGAAAATGCTTTTCAGACGGGAGAAGGTCGTAGCCAAACTAATATAGGTCTCCTTGGTGTACAGCAACAGTTACTAGAAGAAGTTTATAAAGTAAATAAAAATGTAGTTATTGTTTTAATGAATGGTAGACCTATGGATATTTCATGGGCAGCTAAAACAATACCTTCAATATTAGAGTGTTGGTTTTTAGGTTCAGAATCTGGTAATGCTATTGCTGATGTTTTGTTTGGAGACTATAATCCTTCTGGTAAATTGCCTGTTTCTTTTCCTTATCATGTAGGTCAAGAGCCTCTTTATTATAATCAAAAAAATACAGGACGACCTTACAGCAGTAAACATGTTACGTACTCTGGTTATACAGATGCTCCCAAAACAGCTTTATATCCTTTTGGGTATGGGTTAAGTTATACAAGTTTTGAGTATAAAAATTTAAAGCTAGATAAAAATACGATTTCAAAAAATGGACAAATAAAACTGTCTGTGGAGGTTTCAAATATGGGTGTTTTAGATGGTGAAGAAGTAGTGCAATTGTACCTTAGAGATATAGTAGGAAGTTTAACTCGACCTATAAAAGAGTTAAAAGCTTTTGAGAAAATACTTATAAAAGCAGGCGATACAAAAACTGTAAATTTTACTATTAATGCCGATATGCTTCAATTTTATACAAGTAACAAAGTATGGGAAGTAGAGGAAGGTGATTTTGATATTTGGGTAGGAGGAGATTCTAGCGCTAGTTTAAAAGCATCATTTAAAATTATAGAATAAAAACTATAAAATTCTTACATTTTTTTTCAAGAAAAACCATGTCAATCTCTTAAGATTCGCATGGTTTTTTGGTTTGATAAATTTATTTAAATATTCATTATCAGTTATTTAAATAAAAAAAATAATCGTTAACGTGTATTCTTACATCATTTTTGTAAGATTTCACAACAATAAGTAGGTGTGTTCCGAATTTCACACCTACATTTATGCCTTAAGATAATTTAAAGCCAAAATTTATGAAATCTTTCGTAACTCAAAATTTATTTACTCTATTAAAATGTATGTTGTTAAGTGGGGTCTTATTAATAAGTATTCAATCTTCAAACGCTCAGTCTGTTGGTATAAATACATTAAGCCCAGATGAATCTGCAGCTTTAGATATACAGTCGACAACAGGTGGCTTATTAATACCAAGAATGACAACAGCACAAATTACCGCTCTTACAAATCCAGCAGACGGGTTACTGATTTTTGATACGGATAAACAAAATACGGTAATGTTCGTTCAAGGTGCTGTTTACGATTTATATAATCGTGTAGCTACTACAGCATTTACAATATTATCAGGTATAACACCTTCAGGTTGGGCAAGTGTAAGTGATATTGCTCCGGCAGAACTTTTAGGTTTAACGATTCATAGGTTTCAACTGGACTTAACTAATGTGCGAGAAATGAGACTTATTGCGAACATCACGGGTTTAACATTAGGCTTAGGTTCTGGTTTAGATATGCTTTTACAATATTCAACAAATAATGGAACTACGTGGAGTTCTCTAAACAGTGCAAGTTTCGGACCTGGACTATCTATATCTGTAAATGGTTTAGCTAAAACACCATGGACTACAATTGATGCAGGTGCTCAAACCGATGTTATGTTAAGAATAGTTGGGCAAGCACAAGGTGGTGTTGTTACGCAAGTAGGCGTTGGTTTAGTAATGGTAGAAATGAGGTAGCAACTTCAGATACTTATTAAAATTATCATGACCAACTAAAAACAACCTTATGAAAAAATTCTCTTTATTATTTATAACTCTTATATGTGTAGTCGGAAATATAATTGCCCAAGATGGCTTTAATATTAAAGGTGCATTGGTTTCTGTTACCAATAATGGAACTATTAGAGTCGATAATGGAAACTTGAGTGTGGACGATGAAGGAGAAATACTAAATACATCTTTAATTAGTGTAGATGGCGATTGGTTAAATAATAACACAACTGGTCAAGTTTTTACAGTAGCCTCTGAAGGTGCGGTAACACTTACAAAAACTACGGGTACTACGAATATTGGAGGAACAACACCAACATTATTTTATAATTTAACTTTAGATGTTGACCAAGCTACATTAGAAGTTAATACAATTGTGGGTGGAGCTATCTCAGGAACCAATCTAGGGCTTCTCGACCTTAAAAACGTTGAACTTGATCTTAACTCTAATAGTCTACAAATCACCAATTCTGTAATTGGTGCTCTTATAGCTAATGAAGGGTACATTATAAGTGAAGATGTGCTTAATCAAAGTAAAATTTTATGGCAAACCTCACCTACAGGAGGTAAATATACGGTACCTTTTGGTACAGTATCAGGAGCTAAAATTCCATTAAGTATAGAAAGAGCATCTGGCGATTTAGGGCAAATTACGGTTTCAACTTACCCAACGGGTCTTAGTATGGCACCTTACCCAACCCAACCAGAAAATGTTACAAACATGTTAGACGAGTCTAGCAATAGCTTGGTAAATAGTACAGTTAATAGGTTTTGGCAATTAGATAAAACAGGAACAGGTACTGCAAACCTAACATTTTCATATGCAGATAATGATGTAATAGCAAATGGAGAGAATAACCTTTCGGCTTATAGATATAATTCATCATCAAATGTTTGGGATAAAAAAGGAGCAAGTAGCACCAGTCTTACGAATAATTCAGTAACAATTTTAGGTGTTAATGAGTTTTCTCCTTGGACATTGTCTGCAACTCCAGAGAACATTGATGGTGATGGTGTATCTAATGCTGACGATATAGATGATGATAATGATGGAATACCAGATGCTATAGAAAACCTATCATGTGCCGTTTTTTCGGAAGATTTCGGCACGGGCTCATATCCTGGTGGTGAATTACCCGCTGGCTATACTACCTATAATTATAGGGGAGATATAGCTGCATATGCAAATTTCCCTAATGCACTAGAAGATGGAGATTATGCTATTGCAAATTTTGCAAATCAACCAGAAGGTAGTTGGCAAGCAAATTTAGGCGATCACACTACAGGTTCTGGTTACATGATGGTTGTTAATGCGAGTTTTACTCCAGGAGATTTTTATAACAGAACGGTAACACTTTTACCAGATGCTACATATAAATTTACCGCTTGGCTAGTAAATGCGAATAGCGAGGGTAATGAAACTTTTTGTAATGGAGAATCAGGTGGTTATATTCTACCAAATGTAAAATATGAAATTAGAGATTTAGATAATGGGAGTGCGGTAATTGCATCTTTTGATACAGGAGATATTCCAAGAACTGGTGAATGGCAAAATTACAATTTCGAATTTAATACAGGTACTGCTACTAATATAGAAGTAGTTTTAATAAATAATAATACAGGTGGTTGTGGTAATGATTTAGCTTTAGATGATATTTCATTAGTACCTATTTCATTATCTGGTGGTGCTGTTGCGTGTGATTTTGATGGTGACGGTATACCGAATTCTCAAGATTTAGATTCTGATAACGATGGTATTTATGATATTATTGAAGCAGGCGGTACAGATACCGATAATAACGGAGTTGCAGATAATTTAGACGATTTAGATAATGATGGTTTAGCAGATATTTATGATGGTAATTGTGGGGCAGCATCTGCTGGACCATTAAATGCTGTTGGAGCAAATGTTGTATCAGGTACTTTTACTAACCCTAGTAATGCAATTGGTGTAACTGGAACATCAGACACAGATGCTGCCATTTCTGGACAAAACACTTCTGAAATAGTATTAGACTTAGGAGTTATAGTACCATCAGGATCTTCGTTTACCTTATATATGGCACATGCCACTAATGGTACTCAAAGTGGACAAATACATCAATCAAATGCTAGTGGCAATGTAGTAGGTTCGCAAATAGCAAGTTATTCTGTTAATGGAAATACAATAACAGCTTATACGTATACAACTAATGCAGATACTCAATACATAAAGGTAACAACCTTTTGGGAAAGCGTTCAGATTTTTGGTATTGAAGTTGGTGCTTCTTCTACAATAGACTGTTCAGGTACCGCATTAAATCCACCAGAAACCACATCAGGAACAAAAGATTTTTTAAATACAGATTCTGATGGCGATTTATGTACAGATGCTAAAGAAGCGGGTTTTACAGATGCAGATAATGATGGAGAAGTAGATGGTACGGGGTATACTACATGGGGTGCAGTAGAAGGTAGTGATGGGTATACAGGTACGACCGCTGAGGTTACAGATAGTAATAATTCTGTTGCTTGTGGAGGTCCAGCTGGTCCTGATTATGATGGTGATGGAATTTTAGATGATGTAGATTTAGATATTGATAATGATGGAATTTTAAATGCAGATGAAGCTAATAATTGCACAGGTGCACAGATAGAATGGACACACAACGGTGATTCAGGAAATTCTGACAGCGCTACATTTAATCTTGGTGATGAAGTATATTTTACAAACCACCCAGATATTATTTTTGGATCAGGAATTGACGAAACAACAGATAATAATAATTTTACGTATTTATTAAGAAACGCAGGTGAAGCTAATTTTGCAAATGCAAAGAGTGGTAACGATTATGCGCAGTTATCTTTTACGCCAACAGAAGATTTAAACTTTAACATACTTCAATTAGGTTTCTTTACAAACGGATCAGGAGATCCCGCTGTAACAGCAGGACTTTTTAAAATGGCAATAGAATATAGTAATGATGCTTCATTTTCTAGCCCCGTAGTATTATTTCAAGATATTCAAATTCCAGAGATGATAGCTGGTAATTATATATCTTTACCTCAAAGTGTATCTAACTTCACCTTACAAGAAGCAACACCTTATTATTTTAGATTTTATTTCTATGATGAACAAAACACAGATGCTTTTGATCGTGTTCGTTTTGATGATGTTCAATTTATAACTTCGGTTAAAGCTTCATGTGATACGGATGGTGATGGTCTTCCTGACTACCTAGATTTAGACTCTGATAATGATGGAATTTATGATGCGGTAGAAGCAGGCCATAATGCTGCACATACCGATGGAGAAGTTACAGGTGCAGTTGGAGCAGATGGTGTTCCAGATGCTGTACAAGGTGGTGGAAATGAAGATTCCGGCACGGTTAACTATACAATTGCAGATTCTGAGTCTACACCAGATACTATTCCAGATTATTTAGATTTAGATAGTGATGGCGACGGATTACCCGATAATGTTGAAGCACAAACTACTGCAGGTTATACACCTCAAAATGTAGATGATGCTGCTACATACGAAACAAATAAAGGGGTGAACTCGGCTTATTTAGGCGGAATCAATCCAGAAAATACAGATGGTACAGATACCCCAGATTATTTAGATTTAGATAGTGATAATGAAGGTAATGATGATACCACAGAAGCTGGACTTACATTAGCAGGTGCAGATACAGATGAAGATGGTTTAGATGATAATACAGATGCAACAACAGATTATTCTGATCCTAACGGTACTATTGATGACCCAACAACCTTACCTAATACTCAAAATACGGCTAATGCAGAAGTAGATTATAGAGATGATGGAGCAATTGACTCATGTGGCACGGTTGATACTGATAATGATGGCGTGTTTGATGATTGTGATCTAGATGATGATAATGATGGTATTTTAGATACAGATGAATGTCCTGTTATAGTTCAACCGATTATAGACGTACAAGATACCGCAGTAAGTTGGATAGACTTTCAGTTTAATAGCGTAATAGGAAGTACATATTGGTCAGGAAGAAGCAGTGGTGATAATGAATGGGGTCTAATAGGTACCTTTGATTTAGGATCTTTAAACGCAAATCTAGCAGGTATAACGGTAACAATGACTTCTATCTCAAATGAACCTGATGATGCCAGGCAGTATTTAGGCGGACCTTCAGGAAGTTTTTTAGGTGGGCATAGTGGTCTATTATTACAATTTTCAGAACCAGTTGATTTTAGACGAGAAGCAGTTGGAGGAGTCGCTTTTAGTACTGGTGAAATTGAAAGATATCAATCAGATAGCCAAATGCATTATGTATATGGTGATACGCCAGCTAGTGTAACGGTTACAACAGATGACGGTTCTGGAATTGCAAGTATTCAATCAAACGGTAGCGGTGGATCGAGTGCGATTGTTGCAGAAAGTTATGGTACTACTGCTTATTATATAGATTGGGATGATAATATTAATCCTAGTACACAGCAATTTAGAATGGAGATTGGCGAGTTTCCAAGAAAAATAATTACTGATACCGATGGTGATGGCATAGCAGATTGTTTAGATACTGATAGTGATAATGATGGTTGCCCTGATGCTTTAGAAGGAGACGGAACGTATACATATGCAGATTTAGATTCAGATTTAAGATTAACAGCTACCGTAGATGGTGATGGTATTCCAAACGGAACTTCGCAAGGTGCCGGTACTTCATTAGATAATACGCAACAGGCTGATGAATGTAGTGAATGTAATCCTTCACACCCTTCTTATACTGATAGTGATGGTGATTTAGTTGGAGACTTCTGCGATGAAGATGATGATAATGATGGGATTTTAGATACAGATGAAATGCAAGTTCAAGCTTGTGGTTTCTATCCTAGTTTATCTTTTAGTGGAGCTACGTTAGAATCTGGTACGGCTTTAAGTTCTGGTGCTGTATATAGGTTCTCTAATGTTACTACAAATGTAGACGCATTGGTTACTATTGTTACTTCAACACCCAATCCTGGTATAACTTCTATTGATGATGATGGTTCTAATATCGCTAATTTTCAACCTATTTTAGGAGCGGATAACTCTTCAGTTGAATTCGATTTTCAATTTGTTACTACTACCACATCTACGGTTGTAGAAATTCCTCAATTTTATATGACAGCTATTGATGTTGACGGAGATAGTGGAGCAGCTAGAGAATTTATTGAATTAGATATTACAAGTTCTTCTGTATACACTACAGAAACTCCTAGCGATCTTGCTAGTTATCCTACAGCCATAGGAACGTTGTTTAGAGGTCCATTGCAAACAGCTGATGGAATAGATGCTACTGCAACAAATGTAATGTTTACCGCTAGATATTCTCAAACGGGTGAATTTAAAATGAGAATTGGCGCAGACCCAACTTCAAATGTAAATCGCCTTTTTTCAATGAATTTTGACCCGTGTACTTATAATATTTACACAAGCCCATCTAATTCAGATTTATTACTTCAGGTTTTAGATACAGATAATGATGGCACTCCTGATCATTTAGATAATGATAGTGATGGTGACGGTTGTCCAGATGCTTTAGAGGGAGACGGAACGTATACCTATGCAGATTTAGATTCTGAATTACGATTAACAGCTGCCGTAGATGGTGATGGTATTCCTGCAGGTACATCGCAAGGTGTAGGTACATCAACAGATGATACATTGCAAGCAGATGAATGTAGTCCATGTGATCCTTCACATCCATCTTACGTAGATAGTGATGGAGATACCATTGGCGATTTTTGCGATTTAGATAATGACAATGATGGTATTTTAGATGAAGATGAATGTCCGTCTGTTACCGGCTCTGTTGATTCAGGTAATAATACAACTAACTTAACAGGTTTTTATAAGGCAAATGGTAATAATATATTAGGGTTTACTATAAATCCTGAGTATGCCTCACAAGTGCTTTCATCAACTTCAGGTATACAAATACGATGGGATCAAGGAACAACAGATGCCATTACAACAATAGACCTTATTTTAGATGCACCAACTTCAGGAACATTACAATCTGTTATTTTAGGTAATGGAGCAGAAGGTGTAACGGCAGGAACTCAAAATGCTAATAAAGAAATTACACTTACATGGAGTGGAGGTGGTTCAGGAATTTTAAATGACCCTTTAGATGAAGTTACAGGTAGAGATACTGGAGATGTTATCTTTTCAGGTGATATTATTGAAATTAATAATGGTACTGCTTATTCTCTGAGAGATACAGAGTGGAGTGTTGAGGTTGATATGACCAGTGTAACAACTTTCCCAACAACAGTTGCGTTTTATGCAGATTCAAGTATAAATGGTGGTACAAATTATAATAGAGAAGGTTTTGCATTTACACCTGTTATTAATTGTCCAGATACAGATGAAGATGGAATTCCAAATTCATTAGATAATGATAGTGATGGCGATGGTTGTCCAGATGCTTTAGAAGGCGATGGTAGCTATACATATGCAGATTTAGATTCAAATTTAAGATTAATCGCTGCTGTAGATGGTGATGGTATTCCTGCAGGTACATCGCAAGGTATAGGTACATCAGAAGATGATACACTGCAAGCAGATGAATGTAGTCCATGTGATCCTTCACATCCTTCTTATGTGGATAGTGATGGAGATACCATTGGCGATTTTTGTGATTTAGATGATGATAATGATGGTATTGCAGATACAGTCGAAGATGTTTGTGCTGCTTATACAGTTGTTAGACCTAGTGATTTAGGGTATACAGGTAATGAAGTTATCGCAAGTGCAGTACATGATGTAAGTAGCTTATTTGGTTTAAGTACAGGTTCGGTAATACTTACTCTTACAGATGCCTATGTAAACGCTACAGGTTCTTCTTGGAATACCTCAGGGTCTAACCCAGCTTCATCCATAGCTATTTCAGGAACAATACCATCAAGAATAAGAATTGACCATGGTTCAGGACTTACTTCAGTTGGAAGTAAAGAAGGTATTCGCTCTAATGGAGATAAATTTAATTTTACGGGAACTTTAAATACCGGATTTACTTCATACAATCAAGGCAATGAATATTATGTAGAAAGAGATGCTACTTCAGCAAGTAATAATGCAGGTACAGAAATATGGGAATCGGAAGGGTATGCCTCTTTTGTAGAATATTTTACTTCAGATACAGCAAGCGTTGTAATTTTTAGAATGTGCCCAGCTACGGATACCGACTTAGATGGTATTGCAGATCATTTAGATACAGATTCTGACAACGATAGTTGTACAGATGCTTTAGAAGCAGGTCATTTAGATGCTAACAATGACGGAGAAGTAGATGGTTCAGGCTACGATGCAAATGGTCAAGTAACTGGTGCCACAACAGCATATACAGGTACTACAACTGGCGTAACAACTGCTGCAGAAACTACGATAGATACGGCACCTACAGATCAAGAAGAACGTGTAGGTGATGATGCCACATTTACAGTAGCAGCAACCGCTTTAGAAGCTTCAGCTTACCCAGCAGGTGTACCAACGTATGATGTTAATGCAGACTCTGGGTTACAATACCAATGGCAAGTGAGCACAAATTCTGGGTCTACTTTTACAGACATTCCAGGTGCTACTAATGCTAGTTTAGTAGTTTCAAATGTTACCTTAATAATGGATGGTAATATTTATAAGGTATTGGTCAATCATGATAACAATGCGTGTCCAGAAGAATCTCAAGCTGTTCTTACTGTAATCAACAATATAGATGCAATAAATGACGATGCCGCACTTACGGCTGTAGAAGGTTTTACAGGAGTAACAGATGTTATAAATGTACTTGATAATGATGAATTAAACGGAGCAGTTTTAAACCCTGCAAGTGTTACAATTACTCCAGTTACCAACGGACCTTTAACCGTTAATGGTGATGGATCTGTAGATGTTGCGAGTAATACGGGTACAGGGTCTTATACTGTAAATTATCAAATTTGTGATGCTGCAAACTCAGCAAATTGTGACATTGCTATAGTAACAGTAAATGTTGGAGTTAATAGTTTACCTACAGCTCAAGATGATGAGGTTTCAATTGCTCAAGACACAAGTAATAATAGCATTGATGTTTTAGCAAATAATGGTAATGGTCCTGATTCCTTTGGTGGTGATGGTCCAAATGCAGGGTCAATTACACTTCCTAGTACAACAACAACTAACGGAGGTACTGTTTCTGTAGATGATAATGGAACTCCTCTTGATCCAACCGATGATACAGTATTGTATACTCCAGCAGCAAGTTATAGTGGAGCTGATTCGTTTACTTATACGATTACCGATGCAAATACCGATACATCTACAGCCACTGTAAATGTAACCGTAGTACCAACTCCAGTAATTACAATAGATGTAGTCGCTGTAGATGATATTATCAATGCTACCGAAGATGATAGTCCAGTAACGATAAGTGGTACAACTACCGATGTAGAAGATGGACAGGTTGCAACAGTAATCTTAAACGGAGTGACTTATTCTCCAATCGTAACAGGAAATGTTTGGACCTTTGATATTACAGCAACAGAAGCGCAAGCTTTAGATGCTACAGAAACGATAACGGCAGATGTAAATAATGCTTCTGGAAATGCAGCAGTACAAGCAACTCGAGATATCGAGCATGATGTAACAACTCCAGTGATTACAATAGATGTAGTTGCGGTGGATGATATCATTAATGCTACCGAAGATGATAGTCCAGTAACTATTTCTGGAACAACTACTAATGTAGAAGATGGACAGGTTGCAACAGTAATCTTAAACGGAACAACCTATTCTCCTATCGTAACAGGAAATGTTTGGACTTTCGATATTACAGCAGCAGAAGCGCAAGCTTTAGATGCAACAGAAACAATAACGGCAGATGTAAATAATGCATCAGGAAATGCAGCAGTACAAGCGACGAGAGATATCGAGCATGATGTAACGACACCAGTAATTACAATAGACGTAGTTGCTGTAGATGATATTATCAATGCTACCGAAGATGATAGTCCAGTAACTATTTCTGGAACAACTACTAATGTAGAAGATGGACAGGTTGCAACAGTAATCTTAAACGGAGTGACTTATTCTCCTATCGTAACAGGAAATGTTTGGACCTTCGATATTACAGCAACAGAAGCGCAAGCTTTAGATGCAACAGAAACAATAACTGCAGATGTAAATAATGCATCAGGAAATGCAGCAGTACAAGCGACGAGAGATATCGAGCATGATGTAACGACACCAGTAATTACAATAGATGTAGTAGCTGTAGATGATATTATCAATGCTACCGAAGATGATAGTCCAGTAACGATAAGTGGTACAACTACCGATGTAGAAGATGGACAGATTGCAACAGTAATCCTGAACGGAATTACTTATTCTCCTATCGTAACAGGAAATGTTTGGACATTCGATATTACTGCTCTTGAAGCGCAAGCTTTAGGTGCAACAGAAACAATAACTGCAGATGTAAATAATGCCTCAGGTAATCCAGCAGTACAAGCGACGAGAGATATCGAGCATGATGTAACGACACCAGTAATTACAATAGATGTAGTTGCTGTAGATGATATCATTAATGCTACCGAAGATGATAGTCCAGTAACTATTTCTGGAACAACTACTAATGTAGAAGATGGACAGGTTGCAACAGTAATCTTAAACGGAGTGACTTATTCTCCAATCGTAACAGGAAATGTTTGGACCTTTGATATTACAGCAACAGAAGCGCAAGCTTTAGATGCTACAGAAACGATAACGGCAGATGTAAATAATGCTTCTGGAAATGCAGCAGTACAAGCAACTCGAGATATCGAGCATGATGTAACAACTCCAGTGATTACAATAGATGTAGTTGCGGTGGATGATATCATTAATGCTACCGAAGATGATAGTCCAGTAACTATTTCTGGAACAACTACTAATGTAGAAGATGGACAGGTTGCAACAGTAATCTTAAACGGAGTGACTTATTCTCCAATCGTAACAGGAAATGTTTGGACCTTTGATATTACAGCAACAGAAGCGCAAGCTTTAGATGCTACAGAAACGATAACGGCAGATGTAAATAATGCTTCTGGAAATGCAGCAGTACAAGCAACTCGAGATATCGAGCATGATGTAACAACTCCAGTGATTACAATAGATGTAGTTGCGGTGGATGATATCATTAATGCTACCGAAGATGATAGTCCAGTAACTATTTCTGGAACAACTACTAATGTAGAAGATGGACAGGTTGCAACAGTAATCTTAAACGGAGTGACTTATTCTCCAATCGTAACAGGAAATGTTTGGACTTTCGATATTACAGCAGCAGAAGCGCAAGCTTTAGATGCAACAGAAACAATAACGGCAGATGTAAATAATGCATCAGGAAATGCAGCAGTACAAGCGACTCGTGATATCGAGCATGATGTAACAACTCCAGTAATTACAATAGATGTAGTTGCGGTGGATGATATCATTAATGCTACCGAAGATGATAGTCCAGTAACTATTTCTGGTACGACTACCAATGTAGAAGATGGACAGGTTGCAACAGTAATCTTAAACGGAGTGACTTATTCTCCTATCGTAACAGGAAATGTTTGGACTTTCGATATTACAGCAGCAGAAGCGCAAGCTCTAGATGCTACAGAAACAATTACGGCAGATGTAAATAATGCTTCTGGAAATGCAGCAGTACAAGCAACTCGAGATATCGAGCATGATGTAACGACACCAGTAATTACAATAGATGTAGTTGCTGTAGATGATATTATCAATGCTACCGAAGATGATAGTCCAGTAACTATAAGTGGAACAACTACCGATGTAGAAGATGGACAGGTTGCAACAGTAATCCTGAACGGAATTACTTATTCTCCTATCGTAACAGGAAACGCGTGGACATTCGATATTACTGCTCTTGAAGCGCAAGCTTTAGGTGCAACAGAAACCATTACGGCAGATGTATCTAATGTTGCGAATAACCCTGCAACTCAGGCGAATCGTGATATCGAGCATGATGTAACAACTCCGGTGATTACAATAGACGTAGTAGCTGTAGATGATATTATCAATGCTACCGAAGATGATAGTCCAGTAACTATAAGTGGTACGACTACCGATGTAGAAGATGGACAGATTGCAACAGTAATCTTAAACGGAGTGACTTATTCTCCTATCGTAACAGGAAATGTTTGGACCTTTGATATTACAGCAGCAGAAGCGCAAGCTTTAGATGCTACAGAAACGATAACGGCAGATGTAAATAATGCATCAGGAAATGCAGCAGTACAAGCGACGAGAGATATCGAGCATGATATAACGACACCAGTAATTACAATAGATGTAGTAGCTGTAGATGATATTATCAATGCAACAGAAGATGATAGTCCAGTAACGATAAGTGGTACAACTACCGATGTAGAAGATGGACAGATTGCAACAGTAATCTTAAACGGAGTGACGTATTCTCCTATCGTAACAGGAAATGTTTGGACCTTTGATATTACAGCTCTTGAAGCGCAAGCTTTAGATGCTACAGAAACCATTACGGCAGATGTAAATAATGCATCAGGAAATGCAGCAGTACAAGCGACGAGAGATATCGAGCATGATGTAACAACTCCAGTAATTACAATAGATGTAGTTGCGGTGGATGATATCATTAATGCTACCGAAGATGATAGTCCAGTAACTATTTCTGGTACGACTACCAATGTAGAAGATGGACAGGTTGCAACAGTAATCTTAAACGGAGTGACTTATTCTCCTATCGTAACAGGAAATGTTTGGACTTTCGATATTACAGCAGCAGAAGCGCAAGCTCTAGATGCTACAGAAACAATTACGGCAGATGTAAATAATGCTTCTGGAAATGCAGCAGTACAAGCAACTCGAGATATCGAGCATGATGTAACGACACCAGTAATTACAATAGATGTAGTTGCTGTAGATGATATTATCAATGCTACCGAAGATGATAGTCCAGTAACTATAAGTGGAACAACTACCGATGTAGAAGATGGACAGGTTGCAACAGTAATCCTGAACGGAATTACTTATTCTCCTATCGTAACAGGAAACGCGTGGACATTCGATATTACTGCTCTTGAAGCGCAAGCTTTAGGTGCAACAGAAACCATTACGGCAGATGTATCTAATGTTGCGAATAACCCTGCAACTCAGGCGAATCGTGATATCGAGCATGATGTAACAACTCCGGTGATTACAATAGACGTAGTAGCTGTAGATGATATTATCAATGCTACCGAAGATGATAGTCCAGTAACTATTTCTGGAACAACAACAGATGTAGAAGATGGACAGGTTGCAACAGTAATCCTGAACGGAGTGACTTATTCTCCAATCGTAACAGGAAATGTTTGGACCTTCGATATTACAGCAGCAGAAGCGCAAGCTTTAGATGCTACAGAAACTATAACTGCAGATGTAAATAATGCTTCTGGAAATGCAGCAGTACAAGCGACGAGAGATATCGAGCATGATATAACCACTCCAGTAATTACAATAGATGTAGTTGCTGTAGATGATATTATCAATGCTACCGAAGATGATAGTCCAGTAACTATTTCTGGAACAACTATTAATGTAGAAGATGGACAGGTTGCAACAGTAATCTTAAACGGAGTGACTTATTCTCCTATCGTAACAGGAAATGTTTGGACCTTTGATATTACAGCAGCAGAAGCGCAAGCTTTAGATGCTACAGAAACCATTACGGCTGATGTAAGTAATGCATCAGGAAATGCAGCAGTACAAGCAACGAGAGATATCGAGCATGATGTAACGACACCAGTAATTACAATAGATGTAGTAGCTGTAGATGATATTATCAATGCAACAGAAGATGATAGTCCAGTAACTATTTCTGGAACAACAACAGATGTAGAAGATGGACAGGTTGCAACAGTAATCCTGAACGGAGTGACTTATTCTCCAATCGTAACAGGAAATGTTTGGACCTTCGATATTACAGCAGCAGAAGCGCAAGCTTTAGATGCTACAGAAACTATAACTGCAGATGTAAATAATGCTTCTGGAAATGCAGCAGTACAAGCGACGAGAGATATCGAGCATGATGTAACGACACCAGTAATTACAATAGATGTAGTTGCTGTAGATGATATTATCAATGCTACCGAAGATGATAGTCCAGTAACTATTTCTGGAACAACTATTAATGTAGAAGATGGACAGGTTGCAACAGTAATCTTAAACGGAGTGACTTATTCTCCTATCGTAACAGGAAATGTTTGGACCTTTGATATTACAGCAGCAGAAGCGCAAGCTTTAGATGCTACAGAAACGATAACGGCAGATGTAAATAATGCATCAGGAAATGCAGCAGTACAAACAACTCGTGATATCGAGCATGATGTAACGACACCAGTAATTACAATAGATGTAGTAGCTGTAGATGATATTATCAATGCTACAGAAGATGATAGTCCAGTAACTATAAGTGGTACAACAACGGATGTAGAAGATGGACAGGTTGCAACAGTAATCTTAAATGGAGTGACTTATTCTCCTATCGTAACAGGAAATGTTTGGACTTTCGATATTACAGCAGCAGAAGCGCAAGCTTTAGATGCTACAGAAACCATTACGGCTGATGTAAGTAATGCATCAGGAAATGCAGCAGTACAAGCAACGAGAGATATCGAGCATGATGTAACGACACCAGTAATTACAATAGATGTAGTAGCTGTAGATGATATTATCAATGCTACCGAAGATGATAGTCCAGTAACTATTTCTGGAACAACAACAGATGTAGAAGATGGACAGATTGCAACAGTAATCTTAAATGGAGTGACTTATTCTCCAATCGTAACAGGAAATGTTTGGACCTTTGATATTACAGCAGCAGAAGCGCAAGCTTTAGATGCTACAGAAACGATAACTGCAGATGTAAGTAATGCATCAGGAAATGCAGCAGTACAAGCAACGAGAGATATCGAGCATGATGTAACCACTCCAGTAATTACAATAGACGTAGTAGCTGTAGATGATATTATCAATGCTACCGAAGATGATAGTCCAGTAACTATTTCTGGAACAACTACTAATGTAGAAGATGGACAGATTGCAACAGTAATCTTAAACGGAGTGACTTATTCTCCTATCGTAACAGGAAATGTTTGGACCTTTGATATTACAGCAGCAGAAGCGCAAGCTTTAGATGCTACAGAAACGATAACGGCAGATGTAAGTAATGCATCAGGAAATGCAGCAGTACAAGCAACGAGAGATATCGAGCATGATGTAACCACTCCAGTAATTACAATAGATGTAGTAGCTGTAGATGATATTATCAATGCTACCGAAGATGATAGTCCAGTAACGATAAGTGGTACGACTACTAATGTAGAAGATGGACAGGTTGCAACAGTAATCTTAAACGGAGTGACTTATTCTCCTATCGTAACAGGAAATGTTTGGACCTTTGATATTACAGCAGCAGAAGCGCAAGCTTTAGATGCTACAGAAACGATAACGGCAGATGTATCTAATGTTGCGAATAACCCTGCAACTCAGGCGAATCGTGATATCGAGCATGATATAACGACACCAGTAATTACAATAGATGTAGTAGCTGTAGATGATATTATCAATGCAACAGAAGATGATAGTCCAGTAACTATTTCTGGAACAACAACAGATGTAGAAGATGGACAGGTTGCAACAGTAATCCTGAACGGAATTACGTATTCTCCTATCGTAACAGGAAATGTTTGGACCTTCGATATTACAGCAGCAGAAGCGCAAGCTTTAGATGCTACAGAAACGATAACGGCAGATGTAAGTAATGCATCAGGAAATGCAGCAGTACAAGCAACGAAAGATATCGAGCATGATGGAGTAATTCCTGTACCAGTATTGGATATAGATAACATCACCGCCGATAACGTCTTAAACGCAGCAGAAGCAGGAGCAAATGTAGCGGTAACAGGAACAGTAACCGGTGATTTCAATACAGGAGATACAGTAACCTTAACAGTGGACGGTACGGATTATACCGGAAACGTAGACGTACTTGGAGCCTATAGTATCGATATACCAGGTAGTAAATTAGCTGCTGATCCGGATACAACTGTTGATGGTAGTGTAACAACTACAGATGGAGCTGGTAATCAAGGAACAGTAACTGATACACAAGTGTATACTGTAGATACCTTGTCCCCTGCAATATCAATAAATGTAATCGCTGTAGATGATATTATTAATGCTACAGAGGATAATAACCCTGTAACTATAAATGGTACTACTTCGAATGTTGAGGATGGTCAAATCGCAACAGTAATCTTAAACGGAGTGACCTATTCTCCAGTAGTAACAGGAAACGCGTGGACATTCGATATTACTGCTCTTGAAGCGCAAGCTTTAGGTGCAACAGAAACCATTACGGCAGATGTATCTAATGTTGCGAATAACCCTGCAACTCAGGCGAATCGTGATATCGAGCATGATGTAACAACTCCGGTGATTACAATAGACGTAGTAGCTGTGGATGATATTATCAATGCTACCGAAGATGATAGTCCAGTAACTATTTCTGGAACAACTACCGATGTAGAAGATGGTCAGGTTGCAACAGTAATCCTGAACGGAATTACTTATTCTCCTATCGTAACAGGAAATGTTTGGACCTTTGATATTACAGCGCTTGAAGCGCAAGCTTTAGATGCAACAGAAACAATAACTGCAGATGTAAATAATGCATCAGGAAATGCAGCAGTACAAGCAACGAGAGATATCGAGCATGATGTAACCACTCCAGTAATTACAATAGACGTAGTAGCTGTGGATGATATTATCAATGCAACCGAAGATGATAATCCAGTAACTATAAGTGGTACGACTACCGATGTAGAAGATGGACAGATTGCAACAGTAATCTTAAACGGAGTGACGTATTCTCCTATCGTAACAGGAAATGTTTGGACCTTCGATATTACAGCAACAGAAGCGCAAGCTTTAGATGCAACAGAAACTATCACAGCAGATGTAAATAATGCATCAGGAAATGCAGCAGTACAAGCGACGAGAGATATCGAGCATGATGTAACCACTCCAGTAATTACAATAGATGTAGTCGCTGTAGATGATATTATCAATGCTACCGAAGATGATAGTCCAGTAACTATTTCTGGAACAACTACCGATGTAGAAGATGGTCAGGTTGCAACAGTAATCTTAAACGGAGTGACTTATTCTCCAATCGTAACAGGAAATGTTTGGACCTTTGATATTACAGCAGCAGAAGCGCAAGCTTTAGATGCTACAGAAACGATAACGGCAGATGTAAATAATGCATCAGGAAATGCAGCAGTACAAACAACTCGTGATATCGAGCATGATGTAACGACACCAGTAATTACAATAGATGTAGTAGCTGTAGATGATATTATCAATGCTACAGAAGATGATAGTCCAGTAACTATAAGTGGTACAACAACGGATGTAGAAGATGGACAGGTTGCAACAGTAATCTTAAATGGAGTGACTTATTCTCCTATCGTAACAGGAAATGTTTGGACTTTCGATATTACAGCAGCAGAAGCGCAAGCTTTAGATGCTACAGAAACCATTACGGCTGATGTAAGTAATGCATCAGGAAATGCAGCAGTACAAGCGACGAGAGATATCGAGCATGATGTAACCACTCCAGTAATTACAATAGATGTAGTCGCTGTAGATGATATTATCAATGCTACCGAAGATGATAGTCCAGTAACGATAAGTGGTACAACAACGGATGTAGAAGATGGACAGATTGCAACAGTAATCTTAAACGGAGTGACTTATTCTCCTATCGTAACAGGAAATGTTTGGACTTTCGATATTACAGCAGCAGAAGCGCAAGCTTTAGATGCAACAGAAACCATTACGGCAGATGTAAATAATGCATCAGGAAATGCAGCAGTACAAGCGACGAGAGATATCGAGCATGATGTAACAACACCAGTAATTACAATAGATGTAGTAGCTGTAGATGATATCATCAATGCAACAGAAGATGATAGTCCAGTAACGATAAGTGGAACAACTACCGATGTAGAAGATGGACAGGTTGCAACAGTAATCCTGAACGGAGTGACTTATTCTCCTATCGTAACAGGAAATGTTTGGACCTTCGATATTACAGCAGCAGAAGCGCAAGCTTTAGATGCTACAGAAACTATTACGGCAGATGTAAATAATGCAGCAGGTAATCCAGCGGTACAAGCAACTCGTGATATCGAGCATGATGTAGATGCTAGTATTAATATAACTACACCAATTGAAGGTGATGGTATTGTAAATGCAACAGAGGATGGTGATGTAACTATCTCAGGGACGACTGCTAACGTAGAAGACAATCAAGTTGTAACCGTAACATTTAACGATGGTGTAAATACACCAATTACAACAACGGCAATTGTAACAGGGAATACATGGACGGCTACTGATGCAGATATTTCAGGGTTAGATAATGGTAACATTGTAATAACTGTAGATGTAACTGATGTAGCACAAAATCCAGCAACAGATTCTGAAACTGTAATTTTAGATAATAATAATATTGCGGCACCAACAGTAGTAATTACAGAAGACCTTAATAATGATGGTTTATTATCTGATAGTGAATTAGTAGGAAATATCGGAGTACAAGTTATCTTACCAACAGATACTGTAGCAGGTGATACTGTTAGCGTTACTGATGGAAATGGAAATACAGAAGATGTTACTCTTACCCCTACAGATATTACTAATGGAAGTATCGATGTAGAGTTTGTTAGTCCAGGAGATGGAGGAACAATTGTCGTTACCGCTACTATTACCGACTTAGCAGGTAATGTAGGACCAGATAGTATTACAGATACAGCTGTAATCGATCTCACCACTCCTATAATTGATAGTGATGGAGATGGACTTAGTGATGAAGAAGAAGTTGGTTTGGGTACAGATCCAAACAATCCTGATTCTGATGGAGATCTTATAAACGATGGTCAAGAGGTAAATACGGATAGTACAGACCCAATTGATGATTGTAGTTCGAACGGAGGAACCGCTTTACCAAACAGTGATTGTGATGCAGATGGATTAACGACAACAGAAGAATCTACGGCAGGAACAGACCCTAATAATCCTGATTCAGATAATGATGGTTTAGAAGATGGAGAAGAAGTAATTTTAGGAGCAGATCCAAACAATCCTGATTCTGATGGAGATCTTATAAATGATGGTCAAGAAGTAACGGATGCGACCAATCCTTTAGATGATTGTGATTCTATAGGAGGAACGGCTTTAGCAAACAGCGATTGTGATGTTGATGGCTTAACAACTTCTCAAGAAGATGAAATAGGTACGGATCCAAACAATCCTGATTCTGATGGAGACCTCGTAAACGATGGTCAAGAAGTTATTGATGGAACAGATCCTCTGGATCCTTGTGATTCAATCGGAGGAACACCTCTTTTTCCAAACAGTTGTAATCCTGAAATTGTTGATAGTGGAATTTCTGTTAGTAATGAAATTCTGACGCCTGATAATGATGGAGTAAATGATATCTTTAGAATTGAAAATATAGAATCATTCCCTGATAATACAGTGCAAATTTATAACAGATGGGGTGTTGTTGTTTATGAAATGGTTGGTTATGATAATGGAGGAAATTCTTTTAGAGGAATTTCAAATGGAAGAGTAACTATTCAATCAGATTCTGAGTTACCTGTAGGGGTTTATTTCTTTATTATTAATTATACTAAGGATACCACTAATTTGAGTAAGAGCGGATACCTATATATAAATAGATAATTAAAACTATTTAAAAATTTTAATTAAAAACAGATGATTTTGTTAGATGAATATTATTCATTTAGTGAAATCATTTGTGTTTAGATATTAATTATTGCTTCATGAAAAAGCATATTGTAAGTAACAAATTTGCGAAAATTAATTATTTATTATTAGAGTTAAAGATTGATTCTTTAAAGGCTTTATGATTGTTAAGTGATAATATCTTTACTTCAATCTAATTAAACTTAAAGAAAATGAAAAAAATAATTTGGGGATTTGTAGTGGTATTAATACTAATTTGGATAGTTGCTTTTTTAGTATTTAAGATACTGAGTGGTTTAGTTCATATAATATTAATTGCAGCAATTGTTTTAGCTATTTATAATTTATTTAGGAGTGTGAAAGAAAAGGTTTAATTTTAACATCTTTAAAATAGAATAAATAATATATGGCATCAGGTTTTTTTGCATTATTAGATGATATAGCCGCACTTATGGACGATGTAGCTGTAATGAGTAAAGTTGCAGCTAAGAAAACGGCAGGTATTTTAGGAGATGACTTAGCAGTAAATGCAGAAAAAGCTTCTGGTTTTATCTCTGATAGAGAGTTACCTGTGTTATGGGCTATTACAAAAGGTTCATTCTTAAACAAACTCATAATTTTACCTTTTGCATTTTTATTAAGCGCTTTTATACCTATTGCAGTTACAATTATACTTGTACTCGGAGGACTTTATTTAGCTTACGAAGGTGCTGAAAAAGTATATGAATTTTTAGCAGGCCATAAACATGAAAAAGAAAATCTATTAGATGAAAATATTACAATAGAAGAACTTCAATCTTTAGAAAAAGGCCGTATAAAATCAGCAATTGTAACTGATTTTATTCTATCTGTAGAAATTGTAATCATAGCATTAGGTACCGTTACTGATGAAATTATTTCTACTCAAATTATGGTAGTTACTATAATAGCTATCATTGCAACAGTAGGGGTCTATGGTATTGTAGCTTTAATTGTAAGAATGGATGAATTTGGTTTAAAGCTTATTAATTTAAACGAAAGAGATAATAGTTTTTCAGATAAAGTAGGGAGAGTTTTAGTTAGTGCTTTACCATGGATAATTAAAATTTTAGCGGTTGTAGGTACATTAGCTCTACTTTCTGTAGCAGGTGGTGTATTTGCACATAACGTTCATTTTTTACACGACATTTTAGAACAAGTACCATTACCGAGTATGCTTAAAGAGTTTCTTTTAGGTTTGGTAATTGGTGCAGTTGTAGTACTTATTGTAAACTTGTTTAAAATGATATTTAAAAAGAAAAAGTAAATTTTCATGTAGATAGTAAAATAATTTAAGCATTGTAAAAGAGCTTTATTATTTAGAGTATTTAACTCTAGATAATAAAGCTCTTTTTTTATTGTCATTTAATATCAAAAAACCATTTTTAGTTTATTTCTATATTATTTAGTTGAGAAGGGAAATTTTTAACGTTTATAATTTTCTAATAATGAATGCCTTATAAAGTATATTTTTTTTAAGTCAAAAATCTGTTCTTTAGGTTCAAAAGTGTCATTTTACACCTTTTAATTTAGCAGAATATTAATTTAAAATAAATATAAAAATGAAAAAACAAGTTGCATTAATCGCGTTTTTATTTGCAGGATATTTTGTTTCGGCACAAGCATGGTCAGAAAAAGTTCAATTAGGAGTGAAAGGTGGTGTGAACTTTTCGAGCGTAACAGGAGATGGCTTTGAAAGCCCTGATTCACGTACGAGTTTTTATGCTGGTTTATTATTAGAAGCTCCACTTTCGGAAAATTTATCAATACAACCTGAAGTTTTTTACTCAGGTCAAGGTTTTGATCTTTCTGATGATCCAAATCAAGGTAATAGTGAATTTCAAGTAGGATATATTCAAGTTCCTATTCTTTTAAAAGCATATTTATTTGATGGTTTTAATATTCAAGCCGGACCTCAATTTGGTTTTAAAGTAAATGAAGAAATAGATTTTGACCCGAGTAATAATGGTGGTGATATCGATTCTGATGTTGTAAGAGATTTTGATTTAGGACTTACAGCTGGTTTGGAGTATAAATTTGCAGAAAAATTCTTCGTACAAGGAAGGTATACGTACGGTTTTTCTCAACTTATTGAAGATACAGACGTTCATAATTCTGTAATATCAGCAGGTGTTGGTTACATGTTTTAAAAAAGACATAACCCATATTTCTTAAATTTTAAGAAAGTAATAAAAGCTCTATATTTTATATAGGGCTTTTTATTTTTATACTTCATTTCTATACTTTTTTGGAGTACTATTAAATTTTCGTTTAAAAGCGGCTGTAAAATGAGTTGCATTTTTATAACCAACTTCTTCTGCTATTTGGTATACTAGTTTATTTGTATTTTCTAGCATTAACTTTGCCGTTTTCATTTTTTCATTATAACTATATTCATTAATTGAATGTCCGAAAATTCTAATAAACTCTTTATTTAAAGAATAACCAGGTAACCCAATTTCGTCACCTAAATCATTCACTTTATAATTTACATGAATATTAGATTTGATCAGTTGTTTTGTAGCATACAGTTTTTTCAAAGTTTTATCTTGAGTAATTGGGATTAATGAATTTTCCCTTTTTTTATAATGCTCCATTTGAATAGCTATAAGTTCAAATGTTTTCGCTTTTAAATACAATTTATTTGATATGCTAGAAATATCTTTTTGTTCTAAGTTTAACAAAATTTGAAATATTTCATCAGTAATAGGAAGTATTAACTTTCGATCTGTTATTTTTTTTAAATCAAAATCGTTTAAAAACCCTTGTTGAATCAAAAAAGATTCTTCTAAATTTATTTTTATTTCTTTAAAAACTTTCTGACTTAGTATTTTAATACTGCCTTTAAAGTTTTTAATATTAGCCATGTACGACTCCTTATTTTCATAATAAAGCACCTTGTCATCTTCTAATTGTATTATTTTTTCACCAGTTAAAAGAAAACTTATTTGTAAAATCTCTTTATTAATAGGTAAAGTATAAACCACATCTGCATCTAATTTATATTTACTAATTGTAATGTCTATTTCATCTGTTTTAAAATTTAAAATAGATCCTGTACCATATTTTGGTAATAGGTGATATTGGCTTACAGCAATATTATCTGGTGTTTGATAATTTGTTTTAATTGCAATTTTATCTGCAAGACTATAAATATCACCATCTATTTCAATTTTTTCACAATTATTAAAATCACGTCTTTTTTTTATCATTTCTAGTCATTTAATACAATGTGAAACTTTCTATTTTTGCAACAAACTTATTTAGACTAATTAAAAATAACTAATAAAATGACAAAAAAATTACTTAACCTATTTTTTATTTTTGGGGCGGTATTCTTTTCTTATGCTCAAACAGGTGGTGTAAAAGGATTGGTAACTGATAATAATGGAAATCCATTATTTGGAGTAAATATTATAGTTCAAAATGCATCACAGGGTGTACAAACTAATTTTGATGGTGATTTTCTTATAAACAATATAGGAGCAAAGCAACAAACCTTAAAAATTTCTTTTTTAGGGTATAAAACAAAAGAGTTGCAAGTAAACATTAATGAAAATGAAATAGCAGACATAGGTACACTAGTACTTTTAGAAGGTACAGAAATATTACAAGAAGTAGTAATATCAGCAGAAAGAACAAATAAATTTGCTAGAAAACAGACTGCTTATGTGTCTAAACTACCATTAAAAGATATTGAGAACACCCAAGTTTATAGCACCATTACTACAGAGTTATTAGAATCTCAGGTAGTTACTAATTTTCAAGATGCTCTTAAAAATGCTGTAGGTATAGAACAATTATGGACATCTACAGGGCGTGGTGGTGATGGAGCAGGTTTTTATTCTTTAAGAGGTTTTAGTACACAGCCTCAGTTAGTAAACGGAGTTCCAGGTTTAACTAATGGTACTATTAATGCCGCTAATATTGAGCGAATTGAAGTGGTAAAAGGCCCTTCGGCAACTTTGTTTGGTAGCACAGTAACATCATACGGAGGTTTAATAAATGTAGTAACAAAAAAGCCTTATAAAGGTTCTGGCGGTCAGTTATCATTTACCTCAGGTACCTATGGATTAAATATTATTACGGGCGATTTTAATACACCTTTAGATAAAGAAGATAATATTTATTTTAGATTAAATACATCATACCATACAGAAGATAGTTTTCAAGATACAGGTTTTAGTAAATCATTTTTTGTAGCTCCATCTTTATCTTATCAAGTAAATAATAAGTTGTCTTTTTCTTTTTATAGTGAAATTTCTACATCAGAACGAACGAACCCAACCATGCTTTTTTTAAGTAGAGGTGGACCAATACAATATGCAGATTTAGATGAGTTAGGGTATAATAACAAATTGAGTTTTACGAGTAATGCACTGACATTAAAAAATCCAACAGCAAATTATAGAGTTGAAATGGATTATAAGCTTTCTGATACTTGGAATTCGCAAACGATACTATCAAAAAGTAATACATCTACAGATGGCTATTATACCTATTTATATGACCTTACAGGTGAAGGTGTTTTTTCAAGATTTTTAAATAAGCAAAATGCATCTTCACAAACTACAGATTTTCAACAAAATTTTATTGGGGATTTTAAAATAGGCAATCTTAGAAATAGAATGGTTGCAGGAGTCGATTATTACAATTTAACTGGTGTAGATAATAGTAGTAGTTATGTGTATTATGGATCTATTACTCCTGATGGTAATACAATAGAAGAAGGTTTTCCTTTAACTACAGCAGGTGTTGATGGGGCGTTGGCAACAGCAAATAACAACAATCAAAAAACAAAAAGTCATGTGTACAGTACGTATGTATCTGATGTAATTAATTTTACACCAGCATTATCTGCTATGGCAAGTGTTCGATTAGATTTTTTCGATCAAGAAGGTGATGTAACTGATACTGAAGACGATTTTGATCAATTTGCAGTTTCTCCAAAATTTGGGTTAATGTACCAACCTATATTAGAAAAACTATCTGTTTTTGGAAATTACCAAAATGGCTTTAGTAATATTTCACCAACCTTAGTTGGTGACCCTAGTGAAGGAGCTCAAACCTTAAAAACTTTCCGACCAGAGCAAGCCAACCAATTAGAGTTTGGGTTAAAAACAAATATATTAAATAATAGATTTAATGCTACAGTTAGTTATTATGCTATTCAGGTATCTGATAAAGTAATGACAGACCCAAACAACGCTTTTAATAAAATACAAGATGGAGAAATAGAAAGTAAAGGTTTTGAAATTGAACTTAATGCAAACCCTATTTCTGGTTTAAATATAAAAGCAGGATATAGTAATAATAAAAGTGAAATTACAGAATCTGATAATCCTGATTCAATAGGGCAACGCCCAGTAGAAGCTGGTCCAGAATCAATTTATAATTTTTGGGCAAATTATAATTTTCAAAACGGAGCTTTAGAAGGTTTTGGTTTTGGAGCTGGTTTTAACGGAACAAGCGAAAGAGATGTTTTAAATATAGGGTATGCACCATCTGGTAATTTTGTTTTGCCAGGCTATACAATTTTCAATGCATCCCTATTTTATGCTTCAGAAAACTATAGAATTGGTCTTAAATTAAACAATGCTTTTAATAAAGAATATTACAATGGCTGGTCAACGATAACACCACAGCAACCAAGAGCTCTGTTAGCCAATTTCACTTATAAATTTTAAAACACTGCAGAATGAAAAAGTCAATTTTAACCTTAGTATTTCTACTTTTTACTACAGCATCATCTTTTGCTCATTATTTATGGATAGAAACCAATCCGGAAGGAAAAATAGGAGAACAGCAAGAAGTTAAGGTGTTTTATGGAGAGTATACGTATGGTATTACCGAAAAAATAAATGGTGAAAACTTTCCTAAAGTAAAAGATTTTAAAATTTTGATAGTTGATGAAAAAGGTAATAAACTACCATTAATTGTAACAGCTAAAGAAGATTATTATTTGGGTTATTTTACTCCAAAAACTAATGGTGTTTATACTGTGGTTTTAAATAACGATAAAATTGATGTTATTGATTATACTAAGTATGATTTTGGCATATTTAAAACGCATTATAATGCAGTAGCAAAAGTACAAGTAGGCGAAAAAAATACAGAAACGGCAGTTGCTAACGATACGGGTATAACCGTAAAAGATGTTTCTACAATTAAAGGAGAGAAAAAACTTCAAGTTTTTTATAAAAATGAACCTCTGGCAAAAAATGAATTTAAGGTTTATGTATCTGATTTGTGGACAAAAACTTTAGAAACTGATGAAAACGGGTATGTAAGTTTTAAGCTACCGTGGGAAACCAAATATATAATAGAAACTACTTTTGAAGAAAGAGAGCCTGGTACTTATAAAGGAGAAGCTTATGAGTTTATTTGGCATTGTACCACTTACTGTATTCAATAAAGCTAAGTTGAGTTAGTTTATTATTTTCTCTTACAACTCTGAGTTTTTTTAGCTCAGAGTTGTTTTAATTACAAAAAACAATGGTTTCATTAGCAATTTTAATACTATTTACGGCTTTTTACATCTTATTTAATACTTCAAAAAGAGCAATCAAATTTGAAGGGTTTGGTTTTGAGAATTATATAACTAAGTACCCCAAGCAAGCAAAAGCCTTAGGTGTTTTTTGTATGATTTTAAGTTTTGTAATTCACTTATTATATTTTGGTGTAGTGAGTGGAGCTCTGTTTTTTTTAATTAATTTAATGACAGCAGCAAGTGTAATTGTATTGTTGGTGCCATTAAAACTAATAAATTATAAAAACGTTTTAATTTTATTTTTTTTTTCCTCTTTACTAGAATTTTTTATTCTCTAAATAGAAGTTATGCCTGCTAATAAAAAATATTTATCGTCTCCAAAACAACAATTTTTAAAAGTAACAGCTGCATTTTTGGGAGGCTATTTAGTAGCTATTACTTTTCATTTGGCATTGGCATATTTATTTAATCCAATAAATGTGATTATCAGCTCTAGTTTTACAGTTTTTATTGTTTGGGTAGCCTTAATGGTAATCGCTTTTATAGCTAAAAGTGGTTGGAGAATTTGGGGTATTTATTTAATACTCTCTTTTATTTTTTCAATAATAATATACATAGGTAAAATGTACAATCCAATATATTCTTAAGAAATGAAAAACAGAACCTATAATATACTTTTTCATACCCATACTGTCAGTGGAATAGTAATTAGTGTTGTACTTTATATCATATTTTTTGCAGGTTCTTTTTCTTTTTTTAGAGATGAAATAGTAAACTGGGAACGTAATGATATTGTAAATAGTAGTGAAGAAATAAATAGTAATTTAAATATTATATTAGATTCTTTAGAGCATACACATGCTTTACAAGGTAGAGATGTAGAGATAAAAAAATACTTTAATGAGCAAAAGTTAAGTGTTTCTATTTCTGCTTCAAAAGATACTTTGGCACCTGAAGAGGCTAAAATAAAAAGGTTCTTTTATTTAGATACAAAAACATTTAAGCAAGAGTCATATATAGACTCTTATTCTTTAGGCGAATTCTTGTACAGGTTACATTTTTTAGCACAGGTTAAATATCCGATAGGCTACTATGTATCGGGTTTTGTAGCCTTATTTTTTTTATTTGCTATAGTAACAGGTGTTTTGGTACATTGGAAAAAAATTATTTCAAATTTTTATGTTTTTAGGCCATTAGAGAAATTAAAAACAATGTGGACTGATGCCCATACTACATTAGGTGTGTTGGGTTTGCCTTTCCAATTCGTGTATGCCGTTACAGGTGCGTTTTTTATGATTAAGTTACTTTTAGTAGCGCCAAGTATTGCAGTTTTATATGACGGGGATCAGCGTACTTTTTATGATGATTTAGAATACAGTCACCCAAATTTTGAAAGTGATAATTTAGTATTAAGTAAACCTGTGAATATAAATTCATACGTAGATGCTACAAAACGATTATGGGATGATTTTCTAGTAAACGAAATACATATTTTTAATTATAATGATGAAAATATGCATGTTTCAGTTTCAGGTCATTTAGATTATAAACAGCAATTTAATGGAGTAGGAGGAGTAATTTTTAAAGCTAAAACAAATGAAATTGTTTTACAGAAAAACCCAGTTACAGAAACGAGTTATTTAGATATCGTTAAAAATGTTCTGTTCCGTATACATTATGGCGATTATGGAGGTTATGCGTTAAAAACGATAAGTTTTTTACTAGGCTTAATAACTTGCTTTGTTATCATGTCAGGAGTTATGATTTGGTTAGTCGCAAGAGATAAAAAAAGTATTCCAGAAAAAAAGCGTCGTTTTAACGAAAGAGTCGTACGAATATATTTAGCAATATGTTTAAGTATGTACCCAATTACCGCGCTATCATTTATAGCTGTAAAAATAACTCAACCAGTAACTCAAGCTTTTATTTATAATTTCTATTTTATAGGTTGGTTGTTATTTATAATTTGGTTTTTAATTAAAAGAGATAATTCGTTTACAAATAAAACAACTATGTTTTTAGGAAGTGTTTTTGGGTTATTTGTACCTGTTGTAAATGGGGTAATGACAGGAAATTGGATATGGGAATCTTTTACCAAAGGGTATGATCAAATTTTTATAATTGATCTTTTTTGGATACTACTTTCTATTGTCGGTTTTTCTGTTTTTTTAAAGCTAAATAAAAAGAGCAAAATAGATAAAAATTAAACACTTATTTAAGTTAAAAAAAAAGACACTTCATCGATAACTAACTGTTTTTATTAGTTATAAGAATGTATTTTATCGATGTTTTTAAATTGTTAAAAGACAAACTTGTCTTGTTTCATGCTATTTTTATGAAGGTTCACAACATTAGTTTCAACCTTCTTTTAGTTTAGATTTTCTTTATCAAAAAATTAGAAGATATTTTCTAACTACTTTTCGTAGTATAGTTAATATGCTCAGTTGAATATTATTTAACTAAATGATAAGATTATCAAACAACAAACAAAAAACCATAGTTGTTAGAAATATTGTATTTCTAATTGCTATGTTTTTTTCATTATATACTGCAAACGCTCAAAAAACAGGAACATGGTCCAATGTTGCTGGTGTTTGGCAAACAACTAGTTCTGATGGTCTAGTTCGTGTAGAAGCTTCTTTAGCTGGTTCAGATATCTCAATCACAGGTGCTGAAGTTATGGACTGCTCGTCTGAAACTTTTAGTGACCCTTCAATATTTGGTAATCCCTCATTAGGTGTTAATGTTGATGGCGATGTTGGAACGATAGTTTTTAGTTTTTTTGATGCTATAACAAATCAACCTATAGAAATAGAAAACCCAATACTACACGCTGATAAAGTGGGTACCTTTGCTACTTTAGGTAGTGCAACAGGTGTTTTTAATTTAAGTCCTGTTTCTGGTACGTGGACGGAGTTAAACGTTAATGCTTCCGATAGTTTTGAAGCCACAGCAACTAGCTTTCGATCTAATACAGGGTTTTTATTAAGTGGTTTAGCAGGTTGTTCAGGCGGAGGTAGTGTTCAGTTAAATGCATTAACAAACTCATTTTCAATAAATACAGAAATAACTGGTGGTTTTTTAGGATCAGGTAGCGATACTGTAGAATTTGCATTATCAAATTTGGTAATAAATCCTTGTACTTACGGAGCTATTTTAGGCACTATAACACCAAATGATAGTGATGGAGATGGTTTAAATAATAGTTGTGACGATGATGATGATAATGATGGAATATTAGATGTTGACGAAGGAAAATGTACGCCTGTAAAATCTAATAATTGGTTAGTTTCAGGTACTACAGCATCGTTTGATTATGGAAATGGAGTAATAGCTAAAGTAACAACCACAAATACTACAAATTTTACAAATGGAACATTTACAGCAGGTAATTTTTGGTCAGAAAACTTAAGTGCTAATACAGCATTAGAGTCCTCTTATCTTGATGGTAGTACGATTACAATATCTTTTGTTGATGCATTAGACAATCCTGTTATTGTAGATAGGCCATCAATTCATTTAGATAGAATAGGAGGTAGTGATACAGACGGTAATCAGACAACAAAAGATGTAACCTTATTAAATGGCGTAACATGGTCTAGATTAGCTGGTACTTACGATTTTGTAACAACAGCAACTACAGCCAGAGATGGAGGAGTAGGCCTACCAACCTCAGCATCGTACTCAGCAGAAAGTACGCAAAATGATAGTGATGGTACTGCAGCAGGTTCCTTACAAATCAATCAAAGAATATCAACCTTTACTTTACAGTTCAATCAAGTTGTAGCAGGATTAGTTAATGACGAAATAGAAATTATAATTTTTGCTTGTAAAGATAGAGACTTTGATAATGATACTGTTGCTGACTTTATAGATTTAGATAGTGATAACGATGGTATTTATGATGCTGTTGAAGCTGGGCATAACAACGCTCATACAAACGGAAGATTAACTGGTGCTGTTGGTACCGATGGTATTGTAAATTCAATACAATCTACAGGAGGAGAAAATAGTGGAGCAGTAAATTATATTTTAGCAGATTCAGAGGCTTCACCTGATGGTATACCTGATTTTATAAGTTTAGATGCTGATGGCGATTTGTGTAATGATGTTCTTGAAGCAGGGTATACCGATGTAAATTCAGATGGTCTTTTGGGAGATACGCCAACTAGTGTAAACTCAGATGGATTGGTAATAGGTTCAACAGTAACCGATGGGTATACAACACCTGAAAATAAAGATAGTGGTTTAGGAAATACAAAATTAGATTTTCAACAACCAGGGCAAACACCAACTATAACAAACCCAACAGATCAACCACAAGATGTACTTACAAATGGCACGAATCCAGAAATATTTACAGTTACTGCTACAGGTAATTTATTAGCATATCAGTGGCAAGTAGATGATCAGTCAGGTGTTGGTTTTGTTGATATTGATGTTACAAATACAACAGATATTTATACCGATAGTAATACAGCTACACTTACATTAACAGGTGTTACCATAAATGAAGATGGGTATCAATATAGAGTATTCATAACAGATGAAACTTTCGCATGTGGTGAATTAACATCAGATAATGCAACCTTAACTTTTGATGATGTGCCACCGAGTGCACCCGTAGTTACTATCGTTGAAGATGTTAATAATGATGGATTTATAAACAACACAGAACTTATTGTACCTATAAATGTAACTATCAGTTTACCAATAGATGCTGTTGAAAATGATGTGTTAACTATAAATGGAATATCACAAACGCTATCTGCTGCAGATATTACAGCAGGTGTAATAAATACAACATTTCCGAACCCAGGAGAAGGAAATACATTAACAATTACAGCATTTTTATCTGATAGTTTAGGGAACGATGGCTTAACGCATCAAGACTCAGTTATCATTGATACATTAGCACCTATTCCTACCTTAAGTATAAACGATGTTACTATCGATAATACCGTAAATATAGTTGAAGCAGCGGGCGATATTATAATTACAGGAACCGTTGGTGGTGAATTTACAACAGGAGATATAGTTACTTTAATAATCAATAGTGTTTCAATAACAGGAGCAATTGATAACGCAGGTATTTTTAATATCACTGTTTCGGGGGCAGATTTAGTTGATGACGTTGATACAACTATAGATGCAAATGTTACAGCATCTGACTCAGTAGGGAATTCAACGACCGTAACAGCGACAAAATTGTACAATGTTGCTATTATAGCACCAGTACCAACCTTTACTATTGATAATGTAACCACGGATAATATTATAAATTCAGCTGAAGCAGCAGGCAATATTACAATTACAGGAACTGTTGGAGGTGATTTTACTAGTGGAGATACGGTAATTTTACTTATTAATGGAGTTTCAACTCAAGGTACAATCGATAATCTTGGCACATTTAATATTACGGTATTAGGTTCTGATTTAACAGATGATATTGATACTACTATTGATGGTAGTTTTACAACGACAGATACTGCTGGCAATTCAACGACAATTACAGCTACAAAATTATATAATGTAGATATTACGGCTCCAGCACCAACCTTAACTATAAATGATGTAACTGCCGATAATACAGTAAATTCAGCTGAAGCAGCAGGTAATGTTATTATTACAGGTACAATTGCTGACGACTTTACGAATGGTGATGTTGTTACCTTATTAATTAATGGTATTTCATCTCAAGGTACGGTTGATAATGCAGGTGAATTTAGTATTACTGTTTCAGGTTTTAATTTGTCAGCAGATATTGATACGACTATTGATGCAAATTTTACAACAACAGACACAGCAGGTAATTCAACTACAATTACATCAACAAAATTGTATAATGTAGATATCACGGCTCCAATACCAACTTTAACTATAAATGATGTAACTGCCGATAATACAGTAAATTCGACTGAAGCAGCAGGTAATGTATTAATTACAGGAACTGTTGGAGGTGACTTTACTAGTGGAGATACCGTTACTTTACTTATTAATGGAGTTTCAACTCAAGGTACAATTGATGCTTCAGGTTTATTTAGTATTTCGGTTGCGGGTTCTGATTTAGCGAATGATGCAGATACAACGATAGACGGAAGTGTTACAACTACTGATACGGCAGGTAATTCGACAACAATTGATGCAACAAAATTGTATAATATAGATGTAGTTTCACCAGTACCAACCTTAACTATTGATGATGTTACTGCGGATAATACGGTAAATTCTACAGAAGCAGCAGGTATTATAGTAATTACAGGTACAGTCGGAGGTGACTTTAGTAATGGAGATACCGTTACTTTACTTATTAACGGAGTTTCAACTCAAGGCATTATTGATGCTGGAGGTTTATTTAGTATTACAGTTTCTGGTTCTGATTTGGCAATCGATGTAGATACCACTATTGATGGTAGTTTTACAACAGTAGATACAGCAGGCAATTCAACGACCGTTACAACAACAAAACTTTATAATGTAGATATTACAAGACCAGTTTCAACCTTAACGATAAACGATGTTACTGCCGATAATACGATAAATTTAAACGAAGCAGCAGGTACTATAGTTATTACAGGTAAAGTTGATGGTGATTTTAGTAGTGGTGACACCGTTACGTTACTTATAAACAGCGTTGCAACCCAAGGTACCATTAATGCTTTGGGAGAATTTAATATTACGGTATTAGGTTCTGATTTAGCTGATGATGTTGATACAACTATAAACGCAAGTTTTACAACAGCAGATACAGCAGGTAATTCAACGACTGTAACGGCAACAAAATCATATAATCTAGCACTTGTAGCTCCAGCACCAACCTTAACAATTAATGATGTAACAGCAGATAATATAGTAAATTCGACTGAGTCAGCAGGTAATATACTAATTACAGGAACTGTTGGTGGTGACTTTAATAGTGGCGATACGGTTACACTGCTTGTAAACGGAGTTTCAACACAAGGCACAATTGATAGTTTTGGAATATTTAGTATTACGGTATCAGGTTCTGATTTATCAATCGATACAGATACCACGATTGATGGTAGTTTTACAACAGTAGATACAGCAGGCAATTCAACAACCGTAACAGCAACAAAATTATACAATGTAGATATTACGGCACCAATACCAACCTTAACTATAAATGATGTTACTGCCGATAATACCGTAAATTCAGCTGAAGCAGCAGGTAATATACTAATTACAGGAACCGTTGGTGGTGATTTTAGTAGTGGAGATACCGTTACTTTACTTATAAACGGAGTTTCAACTCAAGGCATTATTGATGCTGGAGGTTTATTTAGTGTTACAGTTTCTGGTTCTGATTTAGCGACCGACCCTGACACTACAATTGATGGTAGTTTTACAACAACAGATACCGCAGGCAATCCAACAACAATTACAGCAACAAAATTGTACAATGTAGATATTACAGGTCCATTACCAACGTTAACAATTGATAATGTAACTACAGATAATATTATAAACTCAACTGAAGCGGCTGGTACTATTATTATCACAGGAACTGTTGGAGGTGATTTTAATAATGGCGATACAGTTACGTTACTTATTAATGGAATATCAACTCAAGTTACCATTAATAATTTGGGTGTATTTACTATAACGGTATCAGGTTCTGATTTGGTAAGCGATACCGATACAACAATAGATGGAAGTGTTACAACAACAGATACCGAAGGTAACTCAACAACAATTGCTGCAACAAAATTATATAATGTAGATGTTACTGCTCCAATACCAACCTTAACTATTGATAATGTTACTGCAGATAATACAGTAAATATAGTTGAAGCAGCAGGTAATATAATAATTACAGGAACCGTTGGTGGTGATTTTAGTAGTGGTGATACGGTTACATTGCTTATTAATGGAGTATCAACACAAGGCATAATCGATGGTTTAGGAATATTTAGTATTACAGTTTCTGGTTCTGATTTAGTAACTGACCCTGATACTACAATTGATGGTAGTTTTACAACGACTGATATAGCAGGAAACACTACAACAATTGCTGCAACAAAATTATACAATGTAGATATTACAGCTCCAATACCAACCTTAACTATAAATGATGTAACTGCAGATAATATAGTAAATACAAGTGAAGCGGCTGGTACTATTATTATCACAGGAACTGTTGGAGGTGATTTTACAACAAGCGATATAGTTACATTGCTTATTAATGGAATATCAACACAAGGCATAATTGATGGCTCTGGAGTATTTAGTATCACAATTTCGGGTTCTAATTTAGCGAATGATGCAGATACAACAATAGACGGAAGTGTTACAACTACTGATACCGCAGGCAATTCGACAACAATTGCTGCAACAAAACTTTATAATTTAGATCTAATAAATCCTAATGTACCTATAATTACATCAATTAGTGATGATACTGGTCGCAGCTCTGTAGATGCGATTACTTCAGATAACACGTTGTTTTTTAATGGAACATCTGAACCAAATAGTTCAGTGCAAATATTTTTAGACGGTATAAGTTTAGGAACTGTAACAACAAATAGTTCTGGCAATTTTTCTTTCGACCATACTGGTGTTACATTATCAAATAATGAATTTACTCTAACAGCTATAGCAACTGATGTTGCAGGAAATATAGGTAGCTCTTCTGCTGATTTTCCTTTTACGGTAGATACTGGTATACCTTTTTCACCTGTTATAATTGCAATTACAAATGATACAGGAGCTAGTGCTTTTGATAGAATAACATCAGATAATACACTTTTAATTAATGGAGCTTCAGGAGAAAACGATATTGTTGAATTATTTTTAGATGGTACACTTATAGGTACTGTAACAGCTAATAATAGTGGTCAATGGATTGTTGACTATACGGGGACGACTTTAGCTGATGGAAATTATATATTAACTACTCGAGCTACAGATATTGCAGGTAATATTAGCGGTATATCCTCTAATTTTTCTATTACAATAGATACAACGAATCCATCACCACCGGTATTTACAGCAATTACTGACGATACTGGTATCAATGGAGATCAAATTACATCAGACAATTCATTACTATTTAGTGGTACCTCAGAAGCAAATAGCGTAGTAGAAGTATATTTAGATGGTACAAGTTTAGGCTCAGTAACTACAAATAGTTCAGGAGTTTTTAGCTTAGATTATACAGGAACAATTTTAGTTGATGGCGATTATAATTTAACAGGTGTAGCTACAGATCTAGCAGGTAATATAAGTACAACATCTACTAATTTTCCATTTACAATTGATACTGTAGATCCGATTGTACCAGTAATAACAGCAATTACAACAGATACTGGTAGAAGTAGTACTGATGGTATAACCTCAGATACAACTCTTGTGATTTCAGGTACGGCAGAAGCGAATAGTACTGTAGAAATATTTTTAGGAGGATTAAGTATCGGAACAGTACCATCGAACAATTTTGGTAGTTGGAGTTTAGATTATACGGGGAATCCTTTTGCTGACGGCAACTATATTTTAATAGCTAGAACTACAGATACGGCAGGAAATGAAAGTCCTATTTCTTCTGATTATCCAATTGAGATTGATACAGTGGACCCAAGTGCACCAGTAATTACAGCAATAAGTACAGATACTGGTTTTGATACTACAGACGGAATAACATCAGATAATACATTAGTTATTAGTGGTACATCTGAAGCAAATAGTTTAGTTGAAATATTTATAGACGGAACAAGTTTAGGTATCGTGACAGCAAATGCATCTGGCAATTTTACCTTAGATTATACAGGAACTACGTTAGCAGATGGTGATTATATATTAACTGCAATAAGTAGTGATACGGCAGGAAATGAAAGTCCTGTTTCTATTGATTATCCAATAACAATTGATAATATAAGTCCAGTTTCAACACTAGTTATTGATGATGTTACAGCCGATAATATTGTCAATGCAACTGAAGCAGCAGGAAATATAATTATTACAGGTACTGTTGGTGGCGATTTTACTATTGGTGATACCGTAACATTATTAATAAACGGAGTTTCAACAACAGGAGTAGTAGATGCTGTCGGTTTATTTAGTATTACGGTATCAGGTTCTGATTTAGTATTAGATGCAGATACTACTATAGAAGGAAGCATTTTAGTTTCTGATGCTGCAGGAAATATAAGTACAACCACAGCAACAAAATTATACAATGTTGATACAGTTTTACCAGTACCAACATTAATTATTGATGATGTTACTGCTGATAATATAGTCAATGCAACTGAAGCATCGGGGAACGTAACAATAACAGGTACTGTTGGTGGTGATTTTACTGCAGGTGATATTGTTACATTACTAATAGATGGAGTTTCTGCAACAGGAGTAATAGATGCCGTAGGAGTATTTAGTATTATCGTTCCTGGAGCCAATTTAGCCTCTGATGCAGATACTACTATTGATGGAAGTATCACAACAACCGATGTTGCTGGAAACTCTAATACAGTAGCTGCAATAAAATTATATAATGTAGATATTACGGCTCCAGCACCAACCTTAACGATAAATGATGTTACAGCCGATAATATTGTCAATGCAACCGAAGCAGCAGGAAATATAACTATTACGGGTACAGTTGGTGGCGATTTTACTACTGGTGATATAGTTACACTAGTAATAAACGGAGTTTCAACAACCGGAACAATAGATGTAGCAGGAATATATAGTATTGTAGTTTCTGGTTCTGATTTAGCCTTAGATGCAGATACTACTATTGATGGAAGTATAACAACAACAGACACTGCTGGTAATTCAAATACAACTACAGCAATAAAATTATATAATGTAGATGTTACAGCACCAATACCGACTTTAATTATTGACGATGTTACCGCAGATAATATGGTAAATATTAATGAAGCTGCAGGTACTATTAATATCACAGGTACTGTTAGTGGTGATTTTTCTAGTGGAGATACGGTTACTTTAGTAATCAATGGAAATTCAACAACAGGAATTGTTAATACAGTAGGGGTCTTTAGTATTATAGTTTCCGGTACTGATTTAGTATTAGATGCCGATACTACTATTGATGGGAGTATAGCAACAACAGATACTGCTGGTAATTCAAATACGGCAACAGCAACAAAACCATATAATGTAGATACAGTAGCACCAACTTCAACATTAGTTATTGATGATGTTACTGCGGATAATATTGTAAATGCTACAGAAGCAGCAAGTACTATAACTATTACAGGTACCGTTGCTGGCGATTTTACTGCAGGCGATACGGTTACGTTAGTAGTTAATGGAGTTTCAATAATAGGAACAATCGATGGAGCAGGAGTATTTAATATCTCAGTTTCTGGTAAAGATTTAGCATTAGATACCGATACAACTATAGAGGCTTTTGTAATAACAGCAGATGCAGCCGGAAATACAACTACAACCACAGCAACAAAATTATATACTATAGATACGGTTTTACCAGTTCCAGTCTTAATTATTGATGATGTTACTGCTGATAATATAGTAAATGCAACTGAAGCTTCTGGTAATATTACAATTACAGGTACCGTTAGTGGCGATTTTACTACTGGTGATATAGTTACACTAGTAATAAACGGAGTTTCAACAACCGGAACAATAGATGTAGCAGGAATATATAGTATTGTAGTTTCTGGTACTGATTTAGCCTTAGATGCAGATACTACTATTGATGGAAGTATTACTACAGTAGATGTTTCTGGTAATTCAAATACAGGTACAGCAACTAAGTTATATAATGCAGATACAATTTTACCAGTACCAGTATTAACTATTGATGATGTTACAGCTGATAATATTGTAAATGTTACAGAAGCAGCAGGTTCAATTACCATTACAGGTGCAGTTAGTGGCGATTTTAATTCAGGTGATATCGTTACGTTAGTAATAAACGGAGTTTCAATAACAGGAACAATAGATGCAGCAGGAATATTTAGTATTGTAGTTTATGGTTCTGATCTCGCATCAGATGTTGATAGTACTATAGATGTTAGTATTACAACGACAGATACTGCTGGCAATTCAAATACAATAACGGATACAAAAATTTATACTGTAGATACGGTTTTACCAGTACCAGTCTTAATTATAAATGATATAACAATTGATAATACAATTAATGCAACTGAAGCATCTGGGAATGTAACAATTACAGGTACAGTTAATGGTGATTTTAATTCAGGAGATACTGTTACATTAGTAGTTAACGGAGTAGCTATAACAGGAACAGTAGATGCATCAGGGATATTTAGTATTATAGTTTCTGGTAACGATCTAGTTTTAGATACTGATACAACCGTTGAGGGCAGTATAACAACTACTGATGTAGCAGGTAATAGCAACACAATCACAGCAACAAAAATTTATAATGTTGAGGTTTCTCCTGTAGCAACTCCAGTTATTTCTTTTATAAGTACAGATACTAATATACCAGCTGATGGTATTACATCAGATAATACATTGACAATTACAGGTGTTTCAGAGGCTGATAGAAATATAGAAATATTTGCAGACGGAGTATCAATAGGTACGACAACAGCAACTTTAACAGGCGATTGGGTATTCGATTATTCAAGTACTGTTTTAGCTGATGGAACATATAATTTAACGGCAATTGCAACTGATATTTTTGGTAATGTAAGTTTACCATCTTCTGTTTTTACTGTAATTATAGATACTTCAGCACCAATTATTAATGATCAATTAACGGACGATCTTACACCTGTTATTACAGGTGAAGGAGAACCTAACGAAACATTAATAGTAACTATTGATGTTGATAATGACGGAATTCCTGAAGCGGAATATACAGTTGTTGTTGCTACAGATGGGACATGGAGTTTAGATACAGAAACAGCGACACCAACTAGTGGCTCTTTACCAGTTTTAACTTATGATTCAATTTTGAACGTAACAGTAAGTGATCTTGCAGGTAATACCAATTCAAATACGATCACTTTAGAAGATGATTTCGATAACGATGGTTTAACAAATGCTGAAGAAGAAGCTTTAGGTACCGATCCTAACAATCCAGATACTGATGGAGATATGATATCTGACGGACAAGAAGTTATTGAAAATACAAATCCTTTAGATGATTGTGATTCTGATGGAGGTACGCCTTTAGAAACTTCTGATTGTGATGAAGATGGATTGACGAATAAAGAAGAGGAAGATAGAGGTACAGACCCTGAGGTTCCTGATACAGATAGAGATGGAATTTTAGATGGTCAAGAAGTTATAGATGGTACAGATCCTTTAGATGCTTGTGACTCTAATGGAGGAACACCACCAGTAGATGTTGCTTGTGATATTCGAATAGATAACGATTTAATTACACCAGATAGCAACCAAGCTTTATTCAATATTATAAATATTGAAGCTTTTCCAGAAAATACAGTTGAGGTTTATAATAGATGGGGAGCTAAAGTATTTGGTACATCATCATACAACAATAGTACTAATGCTTTTATTGGTTTAGCAAATGGTAAAGCTGTTTTAAAAGTAAAAGAACAATTACCAGCAGGCACCTACTTTTATGTAATTAAATATTTGAAAAGGGGAGAAGCAAAGCAAAAAACAGGGTATTTATATATAAATAGATAATTGAACGAAAAACATGAAGTTTCGTAAAAACATAAAAATTTTAGCAATAATCATGCTTGTAATACTTCCTTTTTTTGGGGAAGCTTTAGCTCAGCAAGATGCTCAATATACGCAGTATATGTATAATACATTAGCTGTAAACCCCGCTTATGCAGGGTCTAGAGGAGCATTAAGTATTGCAGCTTTACATCGATCGCAATGGGTGGGTATTGATGGGGCGCCAACAACACAAACTTTTAATATTCATAGTCCTGTTTCTAGTAAAGTAGGGGTAGGTATATCTATTGTTAATGATGAAATCGGAAACGGAACCAATCAAGATACTTATTTTGATGCTACTTTTTCATATACAGTTTTAACTTCTGAAAAAGATAAATTATCATTAGGCTTAAAGGCTGGTGGTCACTTTTTAAATATCGATTTTAATAAACTAAGAAATTATAATCCACTAGCAAACACTGTAAATTCAGGAATTGATAAAAAGTTTTCTCCAAATTTTGGAGCAGGTGTGTATTTTCATAATGAAAGGTTTTATGTAGGTCTTTCAGTGCCTAATATTTTAAAAACCACACATTTTGATGATTCATCTTCAACAGCAACGGCAACTGATAGAATGAATTTTTATCTGATATCAGGTTATGTTTTTGATTTGAGTTATAATCTTAAATTAAAACCTGCATTTTTAGTAAAAGCAGTTGATGGGGCTCCTATACAAGCAGATCTTTCGGCAACGATGTTGTATAACGAAAAGTTTTCTTTAGGAGCGGCATACCGTTGGGATGCAGCAATAAGTGCCTTAGTAGGTTTTCAAATTACAGATCGTCTAATGCTTGGTTTAGCATACGATAAAGATACTACGGCCTTAGGCGACATAAGTTTTAACGATGGCTCTTTTGAGGTTTTTATTCGTTACGAGTTTAAATCTCGACATAGAAATGCATTAACACCAAGATTCTTTTAGCACATGAAAAAAATAAGCTACATACTTGTTATTTGTTTTTTGAGCACGCTGAATTTTGTAAATGCTCAAAAATCGAAACTGAAAGACGCCAATGATAATTTCAATAACCATGCATACGCATTAGCAATTGAAAGTTATGAAGAATTGGTTGCAAAAGGGAACGAAACTGAAGAGGTTTATAAAAATTTAGGAGATGCCAATTATAATAATGGGACTTATATAGAAGCTGCTAAATGGTATAAAAAATTACTAGATTTAAAATCAGATGCTACAGGATACGAGTACTTATTTAGGTATGCACAGTCTTTAAAATCTATTGGAGATTATAAAAGTTCTGATACCTACATGCGTAAATTTCAAAAAGCAAAAAAGGAAGATTTAAGAGCTTTAAAGTTTTCGGAAAATGAAAATTATTTAGAAATCATAAGGGCTAAAAATTTAAAATTTGAAATTAAAAAATTGAATATCAATTCAGTTAATTCAGATTTTGCGCCTTCGATGTATGAAAAAAGCTTAGTTTTTGCTAGTGCACGAGATAGTGGTACGTTTATCAATTCGGTTCATGAATGGAATAACAAACCATTTTTAAATTTGTATAAAGTAGATATACAAGAAGATTCTTTAGGACAAGAAAATGGTTTTGGTGATGCAGAAAAATTCTCGAAAGAATTAAACTCAAGAACACATGAATCGTCAACAATCTTCACAAAAGATGGTAAAACAGTCTATTTTACGCGAAATAATACCAAAAATGGCAATTTTAAAGAAGATGAAACGGGATTAAGTCGTCTTAAAATATATAAGGCCACATTAGTTGATGATGTTTGGGCGAATGAAGAAGAACTTCCTTTTAATAGCGATGATTACTCTACAGCACACCCAAGTTTAAATGCAGATGAAACAAAATTATACTTTGCTTCAGATATGCAACCAAGTAAAGGGGCTTCAGATATTTTTGTGGTTGATATAAGTGAAGATGGAACTTTTGGGACTCCTGAAAATTTAGGAGAAGCAATAAATACAGAAGCAAGAGAAACATTTCCGTTTATGGCTACAGATGGTATATTGTACTTTGCATCTGATGGACACCCTGGTTTGGGAGGTTTAGATATGTATAGTGTCGCTATTGATGCTGCTGGTGAAGTTGAAAATTTAGGAGAACCTATAAATAGTAAATTCGACGATTTTTCTATGGTATTGAATGATGAAAAGCAAACGGGCTTTTTTGCTTCAAATAGAGAAGGAGGTATGGGTGATGATGATATTTACGGCTTTACATTCGAAAAACTAGCACCTGAAGAACCTGAAATTACAGCTTCTCAAATTAAAGGTACTGTAATCGATAAAATTTTAGGTACGAGTATTCCGCTTGCTAAAGTTACTATTTACGATTATGCGAATAATAAGCTAACAGAGACTATGGCAGATGCAGATGGTAAATTTGCAACTGAAATTGCATTCCCATTTAAAAAATATCGATTTGTAGCTGAGGTTGAAAACTATAATGATGCTACGGTATATTTAATAACACCAGGCGGAGAAGTAGATAGTACGATTGATGATCTTAATTTTATCATCAGTATGGAAAGGGGAGACGAGTCAGCAGTAATTGGAGCTGATTTAGTACAAATCTTAAAAATGAAGCCTATTTATTTTAACTTAAACAGTTCGTATTTAAGTAAACAATCATATCCTGAGTTAGATAAAGTTGTGGCTTATATGAAAACTAACACATCAGCAACTGTTGAGGTAGGTTCACATTCAGATAGTAGAGAGAGTGATCGTTACAACTTATGGTTGTCGGATAGAAGAGCAAAATCTACTGTAAAATACATTGTTTCAATGGGTATTTCTGAAAACAGAATAACAGGTAAAGGTTATGGTGAAACGCAATTGGTTAACAAATGTGGTAACAATGTAAAATGTTCAGATGACGAACATTCACTAAACCGTAGATCTGAATTTATCATGCGTAAAAATTAAACGAATAGTAGGTTTTAAACTAGGGTTTTATACTCGTTATAAAAAGTGTATTTTTAGAAAAAAAATATTAAGAATGACGGTACATAATTTCGAAACAGAAAACTCTATTCTAAATCAATTCATTACAGAGTTAAGAGCTGTAGAAATACAAAATGATAGTCTTCGTTTTAGAAGAAATATAGAGCGTGTTGGTGAAATTTTGGCGTATGAGCTTAGTAAAAAATTAGATTACTCTTCAAATACAGTAACAACCCCTTTAGGTACAAAAGTGATACCATCAGTAACTGATGCTATTGTTGTATGTTCTATTTTACGAGCAGGATTGCCTTTTCATCAAGGCTTATTAAACTATTTTGATACAGCGGAAAACGGATTCATATCTGCTTTTAGAAAGCATAATGGTGATGAAGATGATTTTGAGGTTATTGTTGATTATTTTGCAGCTCCATCATTAGAAAATAAAATTTTAATACTAGCCGATCCTATGTTAGCAACTGGTAAAACGTTGGAAAATGTTTTAGAAGGATTAAAAGGACATGGTACACCAAAACAAATACATATCGTATCTGTAATAGGTTCGCAAGAAGGAGTAGATTTTGTGCAAAATGTATTTCCTGAAGACACACATTTATGGATAGCAGCTATAGATCCTGAATTAAATGCGAAAGGGTATATAATACCTGGTTTGGGTGATGCGGGTGATTTAGCCTACGGTTCTAAACTATAGGCCAATCAACTCCATTATATGCATTTAAAATTATGAAACACGCTGAATATCTTCATCAGTAACTTTTCTGAATGAATATTTGTAGCCTTCAAAAATAGCGATACCATAAAATAGAATATCCATAGGGCTAAAAGCTTCTGCCATTATAGAAAAAGTTTCTCCATAATTAAACATTAATAAGGTTTCAAAATAGCCTAAACCTTCATAATTGGCAATCATGCCAAGTACAGTAAAGAAATTACCTAATACACAACTTAATAAGGCAATTAGGCCTCCAGCATAACCAAATTTCGGGTCAACACCTTTACCTAATATACCCATTGAAAAACCTACAGCAAAACCAATAGCTACAGCAAGCCAGCCAATTTGGTACCCAGTTGAAATACTAACTGCTGCCCAAATTATAGCACAAATAAAACCGACTATAGCACCTGAAATTATTGCTGCTGGAAAATTTTGTTCTTTTCTTAAATTTTCAACAACAGCTTCTGGTAAAGCAGGAATTATCTCTTCTTGATCTTCAGGTACTCGTTCTTTAACTGTTTCATCGTGTGTGTATGAAATACAAGTTGGGTCAAAATCAGCAACTCGATCAGTGAGAGTACACAACATACCTTGTTGCATATCTAACTTTCGATTGGTACATTTTTTGCAAAAAACTAAATGTTCTTCTCTTGTCATTGTGGTGGTTTTATGGTGTTATTTAAATGTTTTAAAAATTTGAAAATAACTATTAATTTCTGTAAAATAACTTATTTTCTATATGTTTTTGTTTTTTTCGTTGACAGGCAGTACTTATACTAGCTAATTATTTCAATATAAATTTCTTTTAATTTAAGTGATTCTGTGATTTCCTCGAAAGTACTTTTCTGCTTTTCCGTATTTTTCTTTTTAGGCCAAATGTGAAACCCTCCTTTCATTTTAGAACCAAATTCCATTTTCATCAATATCACCAAAATAGGATATGGAATGACTTGAGTATGTTTTCACTAGTTGAATCTTAAAGTTTTCAAGGCTGTAGTTTCCACTCCATTTAAAAGGCGCTACATCATCTATACCTGACCCGTTTACTTTTCCGTTTTTGAAAAGTAATTCAATAGCCATTTTATGTTGTTTGGGCGAGTTTTGAAAGCAATAAAAGCCTTCCCATTTTCCACTAGGCAATAGTTCATGTGACTCCATAATAGCGTAAGATTATAGGTTTTATAAAGTATAAACTATTTTATCTGTTTTATATTTTTTTTAATAAGAATATAATTAATGAAAATACCTTGATTATGAGTTTATTTCACGATCAATCGCTTTTCGATCTACAGGAGTAAGGTACTGTTTAGCAATTCTATTTTCTGGATTTTTATCAAACGTGTATAGTGTGATAAGGAAAAACCATTCTAGAGGTTTCATTAGAACATATACGATATCAGAAACAATTTTTAAATTAAAAACCTCATAGTAACGATGTATAAAATTACCAACCTTGTTATAGTTTCTTCTGATGAAATTATGTGTTTTTGGTAGTTTATCTTGTATCAGTTCTTCAAAAGCATTTGAAATTAAAAGCTGTCGGTTACACATTATTTTCTTTCCACCACGTTCTCCTAAACGCTCTGGATTTACTATGTTTTTATGCCCATTTGCGGCCACAGAGCATAAAAAATGTCCACCACATTGTACATTCTCACACATATAATCTAACTGAGAGAAACCATGCTTGTATGTGTCTGTAAAAGCTCTAATAACAGAATCTGGTTTTTGACCAAACAACATTAAAAAACCTGATACAACAATCATAATCGGTAAACATAATACAAGTAAAATAGGAATTTTAACGAAAAGCTTTGAGTTCAATAATTGCCACGAAAATTGCTCTATTTGAGATAAAGAATCATAATCAAAAGTCAGACTATAGGATGTTATTTTTTGCTGATTTTTAATTAATTCTAGTATAAATAATAGTATAATTGGAATATTAAAAATGAATAAAATTTCATTTACCTGAATGGCTATAAAAATATTTAGTATAATTCCGCCTAGCAATATTGAGTTTATCAGTGTTTCAACAATGGGACTAACTAAGGTTTTTTTAAATGTTGAAATGAAGTAGGCAAGTATATTTATACCGATTAAAGTATATATTGTTAGTTTATGTTCTGGCGAAAAAGTAGCACTATCACTACAGCAATCATTTGTACCAAAATCAGCTGCAATCAAATAAAATAGTGGTAAACCCAGAACTAACACGATATCTAAAATGATATTGATTCCACGGTTGTAAAGTCTTTTTTTACGAAATAGAAAAGCAATAAAATCTATAAATACTAATAGTATTGGTATTGCAAGAAATAAAATTATAATAGGCATTTGCATGGTTTAGTAATTATAGACTATGTTTTGAGCACTTTTTTCGCTTACGCAGCTTTTCAATACCTGTTAGTATTCCGTTTGCAATAAACGTATTGTTTTTACTTAGGTTTACAATGGTATATGTTTTTTGCTCTGCTTCAATTTCTGTAATTTTCACAACTTCATGTATGGCATCTACCGTTTTTATTTTACTTCCTATTTGTAATTGGGCAACGTCTGAAATTTCGTAATCAATTTCTGTTTTTATTGGGTTATTTGATGCCCACTGCGTATTACTAGATAAAAAAGGGTGATCCCTAGTGCATGTAATATGCGTACCGTTTGATAGGTCAATTTTAATAAGGTTGTTATGAATAGGGCTTGCCAGTTCTTTAACAATAGAAATTTCTGTTTCTTGGGTTTCTTGATTGTAAGATAAAATAGCATCACCAAGTTGTACCTTTTCAATAGCTTTTAGGCTATTATCACCCATTGTTATTTGCGTTCCCTTAACTAAACAATGTACATCTAAACCATCAAAATATATTTCGGTAATAACAGTATCGTCATATAAATCACCTTTATAAACTGATAGAATTTCAAAGTTAATCGTCCAATTATCTTTTTCAGTAAGCTGATCAAGGTTGGCTCTATCAGCATTACCAAGTGGCTTTTTTAATGTAATTACATGTTCAGCATAAACATCTTCAAATTCAATAATAGTATAAGGCTCATTATTTACATACATTTTCAAAGTCTTTACACGCGAATTTTCTTTCCAATGTTTTTTTGATTTAATATACCCGTTAGCTATTAATACAGATGTAATTCTGGGGTGATTAGCAGGGAAATTAAAAGCTATTGTTTCTCCAATTCCATAACCACTTTTACCTTCGACCCATGCTGTTTGGTAATCTAAATCTTTTAAATTTTCAGCAGCATAATTGGTAACCTTATTAGCCGAAAGTACAGACGATGTTTTTATAGTATACCCGCCAGCACCACAATACCAGCTACAACCTCCACCTTCAATTTCCCACATACTGCTAAATGTTTCGCCATATTTTTCAAAAAGCTTCATTTCTTTAGCCGTAAAATCGTTCATTTTTCTTTTACCACTATCAATATCGGCATACAGTTGGTTTCTAATTTTCCAATCGTTTTGTATTTCAATACCAAAATCGTATTTTTTACCCAGAGTAGGGTGTATGGTTTGTATATCTTGCGAAAATGAATTTGCAGTGTAAATGAATACGATAAGTGCAAGTAAAAATTTCATATGCATTTAATTATTTTTTTACTTCCTATTATTTTTTATGTATTCAGTTGGGTTCAAGTAGCCTTCTGTATTAGATGAATAACCACCACCAACAGGCATACCAATAGTACTTCTAAGTTCTAAATGTAAATGGGCTAAGTATTGACCATCGTTATTACCTATAGTTCCGATTTGTTGCCCTTTAGTAACATAATCTTTTTCTTTTACATAGATGGTGTCACAATGCGCATAAAGTGATTCTACGAGGTCGTTTTCATTATTATGATGCACAACTCTGATAATATTTCCCCAACCACCTTGTATATTTTCAGCAAAAGAAACATACCCATTTGCAATAGCAAAAATAGGATCTCCTAAATCAGAATCTCCACCAGTTACTGCATTCCAATCTTCTCCTAAATGTTCATTTTCTGTAAATTTTTGTGCGTTGTAATATCCTTTCGAATCAGGCTTGCCAACAGGAAAATCGTATCCATTAGTACATAAAAAAGTATCTTTTTTTATAACTTTTACTTCAGCTTTGCTTAAAATTTTAGGTTCTGTTTTTTGCTTACAACTTAAAACAGTAAGTATAATTAATAAAGTGAAAATGTTATTTTTCATCATTAGGTTTTATCTACAGAGATATTAAAAGTAAAAGATACTCATTAATCAACAAGACCCAAAACCTTCCATTGGTTATCAATTTTAAAAGTATTCATTTTTTGTGAAGATTTTCCACCATCAGGGTATAGGCAAATTTCTGTAATAATGTACTGATCATCAGAAACTTTATCTCTCAAAAAAGCTCTTTTAAGGCCAGCGAATTTTGGCATACCATGCTCTTGCATGTTTTTAATGTATGATAGTTTTAAAACTTCAGCCGTTTTTGTAATAATAGACTCATCTAATTCTATTTTATTCATTTTCTGAAGTATAAATTCAGCTTCTTTATAAAAATCTTTACAGTCCATTGCGGCCTCTAAGTCATCATTATCATAAGCCTCTTCTAAAGCAAGTATAGCACCTTCAGGAGTTTCAAGGTTTGGCCTAAAATAGTCTTCACCTTCATCAACCAACATACCGCCTAAATTTTTATCAAAATCAACTAAACCACTACCTTCTAAACCGTCTCTAATTGCTCTAATGGTATAACCGCCAATAAGCTTCCCATTTTCAATAATCATCCAATCTGATACATGCTCTTTGGTAATGCCTATTTTTTCATCAATAGAAACATTTTTAACATCAATAGGTTCGTTACCTACAATACCAAATATATTACCATCTTCATCAAAACTAGATTCTCGCAACCAAATATGTTCTGTTTTACCATTATCTTCTATTCTAGCTTTTATAGAAAAATACTCTTGGCCATCTTTAGGGTTTGTTAAGCACGTTTCAAAATAATGAAGTGTTAGTCTAGCTTTTTCCATAGCCCAATTAAGTCTTTCATTTTCATTCGGCATATTGTAAACATCAGGATTTCCTTCTCTTTTAACGATATTTTTTTTCTTGCCGAACAACTTATCAAATAGTCCCATATTTTGTTTTTATAATTTTATTTTAAATTAAAGCCTTGTTTTTTAGTTATGATATTTCAACAACACTTACGCCATTATTTTTTTTAATAATTTGAATTTGAGTAGAAATTCGTTCTTTTAAATTTTCTACGTGAGATATAATACCAATCATTTTACCTTGAGATTGTAAAGTTTCTAAAGTTGAAATAACAGTTTCTAAGGTGTTCTTATCTAAAGTACCAAAGCCTTCATCAATAAATAAAGAATCAATTTTTACATTTTTACTCGCTAAATCAGACAATCCTAAAGCTAAAGCTAAACTGATAATAAATTTTTCACCACCGCTTGAGGTATCTACTAGCCGTACTTGATCAGTTTGGTAATGGTCAATTAAATTAAAATTAAGTTCTTCTTTTGGTTTATACTCTTTTTCAATTTTAAGTGAGTAACGCTTGTTTAATTGGTATAAATGCACATTAGCAAGGTCTAATAATTGTTTTAAAGTTAAACGTTGTACGTATGTATTAAAGGCATCTTTTGAGTTTCCTATAATTTTAAAAAGTTCTCTCCAAATACTGCAAGTTGCTTCTTGTGCCTCAATTTTTGTATAAATTTCTTTATTCCGATCTCTAATTTCTTGATCTTTTTTAAAGGTTTGTATGATTTCACCTTTTTCCGATAACAATGTTTTATTTTTTAAATTTAAATTTTCTAAGGTTAATTTTCCAACCGACTCCGTAACTTCAAAGGTTTTAGATTTTAGTAAATCCTCTTTAGTTTTTTCGTTCGATTCTCGGTAAGCTTTTAAACGGAGTTGTTTTTCTTTTATTGCTTCTTTATTTTTTGTGAATCTAACCACATCTTCATCTGGCAATATTGCTTTTTGAACAGCTTCTCTTTTATCAAATTCACTTTTATATAATTGATTTTCAAAGGTTGTGTTTAACTTTTTATACTTGTCTTTTAAAACAAATAGTTCCTTTTTATTTTCAATTTTTAAAGCTTCTTTTTTGTTTTGTAAATCTAAAAACTCCTGGCGTTTAAGTTTACTTAGTTCCGATTTCTTAGCTAAAGCTATTCGCTCGGTTTGCAAAAGCTCTCGCTTACGCTCTACAGAAATAGCAATAGGTAAAATAGCTTCGCGTTCTGTTTTTAATTGTTCTATTATAGGCGTGCTTGCCTTTATAGTTTGTGTGTAATCTTTTTTTGCAGCAAGCTGTGTTTCTAGTTTTTCTCTATTGTTTTCTAACTTAGTATTTACAACTGTTACTCCCGATTTTAATAAGTTTAAATTCTTTTCTGTTGTATTAAAATTGGTAATTAAACCTTTGAGTTTTTCAATAAACTCATTACTGTCTTGTATTGATGGTAATTGATAATTAAACTCAGATAGTTTTGTTTTTAACGCTGTTTCTAAATTGTTATAGGTTTCCTGTAAAATAATAATAAGCTTTTGTTTTTCAGTAATGTCTTTACTGCTATTTTTATTCTTTTCAACAAGCGTAGCTTCCAATGTTTTAATTTTATTAAGCACCTCACTTTGTGCTTTAAAAGTATCAGTTAATGTATTTTTAACCTCTTGTAATTGTTGCGCTACTTTTAATTTTTCATCTAACAATAAAATATTCTGTGTTACTTTTTTAACCTCAATTTCAATCTGAGCTGTATTTGATAATTCGCAATCAATATTTAATTGTTTAGCCGCTTCTTTTAACGCCTTTATTTCATCATTAATTAAACCATTGCGTTGCTTCAAACCTTCAATAGTTGTAAGCAGTGCGACTTCTTTTTTATCTAATTCATTTTGTGATACAATTAAATTTTGAAGTTTTTCTTTTCGTTTTTGAAGTTCTAATTCCGATTTAGAAACACTAATAGAAACTAAATTTTTGGTAAACGGATGCTCTAGTGAACCGCACAAACCACAAGGTGTTCCATCAGTTAAATTTTGACGATCAGCTTCATATTTAGAAATACTTTTCTCTAAGTTTAAAATTCTATCGGCATCTGCAACTGCTTTTTCTTGAGCTTCAATTTGTTGCTTTATCGCTTCAATTTGCTTGTTACCAAGTTGTAATGATGTTGAAAGTGTTTTTTGCTTCGCTAATAAATCAGTTTGTTCCTTTTCAATTTTAAATATTTGTTCAGAAAGCGTTTTAAATTGTTTCCAATTAGTTTCTGTAACCGATAATCTACCTTTAGCAGCTAATACATCCGTTAAATTATTTTTAGATAATTTTAAAGTAACCTCGTCAAGTTCTTTTTCTGTTTGTTCAATTTCAACAGTTTTGGCTTTCAGTAATTTATTTCCTTCTTTTAAACGAGCTTCTGTTTTTTCGACTTCTTCTGTTTTTAACGAAACAAAATCTAGAACTTCTTTTAAACGTTCTTTTTTAGCTTTTAAAGCAGCTAATTCACTCGCCCAATTAGAGATTTGTAAATCAACATCTTTCAAAAATTTATGTTCAGAAATAAAATCTTCATCTATTTTTATCTTAGCCTCAGTATTTTTTAAATCTTTATTGAATTGTATCTGTTCTTGATGCGAAACTTGAATTTGTTTGTCTAAATTATGTAGCTCTAAGGTTATTTTTTGTTTATTTTCAATTTCATTTTTAAGGTTGCCATCTAGGTTATTAATAACATCAAACTTTGGTAGCCAAGCTGTAAACTCTTTGTCTGCGGCATTTAACAACTCCGTTTCTTTCTGAGTTTGTATACTTAATTTTTCAATCTCTGGTTTTAAGGTTTTAAGTTCTTCTTCTAATAACTGTAGCTGTTTAGATTTATCAGCAGACTCTTGTTCTGTTCTGTTTAAATTCTGAAGAAGTTCTTTAAAAGGTGCTGCTTTTTCATTTAAATCTAATCGTTCTAGTTCTTCTTTATGTTTTTCAATGAACAGGTTTATATCTTTAGATTCTAGTTCTAATTTTTCCGACTCATCATTTATTTTCTGAAATTTACCATACCATTCTACAATAGTTTGAGTGGTTTTAATCTCTTTTTCAATCTTTAAAATCTCGGCATCAAGTATTTTATCTTTCTCCGTTAATTCAATTTTAGCTTCTTCAGTTAAAATATCATCAGAATTAATTTTAGATTGAATTTCTTTAAGTGTATTTTCTTCTTTAGCTTTTCGCTCTAAAATACCTTGACCAATTTTTTTATAAATCTCTTCGCCAGTAATTTGCTCTAACAATTTACCTTTATCAGGACCTTTAGCAATTAAAAACGAAGCAAATTCTCCTTGCGCCAGCATAACAGATCTTAAAAACTGATTATAATCTAATTGCGTAACATCAATTATTTTGGTAATCAATTCTCTTTTTTGATTTGCTAAAGTAACATCAGTAGTTAAGTTTTTTAAACTAACCTCTTCTTTAGCATTTTTATATTCTTTACCATTTTTATCAGCTATGCGAATACCCCAAAAAGCTTCGTAAATTACATTGTTATTCTCAAAAGTTACTCTACTAAAAGCATCAGGAGCACCATGGCTAATTACATTAAGTAATGTTCCCTTTGTATTATTAAAACGAGGTACACTATGGTATAAAGCAATTGTTATTGCATCTAAAATTGTTGTTTTTCCTGCACCAGTAGAACCTGTAATGGCATATAAACCAACATCTTTAAATTGATTACTTTCAAAATCGATAACAATAGGTGTATCCGATTTTAATGAATTTATGTTCTGTAATTCTATTTTCAAAATTTTCATAACAGACTGCCTTTATTGATTTTTAACTGATTGTAAAACTTCATTAAAAGCATCCCAAACTTCAGGTCTTTGTTTTAAGTCAAAACCCATTTCTTCACACTTTAATTTAAAAACTTCTGTTGGTAATAATTCTTTAATCGATTTAGTATTTTCTAACAACTCTTCAATCCCTTTAATTTTACGTTTTCTTTTTAAAGAGGTTTTCAATATTTCAAAAGAATAGTTTGCAGCTTCTTTTGTTAAATTGTCGGTGTTAACGGTATGGTCTTCATCTAATACAATTTCTACCCAAGGCGTTAATCCGTATGTGTTAGAAATAAGTTCAGGAAATTTGGTTATGCATTCTGTTAGAGTTCCTGAAATTTTATAAAACTCTCTAAAATTGGGTATTATAGCATCTTCAATTTTAGTGATTTTAGCATCTTTTACCGTTAAAATCAATACTTTTTTATCGTAATTAAGTTCGCTAAAACTTAAGATATTTGGCGATCCTGAGTAGCGTACTTTATCATTACCTCCAATTATTTGTGGTCTGTGTAAATGTCCTAAAGCAATATAATCAAAATAAGCAGGGAAATCTGCCGCACCAATATGGCCTAAAGTACCTACATAAATATTTTGCTCACTATCAGAAATTGAACCTCCTGTGGCAAATAAATGTCCCATAGCAATAACAGGTGCATTACTCGTATTTATCAATTGGCATTGCTCAGCAATAGCTTGGTAATGGTTAATTAATGCATTTTTATATTTATCGGTTAATTCATCAAATGATTCGCCGGCAACAGCGCGTCTAATATCTCCATCTCGTAAAAAAGGCACAGCACCAATAATGACCTTCTCGTTATTTACTTCAATTTCAAAAACTTCATCTTCAATGTGCTCTGTAGCTTTACCAACAACTTTTATAGCCAATGCATCTAATAGATATTTTGGCGCATTTAAAGTACCAGGAGAATCGTGATTACCACCAGTTATAACAACCGACTTACAAGTAGTAGCTTTTAACTTCACTAAAAAGCTATAGTACATTTCTAAACTTTGGTTTGATGGCGTTCCGGTATCGAACACATCACCAGAAACTAATAATACATCAATTTTTTGGTCAATGATATATTGCTCAATCCAGCTTAAAAACAAGGTTTGTTCTTCTAATTGCGATTGCTCGTGCAGTCTATGTCCTAAATGCCAATCGGCAGTATGAAGTATTTTCATTTCTTATTGTTGCTACTATTTTAATGTAATAAAATAAAAATAATCAATTTAGCTTTAACCCAGTTACTTGGTTTATTATTAAAATAAGAACATATCAACACCGACCAAATGCACATAGTTTCGCCAAGCGGAAAATAAGGATAATGCGCTTAATCGGGAGAGTTTTACCACTTGACAGATGTTTTTCAAGAGAACGAAAAAGAGTGTCGTTTACCGAATGAGAACCACCCAAAACAACAAGTGCTGCGTTATATAAGTGTAACAAAACGCAAGACATGAAAACTTTATTAATCACTATCTTTTTTATCTTTATCGGAGTAACTGCTCAAGCACAAGACGCAGCAAAAGAAGTGAAAGTTGAAACTGCACCAAAAACTATTGTTATAGAAACTAGTTACGAAACTTCAACTGCTCGTTTGTACAAGTTTAAAAATTCAAGAATTAAAAAAGAATTGAACTTTACTACGAAAGCAAACAAATCAAAATTATCTTAATTATAACTTTTTTAATTTTCCGTTAGTATCATAATTTTTAATTATACCAATTCTATTTCCTTTATCATCAAATTTTATTTCACTTTTTAGTGTGCCATCTTCATAAAAAGTTTTCCAAATTCCTTTTTTCTTAAAATAATCAATACCTGCATAAGAACCGACTTGCATTAAGTTTCCGTTTTTATAATATGCTTTATAAATACCTATTTTATTACCTTCATCATCATATTCTTGTGAATTAAATAATTGACCATTACTGTAATAGAAAACAAATTCTCCAGATAAATCACCATTATTATTATAAGTAGCTTTTATGCGTAATTGCCCATCATTATAATATTCTATATTGTCTTTTATGACACCATTTAAAGTATAGTTAGTTAAAGATTTGGTTTGTCCGTTTTCCCAATAACTTATCCATTTGTTTATAGTTACACCATTATCATAAGTGCCAATGTTTTCTAATTGCCCATTAGCATAATAATCTTTATAAGTACCATTAAATTGATAGTCTGTTATACCAGAGTAATTGCCTTTAGTTTGTAATGTTCCGTTTTTATAATATAAAGAAAATTCACCTTGTGTTTTACCTTCTTTATTAAAATTTAGTTTAGCATCTAACGTACCATCTTTTCGGTAATAAATCCAATTTCCTATGGCAATACCATCATTAGTTTTAAAGCCAATTGCTTTTTTCTGTCCATTGTCATAATATTCGACATACTCTTTTTGTTGAGCTAGAATGGTGTAGTTAATTAGAAATAAAGAAAATATAAGCGCTTTTCTCAATAATAAAAACATCTGTTTTATTTTAAATGTATTTATGTGTTAAAATAATGAATCTATTAATATAATGAAGATATAATTCAATTTTTCTAGCGTAGGTGTTAATTGCTAACCGACAAACTACACGCTCAATCGCTAAGCTGTAAATGGCTTAAATGCGCTTAATCGGGAGAGTTTTACCGCTTAACAGATATTTTTCAAGAGAACGAAAAAGAGTGTTGTTTACCGAATGAGAACCACCCAAACAACAAGTGCTGCGTTATATAAGTGTAACAAAACGCAAGACATGAAAACTTTATTAATCACTATCTTTTTTATCTTTATCGGAGTAACTGCTCAAGCACAAGACGCAGCAAAAGAAGTAAAAGTTGAAACTGCACCAAAAACTATTGTTATAGAAACTAGTTACGAAACTTCAACAGCACGTTTATACAAGTTTAAAAATTCAAGAATTAAAAAAGAATTGAATTTTACTACGAAAGCAAACAAATCAAAATTATCTTAATACTGGTACTTTTAAAAAATCATTATCCAACCGTAATAAATAGCAAGCAGCGATAAAAAAGTAATTCCGATATAGGTTAAAATTTGCAAGCCTTTTTTAGGTTTAGCATCCTCAGGAAAATCACTACTAGTTACATTTTTTAAATTCATATAACCAACTATGGGAGCCAAAATAAATGATATAGCAGTAGCTATAGCTAAAATTAAACCCATATTAGCACCCAAAGTATACATCACAATTATACTCATAAGGGCTATAAGTATAATACCTATCGCATAATATTTTTTACCAGTAAATTTTTTGTGTTCACCAACAAGCAATCCTATAATATCAACACTAACTCTTGAAATTGCATCGTGTTGTGTTAAACAAGTACTATACATGGTTGCAAAAGCCGATACAGCAATAAAACCATAAGCCCATTTACCTATGTGTGTGGTGAAAAGATTTATGACTTGATCAGCAAAAGTTACCGCATTTCCACTTAATTCTGTTCCTGAGCCAAAAAGCGTCATACAACCAATTGCTAAAAACAAAATAGCAAGTATACTTGTTAGTATATATCCTATATTGAACTCTTGTAAAGCTTCTTTTAAAGGCGGTTTATTGTTGTCTATTCTATATTTTTCAGCACTCCATAAACTCAGCCAACTACTTGCTTCAACAGCTGTAGGCATCCAACCAATTAGTGTAATAAGAAATAAAACACCCAACTCATTAAAATAATCAGGCGTTTTAAAATTAGGTACAGCAGTTATTTGCCCTGCATCAACTACCAGTGCTGTAGTTGCAAGTAAAGCAATGAATAAAATAGGAATTAAAAATTTTAATGTAGTTTCTAAAAGCTTGTATTTACCTATTATTAATAGAATACTGTTGAAAACAAATAAACCAAGAGCCACTGTAGTTATAGAAACACCTTGAATACCAAAAAGATTAATAAAAAGACCTGCGGTAATAGAGCAAAGGGCAGCAGGACTGGCAATACTCGTCGCTAATGTTATAAAGGCGTAAAGCCATAAATAACCACGTCCTTTATTATTATACCCTTCAATAATACTTTTTCCTGTCACATTCGTATATCGAATACCAAATTCAAAAAATGGGTATTTTAAAACATTTGCTAATAGGATAGGAATTATCATTAACCAACCGTAAGTAGCACCAGCTTTTGTTGAAAGTACCAAATGTGAGGTGCCAATAGCCATACTTGCAAATAGAAGTCCTGGTCCAATATTTTTTGCAAGTGTTTTTATTTTTAACATAGTGGTTGGTGCTATTAAATTTGGTGTTTATTGTTCTTTTTGAATAGATAATTTAGTTATGAATGTTGCACTTGAAACTTTTTCAGTAGTAGAAATAGCCAATTTTTTTCCTCTTTCTTGTAAACCACCTTTATCAACACTACCAGGGTCACCAGGAGCAATAAGTATGTTTTCTTGAATTTCGGTAGTGTATTTTTTAGGTGCTACTATTGTAGCCATCAAGCTCGTATTATTAGGTTCAAACTCAAAAGTGTTTTCTGATATTTTTTTTATGACATTATCAGCGTGCAAGAATGATGTAACTGTTTTTGGTGTATTTGTTTCAACAGCATCCGTTATTATAAAACTTCCTGAAGCTTCAAATTCAAATTTTCTGATGAATTTTTTTACACCAACTTCAGGCTCGTAAGCAGCAGTTGCATCTGCTATTATAGAAACCTTTTTAGCATTCATTTTTACATCTGTAATTTTTATGTTATTGATTCTTTCATAAGGAATTCCGTAAAACACATCGTGTCCTTCACCTTCGTTATTCTGACCCTTACCATCAAAAACAAGTGTATTGTGACTTTGAGTTACCGTTAGCCCTTCATAACCAGAATCGCCGGTTAAGTATTTCCCATCTGCCCAAATAATAAAACTAGCAGCATCAGGGTGTGCATGCCCGCTTGATAAACGCCACTCAGGATAAGAAACTTGCTTTTTTAAAACAGAATGACCTTCTGAAGGGCCACATTTAAAAGAAAATGCAGTTGCATCATCTTCCCAACTAGAACGCCAAAAAACGACATCATGATCTTTAAAATAATGCCATTTTTCTTGCTTTTCAATTGGTGTAGCTTCTATAGTAGGGTTGTACCATATAAACGTCCACATTTCTTCAGCATTTACTTGTCCTTTTTTCTTTAACCAATTAGCAACTCCTTGTGCTTCAGGAATATTAAATTTGCTAGCAAGTTTGTAAAGAACATTATAGCTAGTTTTAAAATGTCCGTCAATACGTTCACGGTCATAATCTTCACTTATTTTAGCTCTTGTTTGGTTTCCTGTGTAGGTGTCACCATAATCAAAATGAGAATCAGCACCAGGTAATGTAGCGTGCGAAATGTATTTGTGCATTAGTTTGAAACCAGATGCTTTTACATACAAATCTTCACCAGTAGCATGTAAATGGGCATCTAAATAATGCATAAGCCATGGTGTTGAAAAAATCCAATACTCAATACCTTCGTAATAAAAACCATCATCAGAATAGGTATCTAAAACACCTTCATAAATTGCTCTCGGTAATGCAGCCCACTTTTCAGCATCAGGGGTTTCACCAGCAAGCGCATAAGCTGTAACCGCCAAACCAGCCATAGGAATAAAAGTGTGGTTTTGACTATAGGCATATGTTTTACCTGATTTTGGCTCGTAAAAATCAAACAACAAGTTGGCTTGTCTAATTAATTTGGCTTTATATTTTTCACGTTCTTCTTCAGTTAAATCATGGTAAAGTAAATCGTAACCCCAACCTAAACCATAAAGTAAATGCCCAGCAGCTAAATCAACATCTGGTTTGTTATACTCATAACCCCAAACTTTATAAGAAACTGCAGTATTCATGTATTTTTTAGCAGCTTCTAAATATTTTTTATCTCCAGTAATTTTATAAGCAAGAGCAGCTTCTGCAATACCTAAACCTACAGGGTTTTGTACTCTTCGGGCTTGTGCTGGGGCAGGAGTAGGCTCAATACTCATTGCTCTAACACTTGATAGCGCTATTTCCCATAATTCTTTTTGAGATTTTGTTTTATCTTTTAATTCATCAATTTCAGACTGCGTTAAAAAAACTCTAGGATGTACACCTTCTAGTTCTTTCTTTAAAGACGAATTTTTTGTGTTCATGAGATTTACAAGCGGACTTTCTCCTTTTAAATTTTCATTGATGGCATTTTCAGCTTCTAGCTCTTGAGTGTCTTGCGAGTATGTAGTGCTTGATGTAGCTATAAGTAGGAATAAAGTAAAAAAAGTGGTTTTAAAATACATGAAATTTATTTTTTGTGTTAAAAATTTAATACATTCTGTTTTTTGAGTATTTCAAACCTAAGAAAATGTGTTATACAATCCTAAATTTTAAAAAACAAAATTGCTATCAAATTGTGATAAAATTTAATATGATTTATTTAGGTGTAATTAGTTTGTAGCAAGTCTGTTATAACTTGTTTTTTTAATAGCGCTAGTCGCTTTATTGTAGTGTAGAGGAGTGGTTTAAAAAGAGAACTATTTTAAGTTATCGATTAAATGCACATAGTTTCGATACGCAGTAAATCGTTTAAATGCGCTTTATCGGTGTAGTTTTACCGCTTGACAGATGTTTTTCAAGAGAACGAAAAAGAGTGTCGTTTACCGAATGAGAACCACCCAAAACAACAAGTGCTGCGTTATATAAGTGTAACAAAACGCAAGACATGAAAACTTTATTAATCACTATCTTTTTTATCTTTATCGGAGTAACTACTCAAGCACAAGACGCAGCAAAAGAAGTGAAAGTTGAAACTGCACCAAAAACTATTGTTATAGAAACTAGTTACGAAACTTCAACAGCACGTTTATACAAGTTTAAAAATTCAAGAATTAAAAAAGAATTGAATTTTACTACGAAAGCAAACAAAGCTAAATTATCTTAATTAAAACAACGAGTACATTATTTTATAATCTGAAAACTTCTTTAACTATTTAGCCTTTCCATTCTCAATAAAAGTATACGTTAAAACCTCTGTTTATAGTTCTATTTAGTCATTCACTTTTAAAGCAAAAATAAAATTTGTAATATCATTCTAGAGACTGAACGTACAATAGAGAGTTTAGCTGTTGTATAGGGTAGAGAAAAAAAGAAAGCATGGGAAATTTACTTCCCATACCTTACAAAATAGCTTTAGTTAATTTTAATACTAGAATTCATATTTCTAAGTATACTAACCACACTTTTAACCGCTAAGAAACTTGTTTTCGGATTATCAGGACTTGGTTTATTCTCGGTACGAGTATAAATTTTTCCAAAATCACCTTCACAAGTTATCTCATGCATATTGCTAGTAGCATTAGGGTCAGCAACTATTTGTATCGTTAAATTCTCACATTTAGATGCAAAATAAATACTTGCACCCACATTTATATTTTTCGGAAATAAACTTACAGCTTCACTTACTTCACCTTCCCAAATAGTTTGAGTCGTATTAATTGCAGATAAGTCAATTTCTGAAGTGTCAAAAAACGGTGCTCCTTCTAAGCTTTTAGGGTGTTTGGTCGTTTTTAATTTAATAGAAGTAATTTCATCATTTACAGCCTTTATAGCATCAAGTCCTGCAATAGCACCTACAGGTAAGATTACTTCACATTTTTTCAATGTGTTTAAAATTGCTTTATTTTGGTAAAGGCCGCCTGTACTAATTACAATTAATTTAAGACCAGTACGGTCTATTTCATCAAATTTTAATAGCTGCGTAACAACATCTTTATTTGCACATTCAATAATAATATCAACATCGTTAATTATATCAGAAGTAATCTCTTTTCTGATTTTTGTAGGTTGATTTTTAAAATCAAAATCCTCTTCATTAATATCCCTTCTCGCTATTACATAGCTTAATTCAAAACTAGGCTCATTAATAACCCAATTTGCAAGATATTTACCAATATTTCCAAAACCTATTATAGCTATTTTCACAAGTTGAATTTTATTATTTGACTAAAATATTATAGTCAAATTTAGAACAAAATATTTAATTGAAACTGTGAGTAATTAAAGGGTTGAAAATGAGATAATAGCATTCTATAAGTCTAAAACAAGACTGTTTTTCTCAATAAAAATGCTTGTTATTTATATGTTATCTGTTTCCAAGTATTTAAAGCCCATTCTAAATCTTTTTCATCATCAAAATAAAAAAAGGTTTGTAGCACCTCATTATCTGCAATACAAAAGCCACAAATTAAATTATACGTTATATCTTTTTGCTGGTCATATTCTTTTATATGATAACCAACTTTTATTCGGTTACCTTGGTCAAGCTCATATTTTTTTATAATCTCATTATCTGAATTTCTTTCTTTTATTTCAGCCTTTTTATCTTCTAAAATTTCGTCTTTGGTTTTGTCAGGATAGTTCCAGACGTTCATGCGTAATGTTTTATCATTGGTTGTGTACATAAGCGCATCATCTTCCTTTTTTCTGTCGAATAAATTATTAATAGTTAATCTCCAGTTGTCTGTTAACTGATGTTCAATTATAAAATCATCTTCCAAGGGCTAATCAAAAACTTCTTCCCATTCAGTATTTGGTTTTCTTTCCCAAACACTACCAACTCCTTTGTATAGTAGTAAAGAAGAAAATGAATCGTCTATTTTTAAAATAGTTTTGGGATCGTAAATACCAAAGTTATCAGCATTATTAGAATATTCATCGCTTTCAAAACCTGAAAACAAACGCCACCCACTGTCATTTTCATTTGTTGGTTTTTCTCTGAATATAAATAAAGGCTTATACTTTTCGTCGGCAATCATTTTAGAACACATCACAGCACCAATATTTGGGAAGTTTTCTACACTAAACTCTCTCATAGTAGTCAATATCTTAAAATTTTTTCCAATTAATTATATGGGTAATTGGCTGCCAATCAACAGCTTTAAATTCAGGTTTTACATTTCTTAAAACTTCCACCAAGGTTTTTTCTTTGGCTTTTCTAGTTTAATTTTAGTTTTCAAAAATTCAAAATATTTTGTGTCATCGTCAGCAAATAATTCTTCACCTTCTAAGGCATACGCTCTAGTAAGCTCATTAGCGGCTCTATCTAAATTACCTAACTCAAACTGACATTGGCCAAGTCTTAAATGTAAAAACGGATTGCCTATAGCATTAGGGCAGTGCATGGCATTACTAAGGTTTTGCATACCAGCTTCAAAATCGGCACTTAAAAAATTAGCATCACCAATAGCTGCTAATAGCCAAGTAGTAGCTTCCCATTCAGTTTTTGGTTTGGGTATAGTATCATAAGCATCCCAATAAAAGGAAAGGGCTTCGCTAAACTTACCATCTTCAGCTAAAGCATCACCTTGCTCTGATAGTTTTTGAATTTTTAAAAGTAGTTCGTCGTCAAGTTCTTCCATTTGCTTTTTTTTAAGGTTATTTGGTTTTACCTCAGTTCTTTGTTGGCAGTATTTATAATATAATTATTTGCTTTATTATTTAAATTTCTTGTAGTTTCATTTTATAATATATTTTTTCAATTTTCAGAAACATAGTGGTGTCATCTATCCAAAAATAATTTTCAATATAGTCCAGCGCTAAGATACTTGACATACTAAGCATATACTCTGGTTCATCGTTTATAATGTTTTTTTCTAAAAAATGAACATTAGATTGTCCACTATAATATCCATTAAACCGAAACGTGTTTTGTGGAGATGGCGTGTAGTAGTCTGGGTTCCCTATTCGGTTAATATCATCTTCTCCATTTTTTAATTTTATTAAATAATCTGAAGAATGACCGCATTCTAGTAACAAATAATGGTACTGTGGGTAATATGCAATAATTCCACATTCATCAAGATAAGAACTAATTTTTTTACCATTATCTGTTAGTATTTTTTTTATATTGTAATAACCATTTTCATGGGTTTCTCCAATCAATTGATTTTTTAAAATTGTTTCAATTTTTTTAATGTCTGTTATTTTTTCGGCATAAGGCTTGCTTTTTTTATGGTGTTCTGCTGTATTAAAATCTTCTTTTGAAATTTCATCAATAATCACTTTATAATCGTTAGTAATTATTTCAATGTGTCTTTTTGCAAAAGCACCAAAAACATATCCTAATTGTTGTAATGAATCTTTTGTTGCAATTTTTAACCAGTAATTTTTTAGATATTTCCCGTTATCAAATACTGATGTAGAATCTATATTCCCATCGATGGACAAGTAATCAAAAACTTTTAAATTAGCTGCTTTTGCTATTAAAGCACTTTGAGTTGTTGGTTTATTACGTATTTTAATTCCTGACGGTGTTTTTATAATCACCTGATTTTTTATTTGTTTAAAACCCTTATTTGTAATTGAGTATTTCTTTATAACATACTCTGGTTTGTTATATATGTTATGAGTATTGATGGTTATAATATTATAGTCAATCCATGAGTTTACACCATAAAAACCTTCAGCATTATCATAAGCTGTTTCATCAATTCTATCTATGATATGCAACGATTTGTCTAGAAGTATAGCAAAATGAATATCTTCAGTATCCCAATATTCTGAGAAGAAAAGTACAATTAAGTTATTTATTTCATACTTACCTGTAATATAATATTCGCTATGTTTTAAGGGTTTTAGTTTTAATCTTTTTAAAACATTAGTTTCTTTTTGTATAGAAACCCCTTGTTTTTTTTCTGCACTATCATAATAACTAAAAGGAGAATAATAGCCTGTAGAAAATGGTGTTTCGTTTATAAGTTGTTCTAAAGTTTTTTGCCCTAAAACAGATTGAAATTGAAACACTAGTAGTAATAAAATGGTTTTTTGCATCAATATTTTTTTGTGTCAGGTTTTATTTTCCGAAAGTTCTTAAATTACTGCCAACGGCTCGGCTATGGCAAGTAGGGCAGGTTAGGCCTTTTGCTTCGGTTTATTATAATTTTTATTTATTTAATGCTTTCACAATTCTCTCTTCATTAATTATAATATCCCTAAATAAAACATGAGGAAATTCAGTATATCTTGATGTTTTAAACCCTTCTAAAATATTGGATAGTGTAGAAGCAGTAATTAACGATAAATTCATATCGATATCCATTTCACAATCTGTAACAAAATCGTCACTAAATTCAGGAGCAATAAGTAATATTTTAACTATTCTTAAATCATTTTTTAGCGCTAAATTTTGATAGGATTTTAATTGTCTAGATACTGTGCTAAATTTATTATATCCTTTTTCTTTAACAGTTTTACATTCTACGATTATTATTTCATTATTACCTAGGTTTAAAAGAATATCCATCATATCCTTTTGAGTATTAAGTTGTTTTTTGAAATCTTCATCTACGTTAAAACCTAATGATTTAAAAATGGTTTTTGTTAGTTCTTCAAACTTTAAGCCTAATTCACTTTCCTTTACTAAGATTCCATTTTCTTTCAATAAATTTAAGTTTCGATATCCAACATTGACATAATTTTCTAGATACAAATTCTCAACATCTTTGTAATGCTCAAGTATGTTCAATATATCATCACCTCGTTGTTTTATACCATTGTCTTTAATAAATTTTGTCAAATCAGGTTGAGTTATTAAATCTAAAATGTCCCTTGGTTTAATATTATAATCAAGTAAAAAATCAGCATTTAAAACATATTCATCTTGCAACTCAAATTGATTCTTTAAGTCTTTGTTTAATTTAGGTAATGATTGATTTAATTCGGATAACATTTTATCAAAACCATCTATAGAAATACCTACTTTTTCATCTTTTTCAACATTTTCAAAATGTTCTATTAAACTACTTATTTTCTCTTCGAGGGTACTACCTCTAAGATTTGTTATATTAAGACCTTTCTCGCAAAGCTCATTTAATGTCTTCTTTTTTTCAGTAAGTGTAATTCCAGGTTTATATATTTCATTCGATAGTAAATCATTAAAAGAAATACCTTCATTAATAATTTCTTCTATTTTTTCTGAAAGAGGTAATTTTCTGTCAATACTATGCTCTTTAGATATTTGATTAATAATCGGCTCTCTTAATAATTTTAGAGTTCGTCTGTAAAATTTCTCACCTACATCTTTTTTACGAACTTTTCTTAAAAGTCTTACCATTTCATCAGCTATATAAATTGTATTTTCTTTTTTAGAAAAGAACACAACGCCAAGGGTTTTTAAATTATTAATAACATCTTGTATGTCAGCTTTATTAATTGGTAGAATACTGTAATTAATTAGCTTAACATCTTCTTGAGATAAGCCAAGTTGCTTAGCAAGAGTTAATATAATAGTTAGCTCATCATCAGTTATTTTAGCTTCTCTATTATTATCAATATCATTTTTATAAGCAGTTGTTAAACACCCTTTATAAATACGAAAATCTCTTTTTCTTGACTCACTTAATTCAGATTTATCGTTTTCTAATTCAGTATTAAGTAATTTTGTTTTACTTTTTAGATGCTTAATTTCAGTTTCATATAATCTTGAAAACCAGTCTTGTTTTATAATACAGTTGCCGTCTCTAATAATAATATCAATTAATATGTCTAGCTGCGAGTTGGCTTCTTGAAACTCACACTTAATATATTCTGTGAATTCAGATGAAACTAAATTAAAAATATTAGATACATTTTGACTATCCACAGACTTTAAACCTTTATCTGAAACTCTCAGTATTTTTTCAATTTCTTTACCATTTTTAGGATTTTTAGAAATAATAGTATCAATTATTTTTATAAAAGAATTTTTCTCTAACGACCCTAATTTATCTAATATCTTTTCTAATTTCATTTATTTGTTTTTTCTTATTCAAAGCTAAATCCCAAAGATTTAGCGACTTTATAAATATACACAGACCTTTCAGTTTAGCCCTAAAGTCCGCATTACGTTTAGGCATTGTTGTATGCAGTATTTATTATACTCAAGTTATTGTCATTAAGCTTGTATTTACCTATTTTATTCTCAATGAATACTGTATTTCCAAAAATAGGTTTTCCAATAATTCCAGCCACGTTTTCGCAAAATTCGCGATAACCATTTAAAATTGAATATTTACTTTCAAAGTTTAAATATTCCTTTAAGTCATTGTCCGTAATAAAATCTTTTTGCAAATTAATAACATCAATGCAAATGATTAATTTGTAGTTATCCATTGTAATTAAATCCCTGTATGTTTTTTCTTTGTTTGTGATTTTTGAGATTTGCGGAATAAAATTATTGATTGAAGTAACATATGAGTCGTGCTGATTTCCTAAATATTCATCTTTTTTAAATAGATTAATTCTATTATTTAGTTCTTTCTCAATAGGGTTTATTTTTTTCACTTCAAATATGATATTTTGATTTTCAGACTTAACCAACCAGTCTGGGGTTTTTCCATTTATCTTAGGTTCATAAGTGACTTCTGAAAACAATTGATTTAGGGCATAGCCAAATTCCATTTCAGAAAAGAGGGATAGAATATTAATTTCGTTCTTTTCTTTAGTTAGCTTTCTTGAAAATAATCCATTATACTTTAAATCTAAAAACTCAAGATTTCTTCTGTAATCGGATTTATTATTGAGAATTTTTTTAGCTATTTCGTTCATCGTATTGCATACAACGTACGGCTATCCGTACTTATTATTTATTTTATCTACACCACCATGGCGAGCATGGGGTCATTTTCTTTTATGCGCAGGCTACATTTGTGTTCTATTTTTGTTGCATTGAGTATGCCTGAAATATATAGGGTGTGTGGTACATATTGCGAAGGTTTGTTTTTTCGGCTTCGCATGCTACCGGTTCGTAACTCTAATTGCAAACTTCCGTTTGTGCTTTTGGTATGTACATGTATGTTGCCTGTAAACTGATCCCAATTGTAACTGGAGTATTCGCCATTTTTATATTTCAACAAGCGTTTTTCGGTACCTACATAATAGCTTCCTTTTTTTAATAAGCTAGCAATGCCTGATCCTATAAATGCTAAACCTAACAATACAAATAAGCCATTAACAATAGCTGGGAAAATTAGAGGCTCATAATTATCAAAACTTGCTGTAACGGGCTGACCGTTAGAGGTAAAGTTTATTTCGTTACCAAAAAATAAGGGACCAAAAAAAGCGGCTATAAAAATGCTGGTAAAAGCAAACCATATAAAACCAAACATAAGCAGAAAGTAAAATGGTTTTGCAGGCTGATCTCTTTTCGATTTTATGAAAAAATCAACGTCTTCGCCTGCAATTATATTTTTTAACGCTAAAGGAGCCGAATGAATGGACTGTTGCATGAAACTTTACTATTTATTGTAACCTGTATATGTAAATAAGGGGTAGTATTTATTTTTCAAGTTTAAAAATAGCAGAAAAAGAATAAGTGGTAATGTGGTTTTCCACATAAAATGTAAGAATTTTGAACAATTCTATGAAAGGTTTAAAATACACGTTAAAAAACATGTTTTAACGTGTTTAAGTATTTTTTAAAATAGTTAAGATTAAGAATTATCCTCTAAAAACATCTGTTTTTTCAATTGTAACAATAATATCATCTAATTGGGTCTGATAATCTTCAGTTGCCATTAGGTTAAAATAATGTAATGAACGCTCGCGCTTAATTTTTTGGGTAAGCATTTCGGTGTCAATATCTCCGCTTTCTTGTTGCCAAGTAAAGCAAGATTGTTCAGTAGTTTTCGTGGTTTGATTTTTTGCTTTATAGAGCGCAATGTAAGTCATCATACGATAGTAGGTTTTTTATTTTTATAGTTTGGTTGGTTAGTATACTAAGCCGCCAAGGTAGTTGTTTCAATGTTATTTTAAAATTAAATTTGAGAAAAGATATACACAAATGTAGTATTTGTATTACGTTTAAATAACGCTAATTTATGGCTGTTGCTGTTTTTTTGGTGCGTTTTATGTGTTGTAAAATATTGATATATAGTTATTTAATATATTTTTAAAATATTGTGTATCTAGTGTAGTTTTTTTATTCAGGCCAGGTATTTGTACTAGGGTATAGGAATTATATAGTATTAAATAATGCCTCGTGCTTTAATTTCTAAATATTTATTGATGGTATTTACGGTTAACTGTTCAGGCTTGGTAAGTATGGTTTGTATGCCATATTGTTGCAGCTCTTTCTGCATTAATCGCTTATCTAACGAAAATTTTTCGGCAATTGTTTTATGGTAAATACCTTGTACATCTTCAGCATCAGTTGCTATTAAATTTTCGAGTTCAGTGTTTTCAAAAAATATAACTACCAATACGTGTTTTTTTGAAATGGCAGTTAAAAAAGGCAATTGCCTACGTAGTGCCGTAATATGTTCAAAATTAGTGTAGAGTAATAATAAACTGCGTTGATTTATTTTACGCTTTATATGTGCGTAGAGTAAGCCAAAATCAGAATCGGTATACGCTGTGGTAATGTTGTATAGCTTTTCGAGTATGGTATTTAAATAGGTTAGTTTTTGTACGGCAGGTAAAAAGGTTTCTATTTTTTTTGAGAAAGAAACCAAACCTGTTTTATCGTTCTTTTTTAAGGCAACATTTGAGAATGCTAAAGATGAGTTTATAGCATAATCTAATAATTTAAGCCCTTTAAAAGGCATTTTCATTACACGCCCTGTGTCAATAATAGAATATATAGGTTGCGATTTTTCATCTTGATATTGGTTTACCATTAATTGGTTTCGCTTGGCAGTAGATTTCCAATTTACGGTTCTAATATCATCACCAGGTATGTAGTCTTTTATTTGTTCAAACTCTTGTGTATGCCCAATTCTTCTAATTTTTTTAAGTCCGAATTCGGTTAAGTTATTATTCATAGCCATAAAATCGTACTGCTGCATTTGAATAATACTCGGGTACACAGGCGCCATTTGGTTGTTTTGAAAAACATACCTGCGCTGTACTAATTGGAGAAGGGTAGCGGTGAAAATATTTATATTTCCGAATGTATATTCTCCACGTTCTACAGGCCTAACACTATATTCATAACTGCGTTTTTCGCCTTTTAAAAGTTTTGTTTTGTATTCAAAATCGCGCTTTTGAAACTGCTCGGGCAATTCGTCAATAATAGAAATATTGGTTTTGAAAGCGTAGTTGTTTTTAAAGTTGATTATAATTGGATTATGATCGCTATTTGATAATTTTTTTGGAGTAATCCTATTCGCCTCAATACCATTTGTAGTTGTATATAGTAGAAATAGGTCTAGAAAAAATAAGGTGATTAATATAAAGGTAGAAATCCATGCAATTGGGTAAATTTCCTTTATCCAATACGATAGTAAGAATAGGGCAGCCAAAAACGCTAGATACCTAAAGAAGGTATTGTGTATAAAAAATGATTTAAAAAATTTCATTTGCGTTGTTTTTTGCTTGTTTTTGAATGAAAATCATTCGATTTAGATTAAAACATCAATACAATTGATGTTTTTGCCCTAAAAATATATTTTACCTTGGTACTTCAACAGAGTCAACAATCATGTTAATAACACTATCGGTACTCATACCTTCCATTTCGCGCTCAGGAGTTAAAATAATACGGTGATTAAGCACTGGTACCATTGCTCTTTTAACATCAGTAGGCATTACAAAATCGCGACCCTCAATAGCTGCAAATGCTTTTGCAGAATTTAAGGCAGCAATACTAGCTCTTGGCGATCCGCCTAAATATAAATGTGGGTGGTTACGTGTTCTAGAAATTAATTCAGCCACATAGCGGATAATTTTTTCTTCAACTATAACGTCTTGTATTTTTCTTTTAAACTCTTTTAATTGTTCAGGCGTAAGTATTGGGTTAATTAAGGTTTGTGGTTTAGAACCTTTACGTTGGTGATGGGTTTGTATAATTTTCACCTCTTCTTCTAACGTAGGATACCCAACTTTGATTTTGAATAAAAAACGATCTAATTGAGCTTCAGGCAATGCATATGTACCTTCTTGCTCAATAGGGTTTTGTGTTGCTAAAACCATAAAAGGAGCATCCATTAAATAGGTAGTACCATCCATAGTAACCTGCATTTCTTCCATAGTTTCAAACATGGCAGCTTGTGTTTTTGCAGGGGCACGGTTAATTTCATCAATCAATATAATATTAGAAAAAACAGGTCCTTTTTTAAACTCAAATTCTGACGATTTTACGTTAAAAATAGAAGTTCCTAAAATATCACTAGGCATTAAATCTGGCGTAAATTGAATTCGGCTAAACTCCGTTTTTAAAGTTTTAGCAAATAACTTAGCGGTAACCGTTTTAGCAATACCAGGCACACCTTCAATTAGCACATGACCATCTACTAATAGCGCAACAAGTAATAAGTCGATAAATTTTTCTTGCCCTATAATAACCTTAGCAAGCTCTGCTTTAATTTCTAGTACGGCATTTTTTAAATCTTCTAACGGAATTCTATTATCAAAATTCAGGTCGTTATTTGGTGTCTCGTTATTTTCCATGTGCTTTCGATTTAAATTGTTCTATTGAAGTGTTTAGTTTTTGCAACTCTTCATTAGTAAGTGTATGTCTTTTTTTTATTATTTGAAGATAACTGAAAAGTGATTCTACCTCGCTTAGAGTATGATTGCTACGTGATGCAAGGTTGGTGTAGAAATCGGTATTCCATTCTTCTGTTTTTAAATAAAAAGAAGATCTTATGTATTCTAAAAAGTATGTTATTTTATGTTCGGCAATCGGTTTTGTTTCTCCTTTTTCATAATACATATCGGCAATAGTACGTGTAAAAGCTAAAGTCTGATTTTCTAACGGTTTTAGCACTGCAATTGCTCGTTGCTTGCGTTTACCTTCAAAAATGACGTAAAATAGTGCGCCGATAATTACAATATAGTATGCCCATTTAAACTCTTTATTACTTAAAAATAGGTATAATGGAGAGGTGTAATACGTTTTTCCGCTTTTATAGTAAGCATCAATATACAAAGGGTTATCATTATTAATGTATGATAATAAGCCTGCGGTATAATCTTTATTTTGATCTTTTAAAATAAAGTAATTGGTAAAAGCTTTTGGGAATGTAGTTAGTATAATTGTACCGTCGCCAAATTTTTGCTGTATGGTACTAATATTTGTATTTGTTGATTTTTTTCCTTCAGATGTGTTGGTAACTTCACCCAAAATAACAGTTTGTAACGTGTCTATTTTACTAAAGTATAAGCTGTTATAATCTTTTTTATACGAATAGCTTTTTTTAGAGTTTAACTTCTTGTTTACGAGTTTGTAGTTGAATTGATGTTGCAAACCTTCATCGCCATACAACGAAGCTGTTTTTAGGTGTAAGGTATCTAACAAGCGATCTTCGAAACTTGTTGAGGCTATAAAAAGTGTATTGCCTTTTGCGGCCCAACTTAAAGCATCATCAAGTTCTGTTTTTCCGAATGCAACATTTTCATTTATAAATAGATACGTGCTACCCACATCATCATTAGTCGGTAAAAACTCGAACGGAGGTTTTTCAACTAGGGTAGTAGATGTAAACTTAAGCTCTAAAATATCCATCAAAACTTTAGTTCCGAAAGGTATTTTGTGGTGCGTAACATACGAAGGAAACCAGTTGATTTCTTTTTTTTTATTGTATTCTAAAAATAACAATAAGGCCAATGCAATTGCTCCGATTATAAAATATATAGTACCCTTTTTACGCATTTTTTCTAAGAGTGTTTTTAAGTGAATCGAAAGCTATTGCTACTTTTTTGTATTTAATTTCATCAATAGTAAAGTCGCCATACCATATATAATCATACGATCGTGTAATTTCAGCAAACGGAGTTTTTAACGCTGGTTTTTCAATTTCGTATAAATAATCGCTATTTGTTTTATGAGGTTCCCAATCAATAAATTCTTTTTCACCTAAAAGCTTTAAAATTAATAGGTAATAATACCGAACTGCTAATCTGTAATTTTGACTATCTAAAGCCTCTTGAATTAACAGGTCGATATTTTTATTTTTAATGATGTTTTCTTCTTCAGTTAAATTAACGGTATTCCAATTTTTTTCTGCTTTTTTCTGGTTTCGAATATTGATTTTTAATACCCACCAGACAATTAAAAACAAAAGAATGCCTAATAATATATATGGAATAAATTTCAAGAAATATGAAATATAATGTGGTGCAGCATCTACACCTACAATCCACTCAAAAAAGCGACTGATTTGCTTTATAATCCATTGCCAAATTTCATCTAAGAAATTAGAACCTTCATCAACGGTTTTACTCTTTTCTTCATAATTATATTTAGAGTCGTTTCGATAGGTACTAAGATCATCTTCATGAATTTCAAAACGTTCTATCTCTGCTTTATCATATTGTATAGCAAGTGAGTCTTGCTGCCCATAAATAGAGCACAAGCAAACCGATAAAAAAGATAAAACAAGAAGAAATTTGTGCATTATTAGTCTTCTAAATTACCTCCTAAGTTTTGAATACGCTCTAAAGTACCTTCATTATTTTTTACTTCGTTTAAGTTAAAATAAATAAGCGCTATAGCAGTAACTGAAATAACATTAAGTAAGTACTGAGCAAGTGTAGCAATTAAGTTTAATGTAATATAAATAGGGTCTATAAAACTAGCAACGTTAGCTTCAGCATCTAACTCATATGCATCAAAACCAATATTAGCCATTTGATAAATTGCAACGGGTATTTGAAAAGCATAACTCGCAATAGTTACAATAATTGTTATTACAAAAATGGTAGCAAAAGTCATCCACCAATTATCTTTTACCAAATCAAAACTATACCCGAAAGAATCGGTAACGCCTCTACCAGTAAAAACCATGATAGCAAAACTTATTGATAACGGTACGTATAGAAAAATACCAGGAATACAACAAACCATCATACCAATACCGACTGATAGGCCAACAAGAATACCTAACCCAATAAAACTCCAAAACTTTTTATACACGTTGCGTCTTATTTCTTCAAAATTAGCAACACCATTATTTTCGGCATACGATTTTAGATAAAACAGTGTCGTTGCTTGCGACATTACATATGCAGCTAATGCAGAAAAAACAAATACGATTAAAAATACAAAAAGAAGAATAGGGTTATAACTGTCGAAAGATAAATCTTGAGAACCATAGGCCGTGGCATTAATCACGGATTCGAATGTTGAAAAATAAAAACCCATACACACTAATGCAGTGATTAGATAAGGGCCAACAATTTTTAAAAATGTAGTTAAAAAAGGCTTAAACTGTGATCTTAAAAAAGCAAAAGTATCAGTTAAAATATCACCTAATTCGCGTTTTTTTTTAAGTTCAATATATTCTGGTTGATTAATCATTTAAAATGGTTTTTTTATGAATTTTAATTGGATATATAACGTAATAAAATAAAATTAGTGCTAATGAGCTCGCAATTATTAAAATGGCTAGCCAGTCAGGCATTTCGGTATGTCTAGTAACAAAACCTTCTAAAAAGCCTGCAATTATAAAAAATGGAATGGTACTAATTAAAATTTTAGCGCCATTTTTAGTACTTCTTTTAAAGGCTTCTAAGCGGGAGTAGGTACCGGGAAAAAATAAGCCGTTGGCAAGTACTAAACCAGAACAACCTGCGATAATGATAACTGATATTTCAATTGTACCATGTATCCAAATGGTTCGCATAGATTCCCATCCGAGTCCTTTTTCAATAAAAAAGTACTGAAAACTACCAAGCATTAATCCGTTTTGTAACAATATGTAAATTGTACCTATACCTAATAAAATACCGTATAAAAAAGCTACAATAGAAACTTTAATATTATTAATGGTAATGCCTAAAAACATATTAAACTCACCTTGTTCTTTATACACCTTCATCGGGTCATTTTCTTCAATATTATCAAGAGTCATATTTATATACTGATCTCCTAAAATTGAACGAACAAAATCGCCATCATTAGCAGCAGAAAAAGCACCAATAATTGTAAAAAGGGCAAATACTAAAAAAGCAATTAAAAGCTCTCTGTGGTAATTGTAAAAAAGCGTTGGAAATTCTATTTTCCAAAACTGTACAATACGGTTTTTAGATTCTCGTTTTGTCTTATATATTTGTAAGTGTGCTTTAGAAGCTAATGCATTTAAAAATTTTTGGGTATTACTGTTCGGATAGAATGTTTTCGCATAACTTAAATGGTCTGTAATTTCGATATACAGATCAGAAAGTTCATCAGGATTTATTTCTGTTGTATTATTTAGAACACTTTCGAAAGTACTCCATTTTTCTTTATTTTGCTTTACGAAAGCAGCTTCACGCATAAACCTCAGGGTTTTACTCAAAGAAACTAAAATATGGAACAATTTCAAATAGAAACCGCTCAAAATATTAGTATCAATCAAAATTCGGCTCATTTAGGTGATCGGCTGCTTGCTTATTTGTTAGATCTATTAATTATTATTTTTTATGTAATTGCTATTTTGATACTATTGTCTCTACTAGATTTGGAGATTGCAGGTCGGGATAGTTGGACAATTCAATTGCTTTTAGGCTTGCCTATTTTTTTATATTATTTACTTTTTGAAATGTTTAATAATGGTAAAACTCCAGGTAAAAGTGCTTTAAAAATTAGAGTTGTAAAATTAGATGGTTCTAAACCGAGCTTTTCTAGCTTTTTTATACGTTGGGTAATGCGCATGGTAGACATATCATTTAGTATGGGAGGTGTTGCTGTACTTACAATTTTATGGCGTGGTAATGGGCAGCGTTTAGGTGATGTTGCAGCAGGTACAACTGTTGTTAGTGAAAAGCAAAAAATAAGTTTACGCGATACTTTGGTGCGAGATATACCAGAAGGTTACACCCCTAAATTTCCACAAGTAACCGTTTTTAAAGATAACGAAATGCAAACCATAAAAAACCTTTTTGAGTCGGCTAAACGTAGTGGAGATCATAACGTAATTGTATCTTTGAACATTCGTATAAAAGAAGTAACAGGTATAGTTTCGGATATGAAACCCATAGAATTTGTTGATGTAGTAATCAATGATTTTAATTACTATACACAGCAGTAGTTTTATGTTTTATTTTACAATTGATATTTTAGGTACAGTAGCTTTCGCCATTTCAGGCGTAATGGTTGCTATGGATAAAAGATTAGATATTTTTGGTGTATTTATAATTGCCTTCGTAACCTCAGTTGGTGGAGGTAGTTTGCGAGATGTACTTATTGGAAATACACCTGTTTTTTGGTTGCAAGAAATGGTGTACCCAACAACAATTTTAGGTGCGGTAGTGTTTTCAGTAGTGTTTAGAGATAAATTAAAATATGTGCGAAAGTCACTTTTTTTGTTTGATACTATTGGTGTAGGCTTATATACAATGGTGGGTGTTCAAAAAGGATTAGCGATAGGGCTATCACCTGTAATGTGTGTAGGTTTAGGTACTATTACAGCTAGTTTTGGAGGTGTTATTCGTGATATTTTGTGTAATGAAATTCCGGTAATATTTAGAAAAGAAGTATATGCAACCGCTTGTATTTTAGGCGGTATTGGTTATTTTTTATTAGAAAAATTGCCCGTAAATGAAGCTTACCCTTATGTTGGTGGTATCTGTATTGTTATCGGTATTCGCTTATTAGCTGTTCGGTTTAAAATTGCCTTGCCAAATATTTATAAAGCTATTTAACAACTTCTGCTTTTAAAATGTATATGTTTTGCATTGGCCAATCACCATCATCAATAGGTTGACTATTAATTAAATCAACAACATCCATACCTTCTATAACTTTACCAAAAGGTGTAAAATTAGAATCTAAATGATAAGAGCCTGGTTTTGTAACCACAATAAAAAACTCAAACGGAGAAGCTAATTTATGAGGGTTATCTCTATCACTACTAGGCATAGAAATTGTGCCACGGTGGTGTCTGTGCCCTTTACGAGTATCGGGCGGTAATAAGTACCTGCCTAAATCTTGTCTTTTTTGTCCCGTTATTCTATCATCAGAATTACCACCTTGAATGATAAAATCTTTTACAACACGATGAAACTGAGTATTATCAAAATACTTTTTTTTAGTTAAATAGATGAAATTGGCTTTGTGATATGGTACATTATCATACAATTGTAAGGTAAAGCTACCTAAAGTAGTTGTTATTTTTACTTTATCATCAGTGTTGGTTTTAGCATATTCAAAGAAAAATGGAATTGCATTTTCTTCATCTAAAACAAACGGTTCTTCTTTTACAGCTACAGAATCTGTTTTAACACTATCCTTCTCTGTTTTAACAACAGTTGTATCTTGTTTTTTATTGGTTGCTGTATCTTTGCAAGAGAGCATTACAATTATTGCAAAAAAAATAAAAAAAGAGGTTTTAAAACGAATCATGAATTTTGACGATTTTACTAAACGAATTTCAAAAATAAAAAATCTACCGCTTCCAGGGGTCGAATCTCAATATAAAATGGCTCCTTTAGAAAGGGTTGAGGATTTGAAAGATATCAATAAAAGATATTTAAACCCTAGAAAAGCTGCAGTTATGACACTTTTTTATCCGAATGCGTCAAATTCTACAACTTTATTATTGATTTTGCGAAAAACCTACAAAGGTGTACATTCTAACCAAATTGGTTTTCCGGGTGGGAAAGTAGAAAAAGAAGATGTTGATTTATTAGAGACAGCATTGCGTGAAACTTATGAAGAAGTAGGGGTACAGCCTTCAGCTATTGAGGTGTTAAAAAGTTTAACCTCTATTTATATTCCACCAAGTAATTTTGAGGTACAACCATACATTGGTTTGTATAAAAAACCGATTCCATTTATCATTCAAGAAGATGAAGTAGCGGCTTTAGTAGAGGTTCCTTTGGTCGATTTTCTTAACGATGACCTTATTTTTAACAAAAAAATGAAAACCTCTTATGCTGATAAAATTGATGTACCAGCCTTTATATTAAATGGTTACACAGTTTGGGGAGCAACAGCAATGATGCTTAGTGAGGTAAAAGACCTAGTGAAACAAGTACTTTAATCTGTTTATTTTGTAATTTAGCAAGTACAAAACAAATTACAAACACCTTGACATTGTTAAAGAAAAACCCCTTCGGACATATATTGTTTATAAAAAAATGGCTGATTCGTCTTTTAGCCATTATAAGCCATAGAAGATATAAAGGTTTTAATACCTTAGAAATTGAAGGAGCAGAAATTATAAGAAACCTGCCAGACAGAAACGTTTTGTTTGTGAGTAACCACCAAACTTATTTTGCAGATGTGGTTGCAATGTTTCATGTTTTTAATGCAAGTTTAAAAGGTAGAGATAACAATATTAAAAATATTGGTTACATCTGGAATCCTAAATTAAATATGTATTATGTTGCTGCAGCAGAAACAATGAAAGCCAGTCTTTTAACTAAAATAATGGCATATGCAGGTTCTGTTAGTGTGCAACGTACATGGCGTGCAGAAGGTAAAGATGTAAACCGACAGGTGAAAATGAGCGATATTTCTAATATAGGTAAAGCTCTAGATGATGGTTGGGTAGTAACTTTTCCGCAAGGCACAACAACACCTTGGAAACCATTACGAAAAGGAACAGCACATATTATTAAAAAATATAAGCCGATTGTAGTACCTGTTGTTATTGATGGGTTTAGAAGATCGTTTGATAAAAAAGGATTACGTATTAAAAAGAAAGGCATCTTACAATCTATGGTTATAAAAGAACCTTTAGATATAGATTATGAAGATGAGTCTTTCGATTCTATTGTTGAAAAACTAGAATATGCAATCGAGCAACACCCTTCGTTTTTAAAAGTTCTTTCAGCTAAACAACTTGCAGCTATTGAAGAAGAAAATGAAGCACGTAGGTGGAGTGCTGACACTTAGATTTCTAATTTTTTTAACTCTCTGTAATTTCTATTTAATCTTTTAAGTAAAATTCCATAAAGAAGAAAATAGACAAAGCCTATAGCTACCGTAAGAATTACACCTACACCAACAACCATAAACATAGATATGAATTTGATGTTGTGTAATTTTTCAGGAGAAATATTATCTATATTTTTCCCGGAAACTTCGAGTGTGTGTACAAAATCTGGACTCAGATAAATACCTGTTACAATTACAATAAAGAGTACAACAATAAGTGCTAATGAAAATACGATGTAATGCTTAACAGTTTTACGTGTTCTAATAATATTGGCCATTAAATTCTTGGCATTATCTAAAACAGAAATTTCTTTATACCTTTTGTAGAATTGGTATATAAAGTAAAATATAACAGAATACTGTATCACGGTAAGTATTAGCATAGGTGTTTTTAAACCTAACGAGTTGTATAAACTACGACCTTCAGACCATGCAGAAGGAAAAAGGTATAACACATGCGGTAATACAAATTCTATAACACTTATTATAAAAATCCACTTTACTATAGAAGATGATTTTTTCCATAGCATACCATGTATGTCATTGTATGACAATTTAGGATGTGCCAGCTCCTTTTTTTGCCAATCTTTCTTCAATAATTCTAATTCATCCATCATAATAAGCTTATGGATTTAAAATTGTTTTTAATTTGTTTTTTATCCGATTCATTTTAACCCTAGCATTTACTTCAGAAATACCCAGTGTTTCAGAAATTTCGGTATAGTTTTTATCTTCTAAGTATAAGAAAACAAGTGCTTTGTCAATATCATTTAACTGCTTAACAGCTTTATACATTAATTTAAGCTGCTGTTCTTCTGTTTCATCATATTCGTCGGCTTTTATTTTAAAAATTACCGACTCATAATCTAAAGTAGATATACTTTTTTTTGATTTTCGATACAACGTAATAGCTGTATTCAAAGCCACACGATACATCCAAGTGCTAAACTTAGCATCGCCTCTAAACTTTGGGTACGCTTTCCATAATTGTATGGTAATCTCTTGAAATAAATCATTATGAGCATCTTTGTTATTTGTATACAGCGTACAGACTTTATGAACAATATTTTGATTGTTCTCAAGCTCAGTTACAAAAGCATGCTCTAATTCTTTACTCACTTGTGGTTGGTTGTTATCTATTAGTACTATAAAAGTTATTTATGTTACAGATAAAATAAAAATAATTAAGTTTTTTATATAAAACTAAAAATCGCACTTTGTTTTGGGTAGCATACGATACTAATGCTTAATTTTGATTTTAATGAGTGCAATGAATATTCCTAAAAGTAGTTTTCCTCGAATTATAATTATCGGAGGTGGTTTTGCTGGTATTTCTCTAGCTAAAGAATTAAGCAAAAAAGAAGTACAGGTATTGTTATTAGATAAAAATAACTACCATACTTTTCAACCTTTATTATACCAAGTATCTACAGGTGGTTTAGAACCAGATTCAATTGCATACCCAATACGAAAAGTACTTAAAGATTACCCTAACTTTTTCTTTCGCTTAGCAAATGTTGAAAAAATAAATGCAGATAAAAAAGAACTCGTAACTAATATAGGTGCTATTAATTACAATTATCTAGTGCTTGCTACCGGCTCTGAAACCAATTTTTTTGGAAATACAGAAATAGAGAAGAATGGAATGGTTATGAAGACAATTCCACAATCTTTAAATTTAAGAAGTCTTATTTTAGAGAATTTTGAGCAAGCACTTTTAACTGACGATTTGCACAAGCGTGATGCGTTGATGAATTTTTTAATTGTAGGTGGTGGTCCAACGGGAGTAGAGCTTGCCGGTGCTTTGGCTGAAATTAAAAAAGGAATTTTACCAAAAGATTATCCTGATTTAGATACGCGGAGAGCACAAATAAATTTGATACAATCAGGTGATCGTATTTTAAAAGAAATGAGTGAAAAGGCTTCTGAAAAAGCAGAGGATTTTTTAGAAGAATTAGGTGTTCAGGTTTGGAAAAATACACGAGTAACATCTTACGATGGTAAATTAGCAACCACAAAAACAGAATTAACTTTTGAAGCGGCTACATTAGTCTGGGCTGCAGGAGTAAAAGGAGCAACTATTAAAGGGTTAGATGCTGAAGAGTTTTTAATACGTGGTAATAGGTTAAAAGTAAACCAATACAATCAACTAATAGGTAATGAATATATTTTTGCAGTAGGAGATGTTGCAGGTATGGAGACAGAAGAGTTTCCATGTGGACACCCGATGATGGCGCAACCAGCAATACAGCAAGGCAAAAATTTAGGTAAAAATTTAATCAATTTATTAGAAAAGAAACCCCTAAAGCCATTTGTTTATAAAGATAAAGGCAGTATGGCTACAGTAGGTCGTAATAAGGCTGTTGTAGATTTAAAGAACTACAATTTTCAAGGTATTTTTGCTTGGTTTGTTTGGATGTTTGTACACCTTTTCTTTTTAATAGGTTTTAGAAACCGAATGGTGGTTTTTGTAAATTGGGTATATAATTATATTCGTTTTGACCGTGAAGCGCGTTTAATTATAAGACCTTATAAAAGAGATTACTCGAGATTTAAAGATTAATACTACTTGTTTGTTTTAGATACACTATGTTAATGTTAGAATAATATTCTATATAATTACATGATTATCAGTAGCTTTAGTCATTTTTCTGATGTTTTGTTATCTAAAACTGCTACAATGGTAAAATTGTTACTCCCGCTTTCCTTTCTCTTAACTACCGTGGGGTTATATGCCCAAGAAAAACCTATTTCTAATAATCTAGAAAGTCTATCAGTTTCTTCAATAGGGTATGCTAATTATTATAATGATGAACAGCACTCTAGTTTTATTGTAGATTGGAATATTAATGATAAAAATGCATTAATGTTAAAAGGGTATTATGATACGTATACCACGGGAGATGTTTTTAAATCTCAAATTATATTCCGTAAACCTATTTTAAAAAAACTTTATGTTTCCTCAGGAGTAGAAATGAATGTGGAGCGTACAGTTATAGGGGGAATAAATAACACCAAAAACTTTAAAACGCTTAATGGTATCGGTTATGAAGTACAAGATAATTTATTGATAGAATTAATGAGTGAAACGGTAATAGGTAAGCAAAACTTCAACAATAATTATAGTGGAAGTCTTATTCGTTTAGGAACAAAATTAAAGTTTTAAATTACTTTCTTGGATGAAATTTATGAAGTACCTCGGCAAGGTGAGTTCTATCTACATGCATATATACCTCAGTAGTAGTTATACTTTCATGACCAAGCATTTGTTGTATAGCTCTAAGATCGGCACCATTTTGCAGTAAATGTGTAGCAAATGAATGCCTAAAGGTATGCGGACTAATAACTTTTTCAAGTTCAATTTTTTCAGCAAGTTGCTTTATAATCGTAAAAATCATAGCGCGAGTAAGCTGCCTACCTCGTCTGTTTAAAAAAAGTATATCTTCAAATCCTTTTTTTATGTTTAAATGAACTCGAACTTCGTTTTTGTAAAAATTAATGTATTTTTTGTTGATGTCACTAATAGGTACAAAACGTTGCTTATCTCCTTTACCTGTTACTTTAATAAAATCTTCGTCAAAAAAAAGATCAGATATTTGTAGTCCAATAAGTTCAGAAACTCTTAAACCACAGCCATATAAAGTTTCAAGCATAGCTCTATTACGTTCCCCTTCAGGTTTAGATAAATCTATAGCATCAATTAAACTATTAATTTCATCTTCGGATAAGGTATCGGGTAATTTTCTACCAATTTTAGGCGACTCAATAAGGTCTAAAGGGTTATCATTACGGTAGTCTTCAAAAATTAAATAATTAAAAAAACTCTTTAAACCCGATATAATTCGAGCTTGCGTCCTTGGGTTAACCTCTTTAGCAATGGTATATATAAACTGCTGAACAGTTCCTTTATCTATAAGTATAGGTGTAGTTGAAATTTTATTAATATCAAGAAACAAACATAATTTTTCGATATCTAAAGTGTAGTTCGCAATAGAGTTCTCAGATAAACCTCGTTCTATTTTAAGGTAATATTGATAATCTGTTATTGCTTGATTCCATTTCATTATTCAAATATACTTTATTAGGTGCGTTTATGTCTTAAAATGTAACCCCACAACATTTTGTAGGAAATGTAAGAAATACTTATAATGTTAAAGTTTACAACATATTATGTTAATTTTACATCTTTTGAGTGTTGAGTTTACGAAATAACAATAAATTCGGCCTCAATAAACACAAAAACAAATTACAATTATGAAAAAATTATTTTTAGTAGCCGCTTTCGCATTAATCGGATTTAGTGTTCAAGCTCAAGAAGGTTTTAAATTAGGAGTTACAGTTCAATTACCAGTTGGTGATGCTAGTGATTTTTCTTCTTTCGGATTAGGTTTAGATGCAGCTTATATGTTTGAAGTTTCTGATCAATTCGATTTAGGTATTGCTACAGGATTCAATAATATTTTTGGTAAAACTTTTGAAGAACAAGGTTTCGAATTTGAAGTTGAAGATGCTCAATACATTCCTTTAGCAGCTGCAGCACGTTTTAAAGCTACAGAAGATTTTTCTGTTGGTGCTGATTTAGGTTATGCTATCGGAATTAATGAAGGTAACGATGGTGGGTTTTACTATAAGCCAACTGTTGGGTATATGGTTAGTGAGGCAACTCAACTTAATCTATCTTATGTAGGAATTAGTGCAGATGGAGGAACTTTTTCTACAATTAACTTAGGAGTTCTTTTTTCTTTATAAGAAAAATAAATAGTATTTATATGAAAGCGGAGACATTATATGTCTCCGCTTTTTTGTTTTATAACAAAAATATGGTTTGAAAGTGCGCTTAAAATTTTGTAGTTATTTATAAAAAAAATAGATTTGACCCATAAATAACGTAAACACTATAAAAATGAAAAAATTAGTAACATTTGCAATTGCCCTTTTCGCAATAGGTATTGCAGAAATGAATGCACAATCAGATTATTCTTTTGCAGCAGGTTTGGGCTTTGATTTTGGTCAAGGAGCAACATTTGTAGGCCCTAGCGCGAAGTACTTTTTCACAGAAGAGCACGCTGGTCAAGCAGAATTAATGTTTGAATCAGGAATAACGGTTGTAACAGCTTTATATGAGTACCATGGCCCAATATCAGGAGCAGAAGGTTTGCAGTGGTTTGCAGGTGGAGGACCATCTATTTGGTTTGTTAATGGAGGAATAGGAACACAATTAGCACTTAGACCAACAGCTGGTTTAGATTATAAGATTAATGGAGTGCCATTAGCTTTTTCTTTTGATTGGAGACCATCAATCGGAATAAGTGAATACTTAGGTACTGAAGTAGGTGCTTTTGGACTTGGAATTAGATATGTTATTGAATAACATATTTTAAATAAATAAATTTAAAAAAGCAGAAGACTCGTCTTCTGCTTTTTTTATGATTTGTAATTTAATAATTTAGCAGAATGAAAATATTAGTAATCAACGGACCAAATTTAAATTTATTAGGTAAGCGTGAACCTGAAATTTACGGCTCTCAAACTTTTGAGACTTATTTTACAACACTACAATTTAAATTTAAAGAGGTAGAATTAGAATATTTTCAGTCTAATATTGAAGGTGAACTTATTGGTAAAATACAAGATGTTGGTTTTTCGTATGATGGTATTGTTTTAAATGCAGCAGCATACACACATACATCTGTTGGTATTGGTGATGCTGTAAAAGCAATTACCACACCTGTAATTGAAGTACATATTTCTAATACACACCAAAGAGAAGAGTTTAGGCACGTTTCTTATATATCGCCAGTAGCCAAAGGTGTAATTTTAGGTTTTGGTTTGCAGAGTTACGATTTAGCGATACAAAGCTTTTTATAAGTTATTCGGTTTATGTATTTGAAATTATTAATTTTTAATACCTGTTATATAACCTGAAAATTTTTGATTTGCGTAATCATGGCCAAATAAGCCTCTAGCTTTAAATTGTTGTAATGATGCTTTTATAGTTTCTTTGTTGAAATTATCATCTTGTAGATCAAAGTTAGCATCGGCAATTAAATCTAACTTTTCGTGTCGCTGCACCCATATCGAGTCTCCATCTATCTTACGTACTAAAAACCACGTATTACCGCTATTGGTAACATTGTTGTTTTCAATAATGGTATATAAAACTTTAATTTTATCTCCGGTATTAATTAAAGAAATGGCTTCTGTTTCGTCAGCATATTTTAAATCTTCATACATACTATAACCAGCAGCACTAGCGATTATTAAAAAAGGAATGGCTATAAAACTATAAAATGCTTTGGTTAGCTTTAATTTTCTGGGTTTTAATTTAAGTTTACTTTTTTCTATTTTAAAATAGGTTTTTATTTCATCCGTCCATAAAACCGAAGATATTTCTGTATGGGTATGATCACAGAATAAGCTGCCAGTTACTTTTTTAGTTGTAGTGGTATAAAAGTGAGTTTCTACTCTTTTTTGATGTAAAAAGAGCTCTAAGCAGTCAGATTTGCCACAACCAGGGCAATTGCTAGTGATTTTCTTTTTACCGATAGTTTCATAACAATCGGCTGTTTGATAATACATTATAGCTTCATTTAATTAGTTGAAGCAAAGTTGCTACTTTATAAACACAAAAAAATCCCTGATAACAGGGATTTTTGAATACGATTTTAAGTATTTTTTTATACGGTCAATGGCTTCAAATATTTTTTATCAATATAAAAAGTGCCAAAGGGTAGCAGTGAAGCTATAAATAAAATGATGAACATTTTTAAACCCCATTTTTTTTCCACACAAAAAAGAAGTGCCAAAATAACATAAGCTATAAATAGAAAACCATGGGCGTAGCCAATATAAATGTTAGGCTCTGGAATTTTAGCAAGGTATTTTAATGGCATTCCTAAACCAAATAATAAAAGATAAGAAACACCTTCTAAAATTGCTGTAAGTCTGAATATTTTAAGCATAATTTATTTTTAATATTTTGATATAAAAAATGCCGTGTTTTTAAGCACAGCATTTTATAATAATATATATTAGCTTGCTTTTTTATAAATGAATAACTTCATCATAAGCAGCAGCAACAGCTTCCATTACAGCCTCACTCATAGTTGGGTGTGGGTGAATAGCTTTTAATATTTCATGGCCTGTAGTCTCTAATTTACGAGCTACAACAGCTTCAGCAATCATATCAGTAACACCAGCACCAATCATATGGCAACCTAACCACTCACCATATTTTGCATCAAAAATTACTTTTACAAATCCATCAGGAGTTCCAGCAGCTTTTGCTTTTCCACTTGCAGAGAATGGGAACTTACCAACTTTAATATCTAAACCTTTTTCTTTAGCTTGTTTTTCAGTTAAACCAACAGATGCAATTTCAGGAGAAGCATATGTACAACCAGGTATATTACCATAGTCTAACGGCTCTACATGTAAGTTTGCTAATTTTTCAACACATAAAATACCTTCAGCAGAAGCAACGTGTGCTAAAGCAGGGCCAGGAGTAATATCTCCGATAGCATAATAACCAGGTATATTTGTTTGGTAAAAATCGTTTACTAAAACTTTATCACGGTCTGTAATAATACCAACATCTTCTAAACCAATGTTTTCGATATTTGTTTTAATACCTACAGCAGAAAGTACCATATCAGCTTCTAAAACCTCTTCGCCTTTAGCAGTTTTAACAGTTACTTTTACACCTTCACCAGAAGTGTCTACATTAGTAACTTCAGAAGAAGTCATTATTTTAACACCCGCTTTTTTGAAGCTACGCTCTAATTGTTTAGAGATATCTTCATCTTCAACAGGCACTATATTTGGTAAATATTCAACAACAGTAACATCACTACCCATTGCATTGTAGAAGTAAGCAAACTCGATACCAATTGCACCACTACCTACTACAATCATTTTTTTAGGCTGACTTTTTAAAGTCATTGCTTCTCTGTAGCCAATTATTTTTTTACCATCTTGTGGTAAACTAGGTAATTCTCTACTACGAGCACCAGTAGCAACAATAATATTTTTTGCGCTATATTCTGTTTCTTTACCATCAGCATCAGTAACTAAAACTTTTTTACCAGCTTTAAGTTTTCCGAAACCATTGATAACTTCAATTTTATTTTTTTTCATCAAAAACTGAACACCTTTGCTCATGCCTTCAGCAACGCTTCGGCTTCTTTTTACAACGGCATCAAAATCTTTATCTACATTATCAACCTTAAGACCGTAATCTTCTGCATGTTGTAAGTAGTTGAAAACTTGAGCTGATTTTAGTAATGCTTTAGTAGGTATACATCCCCAATTTAAACAAACTCCACCAAGTGATTCTTTTTCTATAATAGCGGTTTTAAATCCTAATTGAGAAGCTCTAATAGCAGTTACATATCCACCAGGACCACTCCCTAAAACAATAATATCAAAATTGCTCATGTATTTATTTTTATGATGTGTTAATTTGAAGTTGCAAAGTTACAAAACCTAAAGCAAAAAAGATATGCAGTTTTGTAAATTAGTATAACGTTTTCGTTAGAAATTTTTAGGATCTTTAATTTTAATGATTTGTATGATATGGTAATAGTAGATTTCTATTTATTAGAAAGCTAAAATTTAGTAATCTAGAAATTTTTGAAAAATGTGTATAAAACAAGAAAGACTTTTAGTAAAAAAGTCTTTCTTGTTTTATTTTGTAGGATCGAAGCCTATACTAGCAGAGTTTATACAATACCTCTGGCCTGTAGTTTCTTGCGGACCGTCATCAAAAACATGACCTAAATGTCCGCCACAATTAGCACAAACAGTTTCTACACGTACCATACCATGTGTTGTATCTTTTATATATTCTATAGCTCCTTCTTTAGCTTTATCAAAAGAAGGCCAACCACAACCACTTTCAAATTTATGCTCACTTTCAAAAAGCAAAGCATTACAGGCTTTACAATGGTAATCTCCATTTTCGAAATGTAAATTATAAGCGCCTGTATGTGGGTGTTCGGTTCCTTTTTTTCTTAGAACTTGATATTCTTTATCTGAGAGTAACGATTTCCATTCCTCTTCTGTTTTTTCTATTTCGTATTTTTTAGACATGGATTTATTACTTAGTGGGTACAAAAACTAAAGCAGCACCATTTACACAATGTCTTTTTCCTGTGGTTTCATTTGGTCCATCATTAAATACGTGCCCTAAGTGACCGCCGCATGTTGCACAATGCTCTTCGGTACGTTCATAACCAATTTTAAAATCGGTATCAAAAGCAACATTGCCTTCTATTTCACGATCAAAACTTGGCCAACCTGTACCAGAATCGAATTTATTTTCACTTTTAAATAATTCTGTATTACATCCAGCGCATTTAAAAACACCTTCTTCTTTTATTTGTAATAAAGGGCTAGAAAAAGCTCTTTCTGTACCTTCTTGACGTAAAACGAAATATTGAACTTCATCCAATTGTTTTTGCCATTCTTCTTTAGTTTTAACAACTTTAAAACTTTCTTCTTCCTCTTGAATTTCGCTCATTGAAAGCTCTTTCTCTTGAGAAACTCCCTTACAACCAGTAATGACGATTGCAATACCTAATATTAAATTCTTCAACATAGCTTTAGTTTTTACAATTTTCTTTTCAATCAAATTTACGTACGATTTTTTCAAAAGGACGTTAAAGTTATTATAATACTGAATATCATAAAAAAAGAAGCCCTACTGGCTTTACCAATAGGGCTTCTTGATTTTATTATTTTATTGGATTTTTCTACTTTAAAGTATTAAAATCTATAGTTTGGATATCGTTAGATTGTAAGCCTAACTCAGTCATTACTGCACTAAAATTAGATGTGTCAACAGTACCGATTAGATCAGAAGGTAATACCACAATTCTAAAAACTTGATTTAACATGAAATCATCAGAAATAGCATTCAAATTGTCACTTTCTACAATAATTTCTACATCAGCTAATGTATAGTTAAACCTGTATTGTAAATAACTAGTACCCTCTAAAAAAATAGTAGTAGGTAAAGGTTCCCAAATATCAAGGTTGTTATCAACACCATCTAAGCGATATACTAATACAGCATCACCATTAACTATGTCTTGATTAAATTGAACAGCAATAGTATTATCTATCTCATTAAAATCTACGTTGTCAATTTCATAAGTGTCACCAACTAGTGCATCACCATCAAAACCAGCAGGGCCTTGTGGACCTTCGCATGATATTGCAAAAACAGCTAAAAATATTCCAAGTACAGTAAGTTTTTTCATAATTCTATAATTTTTTGAGTTTTTTATTTTAAATATGAATCAAAAAGCGTTCCAGTTTTATGTAACAAGTATTTCAATTCTTATTTGTAAAACTAACGAATTAAACAATTAACTATTATCTAAACTTGATTATATTGCAGTATAATAATATAATCATATGTCAAACGTACAAGTCCATACTCTTTTTACAGAATTTGATATTAATCTTTTTAAAGCGGGAAAACATTTCAAGCTTTACGAGAAATTAGGGTCACATTTAGTTGAAGTAGATGGGGTTAGAGGGACGTACTTTGCAGTATGGGCACCTTCAGCTAATTCGGTAAGTGTTATTGGTGATTTTAATTTTTGGAATATTGGAGAGCATGAGTTAAATGTTAGATGGGATGGTAGCGGAATTTGGGAAGGCTTTATTCCTGGTATAGAAAAGGGAGCTCTTTATAAATATAATATTAGTTCTAATAACTACGGTGTAAGAACAGAAAAAGCAGATCCATTTGCTCGCTTTTGTGAGGCGCCACCTAAAACGGGTTCTGTTGTTTGGGATGGTGATTACACTTGGGAAGATACTGATTGGATGGGTTACCGAAAAGATAAAAATGGCTTAGATAAACCTTACGCTGTTTATGAAGTACACTTGGGCTCATGGAAAAGAAAGAATGATAATGAATTTTTATCTTATACAGATTTAGCAGAAGATTTAGTGAAGTATGTTAAGGAGATGAATTTTACTCATGTAGAGTTTATGCCTATTATGGAATACCCTTACGACCCATCATGGGGATATCAATTAACTGGTTATTTTGCTCCAACATCACGTTTTGGTAACCCAGAAGAATTTAAACTTTTAGTAGATAAATTACACCAAAATGATATCGGTGTAATTTTAGATTGGGTTCCATCTCATTTCCCTGAAGATGCACATGGATTAGGCTTTTTTGATGGATCTCATTTATACGAACACCCTGATAGAAGTAAAGGATATCACCCAGATTGGAAAAGTTTGATTTTTAATTATGGACGAAATGAAGTTCGTGCATTTTTAATAAGTAACGCCATGTTTTGGATGGATAAATTTCATATTGATGCGTTACGTGTAGATGCTGTAGCTTCAATGATATATTTAGATTACTCAAGAGAAGAAGGAGAGTGGGAGCCTAATATTTATGGAAATAATGAAAATTTAGAAGCTATTTCTTTTCTAAAAGAGATGAACGAGCAATTATATGCAAGTTTTGATGGTATACAGACGATAGCTGAAGAATCTACTGCTTTTTCAGGAGTTTCTAAACCTGTGAATTTAGGAGGCCTTGGCTTTGGTATGAAATGGATGATGGGTTGGATGCATGATACTTTAGAGTATTTTAAAAAAGAACCTATATATAGAACGCACCATCAGAATGATATTACGTTTAGTTTAACCTATGCTTTTTCTGAAAACTTTATGCTTCCTTTTTCACATGACGAAGTGGTGTATGGTAAAAAATCTTTACTTTACAGAATGCCAGGTGATGAATGGCAACAGTTTGCAAATTTAAGATTGTTGTTTGGTTACATGTACACACACCCAGGTGCAAAACTTGTTTTTATGGGTGGAGAATTTGGGCAATCATCAGAATGGAATTTTCAAAAAAGTTTGGACTGGCATTTAACACAATATGATTTTCATTCAGGAGTACAACAGTTAGTAAAAGATTTAAATACAGTTTATAAAACCTACCCAGCTTTATACGAAAAGCAATTTAGCACAGAAGGTTTTGAGTGGATAGATTATGGAGATGGAGCAAACTCTGTTTTAGCCTACATTCGTAAGGGGCACGATAAAAAAAATGATTTAATTATTGTTTGTAATTTTACACCTATAACACGAGAAAGTTATAGAATAGGAATTCCGAAATCATCAACTATAAAAGAAATTTTAAATAGTGATGCTAAAGTTTACGGAGGCTCTGGAGCAGCGAATAAAAAAATTAAGGTAACAAACCAAGCATCGCATAATTATAAGAATTCAATAGAAATAACACTTCCTCCTTTAGGAATTGTCATTTTACAATAGAAAAAAAACACGATCATTCAATAGTTTAAAATTGCTTGCCTTGATATATAAATATATCAAGCTAAAGTGTTTTTTTTGTTGTAATTAATTTAAGTATAAGGCTATGATCACCAATACAGAACTTGAATACAAGGGTAATCTATATCCTAATAAAATAGTAGATTTTAAACAGGATACTGATAAACTATACTTTACAACAGCAAACGGTGTAATTTTACAAGTTACAGTACTTCGTAACAGTGCTGTAAGGTTTAGATATGCCACAGATTATAATTTTGAACCAGATTTTTCTTATGCCATAAATAAAAATGGTTTAAGAGGGTATAATCAGTTAGATGTAGAAGAAACGGATACTGAATATTTGATAAAAACTATTAGAATGACTGTTCTAGTAGATAAACAAACATTAAGAGTACAGATATCTGATCCTGAAGGGAATATTATAAATGAAGATGAGCTTGGTTTTCATTGGGAAGAAAACTATGAGCATGGAGGTAATATTGTAAAAATGAGTAAAATCACCAGAACAGGTGAAAGTTTTTACGGTTTAGGTGATAAAGCCACACATTCAAATTTAAAAGGTAAAAGAGTTGAAAATTGGGTTACAGATCAATATGCATATGGTAAAGATCAAGACCCGTTATACAAAGCAATCCCATTTTATATAGGTTTAACTGATAATAAGGCATACGGAGTATTTTTTGATAATACTTTTAAAACTCATTTCGATTTTTCGCATGAAAAAAGGCATGTAACTAGTTTTTGGGCAGATGGAGGAGAAATGAATTACTACTTTATTTTTGGTCCAGAAATGGAGAAAGTAGTGCGTTTGTATACCGATTTAACAGGTACGCCAGAGTTACCGCCATTATGGGCACTAGGCTACCAACAATCTAAATGGAGCTATTATCCTGAAAGTAGAGTAAAAGAAGTTGCGAAGCAATTTAGAGATTTAAAAATACCTTGTGATGGTCTGTATTTAGATATAGATTATATGGATGGTTTTCGTTGTTTTACTTGGGATAAAAAATTATTTCCTGATCCTAAAAGAATGATTGCTGAATTAGCAGAAGATGGTTTCAAAACCGTGGTAATGATTGATCCAGGTATTAAAATAGATCGCGATTATTGGATTTATCAAGAAGCTATGGAGAATGATTACTTCTGTAAGCGTGGTGATGGACCTTATATGCATGGTAAAGTTTGGCCAGGAGAATGTAATTTTCCTGATTTTACAAATCCAAAAGTTCGTGAATGGTGGGGTGAATTGTATAAAGAGTTTATGGCTGATTTGGGTGTGCATGCTGTTTGGAACGATATGAATGAGCCAGCAGTTATGGAGGTGCCGTCTAAAACAGCCCCATTAGATACAAGACACGATTATGATGGTAATTTAACAACACATCGTAAAGCACATAACGTTTATGGTATGCAAATGGTTCGGGCAACATACAATGGGGTTAAAAAACATGTATATCCTAAAAGGCCTTTCGTAATAACAAGAGCAGCTTATGCAGGTACACAAAGATATGCTTGTACTTGGACGGGTGATAATGTAGCTACTTGGGAGCATTTATGGATAGCCAACGTGCAAATGCAGCGCATGTGTATGAGTGGGTATTCTTTTGTGGGATCTGATATTGGAGGTTTTGCAGAACAACCCGATGGAGAATTATTTGCTAGATGGATACAGTTAGGTATTTTCCATCCTTTTTGTAGAGTGCATTCTAGTGGGGATCATGGGGATCAAGAACCTTGGTCATTTGGTGATGAAGTAACAGATATTGTTCGTAAGTATGTAGAACTTAGGTATCAACTTCTTCCTTATTTATATACAATGTTTTACATGTATTCTAAAGAAGGATTGCCAATGTTAAGATCTTTAGTTTTATTTGATCAAGAAGATCATCAAACACACTTTAGAACGGATGAGTTTATTTTTGGAACTCAAATTTTAGTTTGCCCTATTCAAGAACCTAATGCGAAAGGAAGAAGAATGTATATACCAAGAGGAAATTGGTATAATTACTGGACAAAAGAATTTATAGTAGGAGGTTTAGAAAAATGGGTAGTAGCAGACATAGATATGATTCCTATGTTTGTAAAAGAAGGAGCTATGATTCCGAATTACCCAGTACAACAATATGTTGGAGAGCTTGAAATAGAAGAATTAGTGCTAGATGTATATTTTAAAGATGGGATAGAAAATTCTACAGTATATGAAGACGCTCAAGATGGCTATGATTATAAAAAAGGAAGATACAGCTTGCGTAACTTTAAGTTAAACGGTAAAGAAAATGAATTGCTTATTCAGCAGTTTAAAGATGGCACTTTTATTACATCATATAAAACGTTTGTGTTAAAATTACATGGCCTACCATTTACAATTAAATCAGTTGTAGTTGATAGTCAGAAAGTATCATTAGATGAAATAAATTTATCAGCAAATAACACTATAGAAATAAGTAAAGATTTTACAACATTACAATTACTAGATATTTAATTTTTTGTAATTTTGTTAACTAAACATTAACTATTTTAAAACACAAGTAAAAGAGTTAAGTATTTTATTTACAGTGTTTTATGATAAATAGAATTTATATATTATGAAAAAAATTATTTTAATTATTGCTATATTTTTAGGAGTTTCAGCATGTAAGACAAATCCTTTTACAGGAAAAAAAATGTTGAACATGTATCCGAATAGCCAAATTTTCCCTTCTGCTTTTGCGCAATATGATCAATTTTTAACAGATAATAATACTGTAGAAAACACATCAGAGGCTAGAATGATTACAAAAGTAGGTCAGCGGATAGCTTCTGCTGCAGAAAGATGGTTAACGGCTAACGGTTACCCTGGTTATTTGAAAGACTATAAATGGGAATATAACTTGGTAAATGATGAAACGGTTAACGCATGGTGTATGCCAGGTGGTAAAATTGTTTTTTATACAGGTATTTTACCAATTTGCGATGGTGAAACAGGTGTAGCTGTTGTAATGGGGCATGAAGTTGCTCATGCATTAGCAGATCATGGGGCACAACGTATGAGTGCAGGTACATTTCAACAAATAGGAGCTGTCGCTGGTAATGTATTGATAAAAGATCAGCAAACGCTTAATACGTTTAACCAAGCTTACGGAATAGGTTCTGAAGTTGGTATTATGTTACCTTTTAGTCGTGGGCATGAAACTGAAGCGGATAGAATAGGTCTTCAAATTATGGCAATTGCAGGGTATAACCCAGATGAAGCTGCTGATTTATGGAGAAGAATGAAAGCGAATAGTGGAGGAGAATCACAACCAGAATTTATGAGTACACACCCTTCTAATGATACTCGTATCAATAATTTAACAGAATGGGCACCTGCAGCAAAACAAGAAGCGGCAAAATTTGGAGTGACTTCTTTTGAGTAATCAAAATGAAATATATTATATTCGAAGCTGTTCTATTATAGAGCAGCTTTTTTTTTACAAGATAATGACCAACAACCAAACTATATATGGCTAAAGAGCAAGCATTAAAAGGCAGTAAAAAATTACTAAACGCTTGGGCATTTTACGACTGGGCAAATTCTGTTTATACGCTAACAATAGCGTCCTCTATATTCCCGATATTTTACTCTGCTTTATTTTCATCACCAGATCAACTTGTTGTTGCATTTGGTTTTCAAATGAAACCAACAGTTTTAATTTCTATCGTTACAGCATTTACTTTTTTAACGGTAGCAATTTTTTCTCCAATTTTATCAGGAATAGCTGATTATGTAGGAAACAAAAAAACATTTATGAAGTTTTTTTGCTATTTGGGTAGTATTGGCTGTATTGGATTGTATTGGTTTAGTTTAGATCATATTCATTTAAGTATGTTGTTCTATTTTATGGGGTTGATAGGGTATTGGGGAAGTCTGGTTTTCTATAATTCATATCTGCCAGATATTGCTTTTGAAGATCAGCAAGATAGTATTAGTGCTAAAGGGTTTTCTTTAGGGTATATAGGTAGTGTTTTTTTGCTGCTTTTAAATTTAGCAATGGTAATGAAACCAGAATGGTTTGGTTTTAATATAGGAGATACAGAAGAGTCTTTAAATGTGGCGAAATTTGAAGCCATGAAAATATCTTTTATCACAGTAGGTGTGTGGTGGATGGTTTTTAGTCAATATAGCTTTTATGTATTGCCTAAAGGCGTTTCTACAGGACATAAAGTAACAAAAGATGTTGTTTTTAATGGATTGAGAGAATTAAAGCAGGTTTGGCAAAAATTAAAACTTGATTTGCGATTGAAAAGATATTTAAGTGCATTTTTTGTATTTAGTATGGCAGTACAAACCATTATGTTAATGGCTGTTTATTTTGGAGAAAAAGAAATTAGTTGGGCAACAGAATCTGAAAAAACAACAGGACTTATAATTAGTATTTTGGTTATACAATTAGTAGCTGTTTTAGGAGCTTTTTTAACCTCTAAGGCATCTGCTAAATTCGGTAATATAAAGACTTTAATCATTATTAATTCTATTTGGCTTTGCTTGTGCTTTTATGCCTTTTTTATGGTAACACCAATGCAGTTTTATATTGCTGCAGGTTTAGTAGGTATGGTAATGGGTGGTGTACAATCTTTAGGAAGGTCTACCTATTCTAAATTTTTACCAGAAACTGAAGATTCAACATCATACTTTAGTTTTTATGATGTTGCAGAAAAAATAGGGATAGTTATTGGTATGGTTATTTTTGCAGTGGTAGATCAGGTAAGTAGCATGCGTTATGCAATACTTTTTTTATTCATATTTTTCTTAATAGGTATTATTTTACTATTAAGAGTCCCAAAAGAAAAGACCTCTTAAAACAAGAGGTCTTTAATGTAACTATTCGATTTTTGATTTCTGCGTTAGTTTTTTGTGATACTCCCAGAGCCTGATAATTTTGTATTTATTTTACTTGGTTTACCCTTGTAATAAATATCGCCAGAACCAGAAACCCTTGCTTTTATGGCTTTATTTGCGGTAACTTTAATACTAGCAGAGCCAGAAACTGTAGCTTCAACATAATCAGCATCTAAATCAAAAGCTTCAATATCTCCTGATCCCGAAATTGTAGCTTCAAATTTTTTTGTTGATCCACTTAAGTTAATATCTCCCGAGCCAGACATTGATGCTTTTGTAGATTGTGTTTCAAGTGTTAATGTGATATCTCCAGATCCAGACATGTTTGTGGTAAAACTTGAGGTTTTAATTGTTGTTTTACTTACAATATCTCCAGAGCCAGATAAAGAAATACCATCAATACTTTCAATAGGGATAGTTATTTTAACTGCATTTTTCCATTTTGAAGGTTGCAAGTTTACTCCTTTTTCAATTTTGATTACTAATTTACCTTTCTCTACTTCTAAAATAATATAGTCTAATAAATTTTCTTCACCAGTTATTGTAATATCACCTTCATTACCTTCAATTAAATCAACATCAAAAAAACCAGAAATTGCTATGTTATCATAATCAGGAGTCATTCTTTCTATGGTTTTAATAGTTCCATTTCCTTTTATTTTTTCACCTCGTTGTGCTGTACATGACCATGTGATTAGAGCAAGTAATGTTGCTATTGCGAAATTTTTCATGATTGTTTATTTTTAGATTGATTGTTTATTTTTTCGTAAAATTTATACCACCATATTCACTTGTAATGGTCATAGTATTTGAGCTGTTAGAGTTACCATAATAACCCTTATAATAATTTTCGCTAGATTTTTCTCGAGTTATATTTATTTCAAAATCATCTTTACCGCTCACTCCTGAATACTCTGTGGTTATTTCAAAATTAAAATGATAGTTCGTGTTGTAGCCAATTTTAATTCCTGTATAGTCTGTTCTAATATTTACATTACCAGCTTTTTCGGTCAATTCATCAATTTGAATACTTCCATAATCAGAAGTGATAGCTACATTACCAGATACAGAACCCATTTTGGTGTTTAAATAATCTCCGTTTCCTTCAATATTCTGTACTTTAAGTGCTTCGATTTTTCCATAGCTATTATTGTATTTCAGATTTTTCATGTCTAAAATAGTTCCGTTTGTATAATCAGAATTAATAATTAAATCTCCTGCTTTTTCAATTGTGAAGCCAGAATAGTCAGCTTTTATTTTTCCACTATTTATATATCCAATAGTAGATTTTGAAGTATAATCAAAAGATAATTCATTGTTTCTGCCATGTAATTCCCCAATCTCTAGTCGTCCATAATCACATTTAATTTTAGCATGACCATCGATTCGGTCTAAAATTATGTTTCCATAATCATTATTTAGGTGAACATTATTTTTGATTGGGACTTTAATAATATAGTTCACTTGCATGTTTACATTGTTGTTATTGTTTCCCCAACTCCAGCTCCAACTATCTTTATTTTCATCAAAAACAGTTCTAGCAGATACGATGCTGTTATTTGCTTCAAATTCAACATTAATATCGTCTAGTTTTCTTTCTACCTTTTCAAGGTTGTTGCCATTAACTTTAATATGTACCTCTATAACAACTTTGTTTTCAGCCCAAGAAGTAATATTTAAATTACCGTAGCTGTTCGATATTTTTAGTAGCGCATCAGCATTAACATTGTATTCTTTTTTAATTGTTTTTTCTTTGGTGTGTTTTCCTCTTAAAATACCATCGTTGGCATTTAGCCCTAGTGGTAAACTAAGTAGGGTAATTACTATTATTTTATATAATTGAATTTTCATCAGTTGATTTTTTTATTAATTTAATTTCTTCTATCTGGCTTAAAACATCTTCCAGTAAATCTATTCTAGTTTGAAAATTGGTAATCATAGCACTTAAAATTAACTTACTATTTCCACCTTTTATCAAATCATTTTCTATGCCTTTATAATTTGTTTCTAGTTTAGATAGCTGTGCCATTGTATCGGCAATTATCTTTTTAGTTTCTGGCGAACTTTCATTCTGCAATTTTGCAACTTCTTGTTCTATTAAGTTTGCAAAATAAAATTCTGTATTTGATATTTCTGGTGATATTTGAACAATCTGATTATTTAGATTTGAATTGGTATTGAAATAAATAAAACCTAAGCTGCATAGCAATAAAACACTTGCTGCAATTGACAAGTATCTAAATTTATGATCCTTCTTTTTCGGAAGTTGAATCGTTTTATTATTCGAATTTAATTTTTCTAAAAATCGTTGTTGATGCCCTTGAGTAGGTTTTTCTGTGTCAAAAGACCCTTGGAGCTGATCAAACAAATTATCTATATTATCTTTTTTCATAATTAATCAGCAATTAATTTTTTACGCAAACTCTCTTTTGCTCGTGAAATTGTAGTTCTGCAATTTGCATTACTTATATTCATAATTGTACTTATTTCTTCATAGTCATAGCCTTCAATTAAATGTAAGGTCAAAGAAATTCTGTAACTGTCTTTTAATCTTTTCATGGTTTCCATCACTTTTTGAGCCTTTTGTTCGGTAAACACATAATCAGAAGCAATCCCGTCATTATCTTCGACCTTATAGATTACATCGTCCAGAGCAACTTCATTTTTTTTCTGTTGCTTTCTGTACTGATAAATACTATTGTTTATTACAATGCGCTTTAACCAGGATCCAAATGTTACTTCGCCTATAAAACTCTCTAGTTTGGTAAATGCACTCAAAAACGATTCTTGCATAACATCTTCGGCAATGGCACTGTCTTTTACAATTCTAATAGCTGTGTTGTACATAGCTTTATAATAGCGATTGTAAACTTCGAGTTGGGCGCTTTGTTTTCCTTTTAAACACAAAAGCAATAAAGCATCAATATGTTCTTTTTTGTGGCTCAAAAAATGGTTGTTTTGTAGTAATGATGATTTATTTTGGGTAATGTTACACTTTTTTTAAAAAACTTTTTGTTTGTTGGCATAAGAATTGCTTTTTATTAAGTAGAAAAGAAAATTGTATGTGTTAAAAGACCGTATGTGTGGTCTTTAGTGCGTATTATATCAATTATTTACTAATTAGATTTCTTCACTACGGTGACAGAATGACCGAAATAAAACTATGGGAAATTCTAAATTTTCAAATTTTGACAATATGTCGTTGCAAGGTATTGATGAAGATTCTGAGCTGATTCCGTTATTAACAGCAGAAGATGAAGAGGAAATGAACAATGAATCTTTGCCAGAAACATTACCAATATTACCTTTAAGAAATACAGTGTTGTTTCCAGGAGTTGTTATTCCTATTACAGCAGGTAGAGATTCTTCTATCGCATTAATTAAAGAAGCCAATAATGGGTCAAAGGTTATTGGTGTGGTTTCTCAAAAAGATGGTGATACGGAAGAACCAGGAATTGATGATATCAATACATTAGGTACTGTAGCTCGAATTTTAAGAGTATTGCAAATGCCAGATGGTAATACAACTGTTATCATACAGGGTAAAAAACGTTTTGAAGTAGCAGAAGTACTTACTGAAAAGCCGTATATGACGGCTACTATTCGTGAGGCGAAAGAAGATAGGCCAGATGCATTAAACCCAGAGTTTAACGCTATTATTGAGTCTGTTAAGGAGCTTGCTTTAAAAATTATTAAAGACAACCCTAATATACCTAGTGATGCATCATTTGCTATAAAAAATATTCAGAGTAACTCTTTCTTAATCAATTTTGTGTCATCAAACTTAAGTGTTGATGTAAAAACAAAACAAGAGTTGTTAGAAATTCCGAGTTTGCAAGAACGTGCATTAGCGATGTTAAAGTATATGAATGTTGAACTTCAGAAGTTAGAGCTGAAGAATGATATTCAATCAAAAGTACGTACAGATTTAGATCAACAACAACGTGAGTACTTTCTTCATCAGCAAATGAAAACTATTCAAGAAGAGTTGGGTGGTGTTTCATATGATGAAGAACTTGATGAAATGCGCACTAAAGCAAAAAAGAAAAAATGGGGAAAGAAAGTTAATGACCATTTCGTTAAAGAGCTTTCTAAAATGCAGCGTATGAACCCGCAAGTAGCGGAGTACAGTATTCAACGTAACTATTTAGAGTTGTTTATAGATTTGCCTTGGAATGAGTTTTCTAAAGATAAATTTGATTTAGCTCGTGCTCAGAAAATACTAGATAGAGATCATTACGGATTAGAAGATGTAAAACGTAGAATTATAGAATATTTAGCCGTTTTAAAACTTCGTAATGATATGAAATCGCCAATTTTATGTTTTTATGGCCCTCCAGGGGTTGGTAAAACATCATTAGGTAAGTCTATAGCAGAAGCTTTAGGTAGAGAATATGTACGTATGTCATTAGGTGGTTTGCGCGATGAAGCGGAAATTAGAGGGCATAGAAAAACATATATAGGTGCAATGCCGGGTAGGATTATTCAAAGCCTTAAAAAAGCAGGTAAGTCTAATCCAGTATTCATTCTTGATGAAATAGATAAGCTCTCTAATAGTAGTCAAGGAGATCCTTCTTCAGCTATGTTAGAAGTTTTAGACCCTGAGCAAAATAGTGAGTTTCATGATAATTTCTTAGAAATGGGTTACGACCTATCTAAAGTTATGTTTGTGGCAACAGCTAATAATATAGGTAACATTCAACCGGCTTTAAGAGACCGTATGGAAATGATACCTGTAAGTGGTTATACTATTGAAGAAAAGGTAGAAATAGCAAAAAGACATCTATTACCAAAACAATTAAAAGAACACGGATTATCAAATAAACACTTGAAAGTAGCAAAACCTCAGTTAGAAAAAATAGTTGAAGGATATACTAGAGAATCTGGAGTACGTGGTTTAGAAAAACAAGTTGCTAAGGTGGTACGTAACACAGCTAAAAATATAGCTATGGAATTGGAGCACAATGAAAAATTGACCTCTGAGGATGTTGTAACTATTTTAGGTCCAGCTCGTATGGAGCGTGATAAATATGAAAATAACGATGTTGCTGGTGTTGTTACAGGTTTAGCTTGGACAACTGTTGGAGGAGATATTCTTTTTATAGAATCTATTTTATCTAAAGGAAAAGGAACCCTTTCTATTACAGGTAACTTAGGTAAGGTGATGAAAGAGTCTGCTACAATTGCTATGGAGTACATAAAATCTAATGCAGAGCTTTTTGGAATAAATCCTGAAATTTTTGAGAAGTACAATGTGCATATTCACGTGCCAGAAGGTGCTACACCTAAAGATGGACCAAGTGCAGGTATTACTATGTTAACTTCTTTAGTTTCTTTGTACACGCAAAAGAAAGTTAAAAAGAACATAGCAATGACAGGTGAAATTACTTTAAGAGGTAAAGTGTTGCCTGTAGGTGGTATCAAAGAAAAAATACTAGCAGCTAAACGTGCTCGTATTAAAGAGTTAATACTTTGTGAGGAAAACCGTAGAGATATTTTAGAAATAAAGGAAGACTATTTAAAAGGACTTACCTTTCATTATGTTTCAGATATGCATGAGGTAGTTGATTTGGCTATTACCAACCAAAGTGTGAAAAATGCTAAAAAGCTGTAATAAGCTATTTTAAAATAATAATTGAAAGGGAAGTTATTGTTCTAATAGCTTCCCTTTTTTGTTAAAAAACTAAAAAGGCTAACCATATAAAAGATCTTTATTTATATTTTTATAATATGCAAAAAATAACAGTCGCAATAGATGGGTTTTCATCTACAGGTAAAAGTACTATAGCTAAACAATTGGCGAAAGCTCTAGGTTATATATATGTAGATACAGGTGCAATGTACAGAGCAGTTACGCTTTTTGCTATGCGAAATAATTTAATGGGCGCAGGTGTAAATAACCAATCGACCTTAATAAAATTATTGCCTAAAATAAATTTAAAATTTGTTTATAATGACGAACTAGGCTTTGCAGAAATGTATCTTAATAATGAAAATGTAGAAAAACAAATCAGAACATTAGAAGTCTCTAAAAATGTGAGTCCCGTTGCTGCAATAGAAGAGGTGAGGTTCAAACTTGTAGAGATGCAAAAGAAGATGGGAAAAGAAAAAGGCATTGTAATGGACGGTAGAGATATCGGTACTGTTGTTTTTCCTGATGCAGAATTAAAATTATTTATGACAGCTTCTGCAGAAAAAAGAGCATCAAGGCGTTATAAAGAATTATTAGATAGGGGAGATGATGTTAGTTATGAAGAGGTTTTGAAGAATGTTCAAGATAGAGACTACTTAGATTCTCACAGGGAGTTTTCGCCATTAAAACTAGCTCCAGATGCTATAGAATTTGATAATAGCGATATGGGACTTAAGGAGCAGTTTGAAAGAATATTTAATTACGCAGAAAGAGTAATTAATAAAAAAGACGCTCAATAGAGCGTCTTTTTGTTTTGTAAATCCTTTTTGTTATTACAAATTAGGAATTACTAACTCTTGATCTGGCTGAATAACATCAGGATTTTTTAAGATGTTAGTATTTGCTTCAAATATTTTAGTGTACTTCATAGCATCACCATAATATTGTTTAGCAATTTTACTTAAAGATTCTCCACTTTTAACAGTGTGTCTGTGATATACAGATTCGTCAGTAACAGAAATGTTAGCTTTTACATCAGATGCATTTTCGCCACCTAATTCTTTAATTTTATCCCAAATAAGGTTTTTCTCGTAAGGTGTATTCGCTTCACCTTTTATGTTTAAAACGCCACCTTCTTCAGATACGTCACCATTTTTAATTCCTAATTCTTCTCCAAGGTTTAAAACACCTTGATATTTAGCTTTTACGCTCATGTTTATTTATTTTAATAGTTATTTTAATAACTTAAATATACAAAAATTAGTATAAAAATTGATCAGTAAAGTTGATTAAAAATTTCTCTTTTTATTATTCTGTTTTATGTTAGATAATTAGCTTGTGTATTTTTGAAAAAATGCTTAATTTTGCACACCTTTTTTAAACTAGTACAATTAAGAGGAAAAAGGGAAGTTTAAACAAAAACAATGTATAACACTTTTGTAATATAAGTTTTAACTCTTATACGTATTGCAAAATACAAATTATTAATCAGCAAATGGCTGAAGACAAAAAACAAGCTGAGGCAGCAGAAGCTGTTGAAGCAAAAGTACAGGCACCTGTACAAGATCCTCAAGAATTTTTAGAAAACTTTAACTGGACAAAGTACGAGCAAGGTATTGAGCAAGTTGATGATGAAAAACTTAAAGAGTTTGAAACATTAGTAGCTGAAAACTTTGTAGATACAATGGATGAAGAAGTAGTTCAAGGTACTGTTGTTTATTTAACAGATCGTGAAGCTATTATCGACATTAACGCAAAATCAGAAGGTGTTATTTCACTGAATGAATTCCGTTACAATCCAGATTTAAAAGTTGGTGATAAAGTTGAGGTTCTTATTGACATTCGTGAAGATAAAAGTGGTCAATTAGTATTATCTCATAGAAAAGCCAGAACTATTATGGCTTGGGATAGAGTTAATGCTGCTCACGATAAAGAAGAAATCGTTAATGGTTTTGTTAAGTGTAGAACTAAAGGTGGTATGATTGTAGATGTTTTCGGAATCGAAGCATTCTTACCAGGTTCTCAAATTGACGTTAAGCCAATTAGAGATTACGATCAGTACGTAGGTAAAACTATGGAATTCAAAGTAGTGAAAATCAACCACGAGTTTAAAAACGTTGTTGTTTCTCATAAAGCACTTATTGAAGCTGATATCGAAGAACAGAAAAAAGAAATCATTGGTCAACTAGAAAAAGGACAAGTATTAGAAGGTGTTGTTAAAAACATTACTTCTTATGGTGTGTTTATTGATTTAGGTGGTGTTGATGGTTTAGTACACATTACCGACCTTTCTTGGTCTAGAATTAACCACCCGAACGAGGTTGTTGAGTTAGATCAGAAATTAAATGTTGTAATCCTTGATTTTGATGATAACAAATCAAGAATCCAATTAGGTCTTAAGCAATTAGAGAAGCATCCTTGGGAAGCTTTATCTGACGAAATTAAGATTGGTGACAAAGTTAAAGGTAAAGTAGTTGTTATTGCTGATTACGGTGCATTTATCGAAGTTGCTGAAGGTGTTGAAGGATTAATTCACGTTTCTGAAATGTCATGGTCAACTCACTTACGTTCTGCTCAAGATTTCGTAAAAGTTGGTGATGAGGTTGAAGCTGTAGTATTAACTATGGATCGTGACGATCGTAAGATGTCATTAGGTGTTAAACAAATGACTCCAGACCCATGGACTGATATTACAACTAAATACCCTGTAGGTTCTAAGCACAATGGTGTTGTTAGAAACTTTACAAACTTTGGTGTATTCGTTGAATTAGAAGAAGGTATTGATGGATTAATTTACATCTCTGATTTATCTTGGACTAAGAAGATTAAGCATCCATCTGAATTTGTTACTGTTGGTGATAAATTAGATGTTGAGGTGTTAGAGTTAGATGTTCAAGGACGTAAATTATCTTTAGGTCATAAACAAACAACTGATAATCCTTGGGATAAGTACGAAACTGAGTTTGCTTTAGATACAGTACATACAGCAACTATTGCTGATATTGTTGATAAAGGTGCAACTATCGATTTCAATGATGACATTCAGGCATTTATACCTACACGTCATTTAGAGAAAGAAGATGGTTCTAAACTAGGTAAAGGTGATTCTGCAGAATTTAAAATCATTGAATTCAATAAAGAATTCAAGAGAGTTGTTGCAAGTCATACTGCTATATTCAGAGAAGAAGAAAAGCGTAATGTGAAAGCTGCGGTTAAAAAGGCTGCTGCACAAGCGGACGAAGCAAAACCTACTTTAGGTGATGCTAACGAAGCATTACAAGCGTTAAAAGATAAAATGGAAGGTAAGACTAAATAGTCTTTTTCATAATAATCTTAATCTGCTTAGTGTAGATTTTAAAAGCCCGAACATTTGTTCGGGCTTTTTTTATTTTAATAAATTAGCCATAATTTAAAGTTTATTTTTTAAAGCGTAATTTGTTAAAAAATCTAAATAATATAAATATTAAATGAAATCTATTTTAGTGTCAAATTTTAAAAGATAATTTGATACTTTTGTAAATAGAATTGTATCGCATGAGTCAAAAAGTATTGCTTTCTTCAAAAGAGATAAACATTATCTTGCATCGTTTGGCTTGTCAGCTTTTAGAAAACCATTTAGATTTTAAAAATACTGTCCTTGTTGGTATTCAGCCACGAGGCACCTATTTAGCACAACGACTTAACGATCTTTTAAAGAATGATTACGGTGTTGAAAAGATAGACCTTGGTTTTTTAGATATCACCTTTTATAGGGATGATTTTCGTAGAGGAGATAAAACTCTAGAAGCAAATAAAACAAATATCAATTTTTTAATAGAAGATAAAAATGTTGTTTTAATTGACGATGTTTTATTTACTGGTCGTAGTATTAGATCAGCTTTAACCGCAATACAATCTTTTGGGAGACCAAAAGAGATAGAATTACTTACATTGATAGATAGAAGGTTTAGTAGACATTTACCAATACAACCTAATTATAGAGGCAGACAAGTGGATGCTATAAATAATGAAAAGGTGAAAGTAATGTGGAAAGAGAATGATGGGGAAGATATGGTTTACCTGTTAAATACAACGCCTTAAATAACTAAAAAAAGGAATACAAGAATATGAGCGAATTAAGTGTAAAACACTTGTTAGGAATTAAATATCTTAAAGAGCAAGATATTCAGCTCATTTTTGAAACTGCCGATCATTTTAAAGAAGTAATAAATAGATCTATAAAGAAAGTACCATCTTTAAGAGATATTACGATAGCGAATGTTTTCTTTGAAAATAGTACAAGAACAAAACTCTCTTTTGAACTTGCAGAGAAAAGATTATCCGCTGATGTTATTAATTTTTCAGCAGGTCAATCATCAGTAAAAAAAGGAGAAACATTAATTGATACAGTAAATAATATTCTTTCTATGAAAGTGGATATGGTGGTTATGCGCCACCCTAATCCAGGAGCAGGAATATTTTTATCGAAACACGTAAACGCTTCTATCGTAAATGCAGGTGATGGTGCCCATGAGCACCCAACACAAGCCTTATTGGATTCGTACTCTATACGTGAAAAATTAGGAGATGTAGCAGGTAAAAATGTCGTAATTGTGGGTGATATTCTACATTCACGAGTAGCGCTATCAAATATATTTGCATTAAAACTACAAGGTGCTAATGTGAAAGTTTGTGGACCTAAAACATTAATTCCTAAGCATATTGAATCTTTAGGGGTAACGGTAGAATCTGATCTTAGAAAAGCTTTAAATTGGTGTGATGCTGCAAATATGCTTCGCATTCAGAATGAAAGATTAGATATTAGTTACTTTCCGACAACACGAGAATATACCCAGCAGTTCGGAGTAAATAAAAAACTACTAGATAGTTTAGATAAAGAAATCGTTATTATGCACCCAGGTCCTATTAATAGAGGTGTCGAAATTACTAGCGATGTAGCAGATTCTAAACAATCAATTATACTTAATCAAGTAGAAAATGGCGTAGCTATTCGTATGGCTGTTATTTATTTATTAGCTTCAAAAATAAAATAGAATACTTATGATTTTTGATTCAGACGGAACAACAACTATTGTTTTACAAGAAAAAGCAACGTTAAAAACTTTTATAGAAAATTTGGTTAATGGGTATGATAAAATTAAAAACGATCATATTATCTTAAATCTTTTTTCTTTCTCTAAATTATCAGAGAGCGATATTTTAGAGTTTTTAGAAATATCAAGCAAACATCGAGCCGCTAAAAAATCATTTGTTTTAGTTACAGCTGCCATTTCTTTTGAAGATGTTCCTGAGCAAATTTGTGTTGTGCCAACCATTCAAGAAGCTAAGGATATTATTGAAATGGAAGAAATAGAAAGAGATTTGGGTTTATGAGTTATTTAGCTCAAATAAATATAGCTAAAATGGTTGATGCAATTGATAGCCCTGTAATGGCTGATTTTGTAAATAATTTAGATAGAATTAATCAACTAGCAGAAAATAGCGATGGGTTTATTTGGCGATTAATTGAGGCTGATAATAATGCAACTGAATTGAATGTTTTTGATGATAATTTTATTATTGTAAACATGTCGGTTTGGGAAACCATGGACGCACTTTTTAAATTTACGTACTCATCAAACCACGTTGAGATTTTTAAAAGAAAAAAAGAGTGGTTTCATAAAATGAAAGAAATGCACATGGCATTTTGGTATGTACAAGAAAGTGTGATGCCGAGTTCTGAGGAGGCAAAAGAAAGATTAAATTACCTTCGGAAATATGGAGAGTCTCCTTATGCTTTTACCTTTAAAAGTAAATTTACAGCAGTAGATGCTGAAAATTATACATTGAATATCTAGATACGTTTAAATGAAATTAACCATATTAGGTTGTTATGCTGCTACGCCGCGAACGCTTACAAACCCGACATCGCAAGTTTTAGAAATTAAAAATCATATGTTTTTAATTGATTGTGGGGAAGGTACACAAGTGCAGTTGCGTAAACATAAGATTCGTTTTTCTAGAATAAATCATATTTTTATTTCACACTTACATGGAGATCATTTTTTTGGATTACCTGGTTTAGTTTCTACTTTTAGGTTGTTAGGTAGAGATGCTGAAATGCATATTTATGGGCCTAAAGGAATAGAAGAAGCGATTAATTTACTTTTAAAATTAGGAAACTCATATACTAATTATAAGCTTGTTTTTCATGAGCTTACTTCGAAATCATCAGAGTTGGTTTTTGAAGATAAATCAGTAACTGTAGAAACAATTCCATTAAAACATAGGGTGTATACAAACGGATTTCTTTTTAAAGAAAAACTAGCGACACGAACATTAAATGTAGCCGTAGCAAATGAGTATGGTATTGATAAATGTTATTTTCAAAATATAAAAAATGGAAAGGATATTGTTTTAGATGATGGCCGGACAATTTTAAATGAAGAGTTAACATTTGATCCGCCAAAGCCTAAAAGTTATGCTTTTTGTAGTGATACGGCGTATAAGCCAGATATTATACCTTTAATATCAGGTGTTGATGTGTTGTATCATGAAAGTACTTTTTTAGAAACTCAGGCTGAATTAGCACCTAAAACAAAACATTCTACAGCAAAAGAAGCTGCTTTAATCGCTAAACAGGCTGGTGTTGGTCAATTAATTTTAGGCCATTATTCAACACGTTATAAATCTATAGATTTATTTAAAGAAGAGGCAGAAACTGTTTTTGAGAATGTTTTATTAGCAGATGATGGTAAAACATTTACAATCTGATAAATTTTTAATATTTATTGTATAATTAATATTAAGAATATAGTTGTTTTCTTATCTTTTCCTGAACTTTGTTTATACTGTTTTATAATAAATGAAAATGCAAAAAGATTTAGGTAATTATAGAAAAAGTTATACCAAAAGCGAACTTTTAGAAACTAGTATTTCTGATAACCCAATGGAGCTTTTTCAAAAATGGTTTCATGAGACGGAAGCATCGGATGGCATTGATGAGCCTAACGCTATGACAGTTTCAACTATTGGGGTAGATGGTTACCCAAAGAGTAGAGTGGTATTATTAAAAAAATTCACCTTTGAAGGTTTTATTTTTTACACGAATTATAATAGTGATAAAGGAAAGGCTATTGAAGCAAATCCTAATGTTTGTATTTCTTTTTTTTGGCCTAATATGGAACGTCAAATAATTATAAAAGGAAAGGCTGAAAAAATTACAGAGAATTTATCAGACGGTTATTTTGAGTCTAGACCAGAAGGCAGCAAATTAGGAGCTATTGTGTCAGACCAAAGTAGTGTTATAGCTTCAAGAGAGGTTTTAGAAGAAAAGCTTAAGAATTTAGAAGAAGAATATCAAAATAAAGAAATAGAAAGACCAAAACATTGGGGAGGTTATATTATTAAACCAGTTTCGATGGAGTTTTGGCAAGGCAGACCAAACCGTCTGCATGATAGAATTAGATATATTCTTGAGGGTATAGATTGGCGAAAAAATAGATTGGCTCCATAAAATAGTAAGAATATCAAACACAAACTGAGAATTGAAAACATTAATATTAATGAGGCATGGAAAATCCTCTTGGGATTATTCTGTTTCTGATAAGGATAGGCCCTTAAAAGAGCGAGGTATCGCTGATGCTCAATTGGTAGCGTCAGAACTAAAATTATTGGATCTTAAAATTGATGCTTCTTTTTCTAGTCCTGCTAATAGAGCCTTGCATACGGCAATGATTACGCTTAGAACTTTAGATTTTCCTTTTTCTAAGTTTCAAGTAACGAACGATTTATATGATTTTTCAGGAGAATCTGTGGTGGATTTTGTGCATAATATTAATAATGATATAGATACAGTACTTATTTTTGGACATAACCACGCTTTTACAGAAATTGCAACTTCTTGGGGTAATTACTATATAGGCAATGTGCCAACTTCTGGTTTAGTGCAAATAAATTTTGAAATTGATCAATGGAGTGCTGCTTCAAGAGGTAGAATTGAGAAAACTATTTTCCCAAAACAATTAAAATAATGATAAAGAGTAAAAATCAATATATAAATAGAGAAATAAGCTGGCTACACTTTAATAAACGTGTATTACAGGAGAGTGCTGATAAAAAAGTACCATTGATAGAAAGGCTCCGTTTTTTAGGTATTTTTTCTAATAATTTAGATGAGTTCTTTAAAGTGCGTTATGCAACTGTAAAAAGAATTGTTGAAGCAGGAAAAACTGGAAAGAGTGTATTGGGTGGTGAAATTGCTAAAGATCTGTTAGAAGAAATAACAACGATTGTTATAAAGCAGCAGACTGAAAGTTTAAAAATACTGGGGCAAATTGAAGAAGAGCTTGAGTCTAAAGATATTTATATAATTAATGAGACAGAAATTACAGAAGGTCAATCTAGTTTTATAAAAAGCTATTTTGCTAATGAAGTAAGCCCTGTTTTAATGACCATTATTTTAAATGATTTAAGGGAGTTTCCTGTTTTAAAAGATACGGCAGCTTATTTAGCAATTAAAATGGTTCTGAAAAATAATACAGATACGAATAAAAAAGAAAATAAATATGCTCTAATTGAGATTCCAAAGGGGATTGATCGTTTTGTAGAGTTACCAAAGGAGGGCGATAAAAGTTATATCATTATTCTTGATGATTTAATCAGGTATAGCCTAAGAAGTATATTTAATATGTTTGAGTATGAGTCTATTTCTGCTCATATGATAAAAATAACTCGTGATGCTGAATTAGATATTGATAACGATTTGAGTAAGAGTTTTATTGAAAAAATATCGAGTAGTGTAGAGCATAGAAAAATTAGCGATCCTGTTCGTTTTGTCTATGATAAAAGTATTGCAAAAGATACATTAAGTTTCTTGAAAGAGAAAATGAATATTGAAGATACCGATAGTGTTATACCAGGTGGTAGATATCACAATCGAAGAGATTATATGAGCTTTCCGAGTTTGGGAAGACAAGATTTATTGTACGATAAAATTAAACCGTTACCAGTAAAAGGCTTAACCTTAGATGGTAGTTTGTTTGAGAGTATTGCAGAAAAAGACTTCTTGCAATACACACCATATCATACCTTTTCATACATCATTAAATTTTTAAGAGAAGCAGCTTTAGATCCGAAAGTAAAAAATATAAAAATTACAGTTTATCGTTTAGCAAATAATTCTCAAGTAGCAGCATCATTAATAAATGCTGTTAAAAATGGAAAACAAGTAACAGTACAAATAGAGTTACAGGCACGTTTTGATGAGCAAGCAAACATTGAATATGCCGAACAATTACAAGCAGAAGGTGTTAAATTAATTTTTGGTGTACCAGGATTAAAAGTTCACAGTAAAATTTGCTTAATAGAAAGAGAAGAAGAACTAGGTATTAAAAGATATGGTTTTGTAAGTACAGGTAATTTTAACGAATCTACGGCGCGTATTTATACAGATTATACCTTATTTACTGCTAATGATAGTATTTTAAAAGAATTAAACAAAGTGTTTGACTTTTTTGAAACAACATATAAGATTCATAAATACAAACATCTAATTGTTTCACCTCATTATACAAAAAGTGCTTTTCAAAAATTAATTGATATTGAAATAGAAAATGCGAAAGCAGGTAAAGAGGCTTATATAAAAATTAAGATGAATAGCTTTACATCTTATAAAATGGTCGATAAATTATATGAAGCTAGTAATGCAGGTGTTAAAATAAAACTGATTATACGAGGTATCTGTTGTTTGATACCAGGTGTTCCAGGTATGAGTGAAAATATTGAAGCAATAAGTGTTGTGGATAAGTTTTTAGAACATCCAAGAGAATTTATTTTTTCGAATGCAGGAAATCCTAAAGTTTATATTTCTTCAGCAGATTGGATGACACGTAATTTAGATTATAGAGTAGAAGTAGGGTGCCCGATATACGATGAAGATATCAAAAAGCAATTGATGGAAACTTTTGAAATATCTTGGAGTGATAATTTAAAATCAAGAGTGTTTTCTATAAAACAAGATAATGCTTATAAGAAAATAAAAGGTCCAGAAGTTCGATCGCAGTTCGCACTTTACGATTATTATAAAGAGAGGTTGGAATCTTAAAAATTACATTTTGAAAATTAAAAAACTTGCAGCAATAGATATTGGTTCAAACGCTATAAGGCTGTTAACACACAACATAATTGAAGAGAAGAACAAACCGACGCTATTTAAAAAAAGCTCATTAGTTCGTGTTCCAATACGTTTAGGAGAAGATTCTTTTACCGTTGGGGAAATATCTGAGCACAATGCAGATAGAATTGTGAATGCAATGAAAGCGTTTAAGCTTTTAATGGATGTTGCTGGGGTAGAAAACTATATGGCTTGCGCTACATCGGCAATGCGAGAAGCTAATAATGGTTTAGAGATTATTCAGAGAGTTAAAGACGAAGCACATATTCAAATAGAACTGATAGACGGAAAAAGAGAAGCTGCAATTATAGCATCAACTGATTTAAAACAATTGATGCAAAAAGATAAATCTTATTTATATATAGATGTTGGTGGTGGTAGTACTGAGTTTACAGTTTTTACAGAAGGTAAAATAAAAGTTTCTAAATCTTTTAAATTAGGTACAGTTCGTTTGCTTAATAATATGGTAGGTGAAAGTACGTGGTTAAAATTAGAAACTTGGATTAAAGAAAATGTAAAAAGTGTACACGATATATCTATAATAGGTTCTGGTGGTAATATAAATAAACTTCACAAAATTTCAGGAAGAAAAGAAGGAGAAGCTTTGTCATCAATATGGTTAAAGGCACAATATAGTTTTTTAGAAAGCTTAACTTATGAAGAGCGTATATCTGAATTAGGGTTAAATCCTGATAGGGCAGATGTTATTATACCTGCAACAAGAATTTTTCTTTATGCCGCAAAATGGAGTGGAGCAAAAAAGATTCATGTTCCAAAAATAGGATTGTCAGATGGTATTATAAAAACATTGTATTATGCGGATAAACAGAAATAGTTTATCCGTGAATACTCTGGTTTTTACTTAGATCTTTCATGATTTCAGCCTCAAAAACCAATAAGTCTTCCCATTTTTGATTTACATCATTACGGTCACCATACTGTCTGGCGAATTTTAAAAACATACTATAATGGCCAGCTTCACTTACCATAAGTTTATGGTAAAATTCGGCAAGTTCTTTATCTTCTAATTCTTCTGATAAAAGCCTGAATCGTTCACAGCTTCTAGCTTCAATTAAACCAGCATAAAGAAGCCGATGAACTAGTTGTGTTGTTCTACTGCCTCCTTTCGGAAAAAACTTTAAAAGCGCATTTACATATTCATCTTTTCGATCTCTTCCTAAAGTTTGTCCTCTTTCAAGTATGCGATCGTGAACCATTTTAAAATGCCCCATTTCTTCTCTAACAAGTGCTATCATTTCTTGCACTAGTTCGGTGTATTCTGGGAATGATACAATTAATGAAATAGCAGTTGCTGCTGCTTTCTGCTCACAATAAGCGTGATCAGTAAGAATTTCATCAATATTTTTTTCTACAATATTAACCCATCTGGGGTCTGTTGGTAACTTTAATCCTAACATTTGAATACTAATTTTTTAGTTTTCTCTTCTGGTGTATTTTGTATTATAAATCTAAATCAAATTCTTGCCTTAAAAAGTCAATAACGGGATTTTTTTCTCTTAGCTTTTCGTATTTTTCTTCGGGAGTAAAAGCAAATTTTGTAGATGTAGTTTCGTTTACAGTTATTTTTAAAGATATAAAATGATTATCTAACTTCAACCTTAAGTATTCCATTAAATCAAATTGCTCTCTTTCAATTTCTTTTTTCATGGTACCATTGGGTAGTTCTATCCAAATAGTATTAGCGTCCCTTAGCTTAGGTTTGTCAGAATGTAAATTAGAAGCTAATATTTTGCGACCTTCTTTGTCTATAATTTCAACAAAATCGGCCCAATGCTTTTGCATATCCTCTTCTGTAAAAGGAGATCTAGGTAGCGTTCTTTCGTCAATAGTATCATCTTTTCTATTAAGGTGATGTTCTTTCTTAGCTTTTAAACTTGATAGAGATAAACCTGAAACCCTTTTTGTTTTTATTTCAATTCGAGAGGTTTCTTTTTTTGAAATCGGTTCAGTAGCTTTTTCATTAACAACATGTTTATTGCTGTTGTTTTCAGTGTTTAAATCGTAATCTACTGATTTGTTTATTACTTCTGGCGCAATATTATTGTTATGGTCTAGCGTTTCTTCAATAGCGCTAGGTATCTCTGCAGCGCTTAATAGTGTATTATCTTTTTTAGGAGCAATTGGTTTTCCATTTAAAAATGCATCACTTTTAAAATAAGAAGCAGGAATGATATAATCTATTGACTCAGATTTTTTTTTTCTCCATCAAAATCGATAGAGGATAATTTCATTAAGGCAAGTTCGACCAATAGCCTTTGATTTCGGCTTGTTTTATATTTTAAATCACAATCATTAGCAATATCAATACCCTTCATAAGAAAAGAGCTAGATGCTTTTTTAGATTGCTCAAAATATAGTTTTTTTGCCTCATCCCCGACTTCTAGTAGATTAATAGTTGCTTGATGGTGGCATACCATTAAATCTCTGAAATGAGAAGCTAAACCGCTTATAAAGTGGTGTCCATCAAAACCTTTAGATAAAGTTTCATTGAAAAGCATAAGTAATGAAGGTATATTATGCTCTAGAATTAAATCAGTAGCGGCAAAATACGTATCATAATCTAAAACGTTTAAGTTTTCAGTAACAGCTTTTCTAGTTAAATTTTTACCAGAAAAACTTACGACTCTATCAAAAATGGATAAAGCGTCACGCATTGCTCCATCTGCTTTTTGTGCGATAATATGTAGCGCATCATCATCTGCCTCAATCTCTTGATTTTCTGCAATATATTTTAAATATTCAGCAGCATCTTTAACGGTAATACGTTTGAAATCAAAAATTTGACAACGTGATAATATGGTTGGTATAATTTTATGTTTTTCGGTAGTTGCTAAAATAAAAATAGCATGCTTAGGTGGTTCTTCTAATGTTTTTAAGAAAGCATTAAAAGCGGCTGTTGAGAGCATGTGCACCTCATCAATAATATAAACTTTGTACTTGCCTACTTGTGGTGGTATTCTAACTTGATCTGTTAAGTTTCTTATGTCATCAACAGAGTTGTTAGAAGCAGCATCTAATTCAAAAATATTAAATGCATAATCTTCATTCTCATTAGGCGTTTCGGCAGCATTTTCATTAATTTTTTTTGCCAAAATACGAGCACACGTCGTTTTACCAACGCCTCTAGGTCCACAAAATAATAATGCTTGTGCTAAATGGTTGTTCTCAATAGCATTTAATAACGTATTTGTTATTGCCTGCTGACCAACAACATCTTTAAACGTTTGAGGTCTGTATTTACGTGCTGATACTACAAAAGGTTCCAATGCTTTTTGCTTTTTTAAAGATATATGTGATTATATCTAATGCCTTATTACAAATATAAAAATAGCAAGTTATAATAAAGCTAAATTAAGGAATATAAGATGTTTATTTATCAACAATTAAATTACCTTTGTCACGCAGGTCACCTTATCGCGGTTTGTTTAGGCAGAACGAGGAAAGTCCGGACACCATAGTGCAGTATAGCGGGTAACGCCCGTCACCTTAAACTTGTTTAAGGTAGGACAAGTGCAGCAGAAAGAATGTACAGGTTAAGCTGTAGTGAAACCAGGTAAACTCTATACGGTGAAACGTCATGTAAACCAGCGTTAAGAGCGGCACGCTCGTGTTGGAGGGTAGGCGGTTAGAGCTTTTAGGTAACTAAAAGCCGAGATAAATGATAAGGATGGTTTTCGAACCTTACAGAATCCGGCTTATGACCTGCATTTTTTATAAGTTTATTATCCTCTTCTTCTTTCTAAAAGAATCATCATCATTAAACCTAAAACAATTCGTTGCTCATCATCAACATCAATATCTGTTAATTTTGATACTTCGAATTTTCTACCAAAAAAAGAAGCTTCTTTTTTTAATCGAGCTATTTTTTCATCTTTTAAATTAGTAACTATATAAGAAGGGTTAAATAAGTAACCTGTAAACATGCTCAAAACAGGAATTTGGCCCAGCATACTATCTAATACTTTTACCCATGCATTTTCTTCACGAATATGGTATTGTAATTTTTGGTGTTGATCTATGAGCTCATAATGAGCTTTCCATATAGATGTCCAGCCTTTACGAGCAATTTTACCTAATTCTACACCTTCAGTATCTGTGAAACTATAAGCGGCAGAAAAATCGATCCATTTATCAGCTTTAATTTTAAAATTTACTTTTGCTTTACTTTCGTTTTCAAAGATTGAAATATCTTCCTTTAACTTAAAAAGTTTCTGCTTTACATACGCAACAGTTTTACCTGTAGAATCTTTAGCTGTAAAGTCATTAGCTAATGTAGATATTTGAAAAACGAATTTAATTGGAAAACTTAAATTATTCATTTTGTGGTTTTGGTTGAAGTTATTAAACGGTAAAGATTATTATGTGGTATAAAATACATCAAAAAAATATTTGAATAGTGTTTTTTAGGCTTCAAAAAAGCTAAATACACTTCCTCCGTATTTTTTTTCTTTAGAGAAATTAGGTAGTGATGATAAATCAGTATGTTTAGAGTGTTCTACAATTAACACACCTTCTTCTAATAGTAATTCTCTAGAAAAAACAAATTCAGGTATTTTACTGAAATCTTCAAAAGGTAAATCGTAAGGTGGGTCAGCAAAAATTATATCTGATTTTATGCTAACTTTTTCTAAATAAGAAAAAACATCACTTTTTAATGCCGTAATGTCAAGTTCTAATTCTTTTGAAGTATCGATAATAAACTTTACACAGCCTTGATGTGCATCAACACAAGTGATGGATTTGCAACCTCTTGATCCAAATTCATATGCAATGTTACCTGTACCTGAAAAAAGGTCTAAAATTTTAAGATCTTCAAAATAATAGTCGTTATTTAAAATATTAAATAACGCTTCTTTAGCCATATCTGTAGTTGGTCTTACAGGTAGTTTTTTTGGAGCGGTAATTCTTCTTCCTCTATTTTTTCCTGAAATAATTCTCATTATAAGGCGCTTAGTGTAGTGAAATCGATCGACGCATCTGCGCTATCGATATGGTGTTTTAAATTTGAAGGAATATAGACAGCCACATTTCTAATATAAGTATGGCATATGCTAAAAAGTTCATCACCTTCTTCTATGGCTCCGAATAATTTTACTTTAACTGTTTCTGGATTTAACGTTAATTGTTCAATTACAAAAAGAATGTAGTAGATAAAATCTTCTTTCGAGTAAAAATCAAAACTATTAAAGAGTACTAGTTTTTTATTTTTAATAATAACGATGTCAATTTGATTGCTAAGAACATTTACATAGCAAATAGGTTCTTTTTCGTTATTAGTGGTATTTAATAGACTTTGAATAAGTACTGTTCCGTTGTGCTTATATTCAAACTCTCCAAAAAGTTCAAAAATATAATTGTTTATATTAACGAAGGGTACATAAACATTTACCATGTCGTATGCCGAAATATCGTCATAAACCACATGGTCATTTGCTAATATTTTAGCATTGAATTTTAAATAATTGACTAACTCTTTTTCGTCGAATAAAGCTTTCGGTACAATACTAAATAAAGAATTTCTGTGAATTACAGTAACGTCTGAGAATTTATTTTTATTGATATCATGTTTTTCAAAAAGCTCTTTTAGCTTTTTAAGAATTTGATAAGGATTTAATTCTTCAGGGAAATATATAGTTTCTTGCTTTAGAATCTTATTTCCTATAGAATCTAAAACACAAAAAGAAAGTCCATTCAAACTAATCTGAATGGACAATTTCTTATAACTCATATCGGAGTTATTTATATTTTTAATTTCTTGCTTTTTTGTCATATATCGGTGGCCAGTTACCATTGGTACTTACCTCTTCCATTGAACCAACTCTAATGTCTGGACCATTAACTTCTTCTACATTTACTTGAGTCTTTTCTCTAGCAATTAAATCTTTTGGTTGATCGTAAAGAACAACATCTTTAGGAACTTTAGCTTCAAAAACAGAGGCTTTAAATCCACTTTTATCAATAGTACCAGCAGTCATAGTAAACTTTTCTCCGCTTGCTGCAGTTGGTACATTCATCATTGTTTTATAACGATTGTCTTTTTTGAATAAAGAATCTTTAACAGAAACTAATCCTAAGGTATCTATTATCTTTTTTTCAGTTAACATATCGATACCAAAATCTTTATTAAACTCTAAGTAAGATGTATCTCTTTGTTGTGTTAATGTGAAATTTCCGTTTTCAACAAAATTTATAAGAGTTTTAAAGTCTTTAGCATATCTTTTGTTAGATGCCTTATAAGCTTCTTGAGAATTCCTAATGTCTTTCAAGCTGTTAATTACTTTTTGGAAACGTTCTTCCTTAACATTTGCAAACTCAAGAGGAGCGTTTACTGATTGATAAATCAAATACCCAAACCCAAGACATGCAATCCAAAGTACAATTTGTAAAACGATTTTCATTTTTTTTTATGTTATTTAATTATGAGATTATGACAAATCTACAATTTTTTTTTAATCACAAAAGTATTTGTGCTTAAAAATCATCATTATCTTTGAGCTTATATGAAACCTATTAGTTCTGCATCATTTTTTATTACATTAAAAGAAAAATTCCCACATGACCCTACTATTAAGCAGAGTCAAGCATTAGAACAGCTTGCAGAATTTATTTTATCAAAAGATAAAGATCAAATTTTTTTATTAAATGGTTTTGCTGGAACAGGAAAAACAACCATTATTGGTACAATTGTAGCCAATTTATGGCATACAACTATGAAAACTGTTTTGATGGCGCCAACAGGTAGGGCTGCCAAAGTAATGTCTAACTATTCAAAAACTCAATCATTCACAATACATAGAAAAATATATTTTCCTAAGAAGCAGAGTGGAGGAGGTATACAATTTGTTTTATCACCTAATAAGCATAGAAATACAATTTTTATTGTTGATGAAGCTTCTATGATACCTGATACTCCTGCAGATTCTAAGTTATTTGAAAATGGATCTTTATTAGATGATTTAATACAGTATGTGTATTCTGGTCATGGTTGTAAATTAATTTTAATTGGTGACACAGCACAGTTGCCACCTGTACATTTAGATTTGAGTCCGGCTTTAGATGCTAATAAATTGTCTTTAAATTATAACAAAGAGGTTACTAATTTAGAGTTGAACGAAGTAGTAAGGCAAGCAGAAGATTCAGGTATTTTATACAATGCAACAAATTTAAGAGAGCAATTGCAGAGCGAGTTTTATGATGATTTTAAATTTGATGTAAATCCTTTTAAAGATATTGTTAGGCTAATAGAAGGCAATGAGATTTTAGAAGCGATTGAAGATTCTTACAGTGTAAACGGGAAAGAAGAAACAGCATTTATTGTTAGATCAAATAAAAGAGCTAATTTATATAATGAGAATATTAGAAAACGAATTCTTTATCTAGAGCACGAAATTGCAGTAGGTGATTATATGATGGTAGTTAAGAATAATTATTTTTGGCTTAAACCTAGTTCAGAGTCTGGTTTTATTGCAAATGGTGATATTATTGAAGTTTTAGAAATTTATTCAATTAAAGAAATTTATAGTTTCAAATTTGCTGAAGTAAGAGTTAAAATGGTCGATTACCCTAATCAAGAACCTTTTGAAACGGTTTTACTTTTAGATACTATTTCGGCAGAAGCACCTTCATTACCTTATGAGGATAGTAATAGATTGTATCAAGAGGTTATGAAAGATTATGAAGATGAAACATCAAAATATAAAAAGTTTTTGGCTGTAAAAAACAATAAATTTTTTAACGCTTTACAAGTAAAATTCTCTTATGCTATTACATGTCATAAATCACAAGGTGGGCAATGGGATACTGTTTTCGTAGAACAACCTTATATGCCAAACGGTTTAGATAAAGAAAATATGAGGTGGTTGTATACTGCTATTACTAGAGCAAAAAGTAAGCTTTATTTAATAGGATTTAAAAACGATTTTTTTGTTGATTCAGAATAGGTTATTTTAGTTTTTTAAATCATACTAATGACAACAGAAACCATATTAAGTATTTTTTTAGGAATCGGACTTTCAGCATCAGTAGGCTTTCGTGTTTTTTTACCTTTATTCGCACTTAGTTTAGCATCTTACTTTAATTTGTGGGAGTTGAACGGCAGTTGGCAATGGATTGGAAGTTTAGCTGCAGTAGTAGCTTTAGGAGTAGCCACTTTAGTAGAAATCTTTGCTTATTTTATACCTTGGGTAGATAATGTTTTAGATAGTTTTGCCGTACCATTGGCAGCAATTGCTGGTACAGCAGTAATGGTATCTACAGTTGCAAATTTAGACCCAGTTGTAACTTGGTCATTAGCAATTATAGCAGGAGGGGGTACAGCAACTGCAATTAAAGGAGCTTCGGCTACAAGTAGGTTAGCATCAACAGCAACAACAGGTGGGTTGGCAAACCCGATAGTATCTACAGTAGAAACTGGTACAGCGATAGTTGTTACAACGGCATCAATATTTGCTCCAATGATAGCAATTGTTTTAGTTATCATTATTTTATCTATTATTTTCTGGATTTACAGAAAATTGAGACCTAGAAAAAACAAAATTTAACTCCATATTTATATTTAATGAAAAGAATTGCCATGATACCCGCACGTTATGCGGCATCTCGTTTTCCAGCTAAATTGATGCAAGATTTAGGTGGTCAGCCAGTTATTATAAGAACTTACCAGGCTACAGTGCAAACTCAATTGTTTGATGATGTTTATGTAGTAACAGATAGCGACATTATTTTTGATGTAGTTGTAGCTGCTGGTGGTAAAGCAATTATGAGTAAAAAAGAACATGAATGTGGTAGTGATCGTATTGCAGAGGCTATAGAAGATATGGATGTTGATATTATTGTAAATGTTCAAGGTGATGAACCTTTTATAGATAAAGAAAGTCTAGCGAATGTTTTAAGTGTTTTTGATAACGACCCTAAAGAAGAAATAGACCTAGCATCTTTAATGTTTAAAATTACTGACATAGAGGAAATTAGCAACCCTAATGCTGTAAAGGTAATTGTAGATACAAACAATGTAGCGCTATATTTTTCTAGGTCACCAATCCCATATCCAAGAGATAAAGATGTGGATACTATTTATTATAGACATAAAGGTATTTATGCTTTTAGAAAACGTGCATTATTAGATTTTCAAAGGTTACCAATGTTGCAATTAGAGGCAACAGAAAAAATTGAAGCAATCCGGTATTTAGAATACGGAAAGAAATTAAAAATGGTAGAAACAGATGTTTCAGGAATAGGAATAGATACACCTGAAGACTTAGAAAAAGCAAAAAAAGTATGGAAATAGATTCTCAAAAAATAAAAGTAATTGGTTTTGATGCTGATGATACACTTTGGATAAATGAAACTTATTTTAGAGATGCTGAAGAAGAATTTGCAACATTATTAGAGGGGTATGAGACTAAAAATAAGATAGATCAAGAACTTTTTAAAATGGAAATAAAAAACTTAAGCCTTTATGGGTATGGTGTTAAAGGTTTCGTTTTATCGATGGTAGAATGCGCATTAGATTTATCAAATAATGAAATTTCTTCAGAAAAAATTACTGCTATTTTAAACATTGGTAAAGAAATGATATCTAGACCTGTAGAGCTTTTAGACGATGTAGAAATGGTGTTAAAAGAATTGTCAAAAAAGTACAGACTTATTGTTTTAACAAAAGGAGATTTATTAGATCAGGAACGAAAAATTGAACAATCTAATTTGGCTGAATATTTCCATCATGTTGAAGTTTTAAGTGATAAAAAAGAAAGTAATTATAAAAATTTATTAGAACATTTAGAAATTGATGTGAATGAATTTTTAATGATAGGAAACTCTCTGAAATCAGACGTTTTACCACTGGTTAATATAGGGGCTAAAGCAATACATATTCCTTTTCATACTACATGGGAACATGAAATGGTTGATGATAATGATGCAAAAGGAAAAGAATATAAAACGATTAATGGTTTAAAAGACCTTTTAAATTTTTTATAGAAAATGGATTTTTTAGATATCGACTCTTGGAATAGGAAAGAACATTTTCACTTTTTTAATACTTTTATAGATCCTTACTTTTCCGTAGCATCAAAAGTTGATGTTACAAAAACAAAGAAATTTTCAAAAGAAAATAAAGTTTCTTTTTTTGCTGTTTACCTACATGCTTGTGTAAAAGCGATAAATACTGTTGAGAATTTTAGATACAGAATAATTGAAGATAAAGTGGCTGTTTATGAAACAATTCATGCCTCAGCAACAATTATTAGACCAGATCATACCTTTGGTTTTTCTTTTATAAAGTATACAGACGATATTTTTGAGTTTGTAAAAAATGTAGAAAAGGAGAAAGATAGGATTATGAAATCTAATAGTCTTTTTCCTTCTGAAAATTCAATAGACTGTATTTACTGTTCTGCAATGCCATGGACGAATTTTACAGGTCATAAAGAGCCTTTAAGTGGTGTAAAAGAATCTGTACCTAAATTAGCATTTAGCAAAACTGTTGATACAAACGGAGTATTGGAAATGACAGTGGCAATAAGTGTAAATCATGCATTAATGGACGGTTATCATGTTTCTCTTTTTATTGAAGAGTTTCAAAAAAACTTGTATTCATATTAAATAAAATTTACAAATAAACTAAATTACAGATGCTCAACTCAATAGCTAAATTTATTTATTTTAAAATCATGGGTTGGAAATTAATAGGAGATTTTCCGAAAGTTGATAAATGTGTACTTGTCGTTATACCACACACGAGCTATGCTGATTTTTTTTTAGGAATTTTAATTAGAAGAGTTTGGGAAGAGGAAATAAATTTTATTGCAAAAGATAGCTTATTTAAAGGTCCTTTAGGTTGGTATTTGCGTTGGGTTGGTGGGGCACCAATTGTAAGAAACAAGAATAGTGATACTGTAGCTGCTATAACCAATATATTTAATACAAAGAAAAAATTTAGATTAGCATTATCTCCAGAAGGAACACGGAAAAAAGTAACAAAATTGAAAACAGGTTTTTATTATATAGCAAAATCAGCAAATGTACCTGTAGTTATGGTTACGTTTGATTTTGGTCATAAGCAAATAAAAATCTCAGATCCTAAATTTACAACTGATAATAAAGAAGCTGATTTTGAGATGTATAAGTCATTTTTTAAAGGAGCAATTGGTAAATCTCCAAAAAACAGTTACAACTTCAATTAGCTGAAATAAAAATTTATTTATTTTTTTCATTTTTTTTAAAACCCTCTTATTGTTTTTTCCGTAGGTAAGAAAAACAATAAAATAATTTAAAAATGAAAAGTACAATATTAAAATTCAGTTTCGCTTTAGCTTTTGGTTCATTAAGTCTAGTATCTTGTGATAATGACGATGATGATAACGGTGTGCAAATTATTGAAAGCACACAGCTTTATGCTTCTAATAATAGTGATGGTAATGTAACCATTTATGATATGGTTAGTGGTGATGTTAAAACACTTACAACAGCATCAACAGCTGCAGAAGGTATTTATTATGATGCAGACTCTGATGAAATTATTCAGGCATCGAGATCATCAAATCAATTAAATGTTTACGGAGGTATTTCAACTTATTTAGCTAGTGCAGTAGTTACTGCTTCTATTTCTAGTTCTTCTGATGTTCAGAGTCCTAGAGATATTGCTGTTAAAGATGATTTTGTTGTAGTATCTGATAATACTGATGTAGATGGAAATGTTGATACACCAGATGGTCGTCTTTTTGTTTATACAAAAAGTAATGGTTCTTTAACGTTAAGAAACATAATTACTACAGATTTCGCACTATGGGGTATTGAATTTGTTGGTGATGATTTATTTGCAGTTGTAGATAAAACCAATGAGTTAGCAGTTTTTACAAGCTTTACAACAACAAATACTACAGATGCTACAGTTAGTGCATCAAAAAGAATTGCGATAGAAGGTATTGTTAGAACACATGGTTTAGCTTACGATAATGGAACGATGATTTTAACTGATATTGGTGATGCAGCTTCTGATAGTGATGGTGGATTTCATATTATTTCAGATTTTGATTCAAAATTTAATTCAGTAAATAACGGTGAGGTTATGGCAGTTGCTAATAATCAAGTAAGAGTTTCTGGAAGTAATACAGCTTTGGGGAATCCTATATCGGCTGAATATGATGCAGATTCTGAAACAGTATTTATTGCTGAAGCAGCAAATGGTGGCGGTAGAGTATTAGGATTTTCAAATGCTGATGCAGGTGGTAATATTACACCATCTATAAATAATACTTTGTCAGCAGCATCATCATTATACTTCTACACAAATAAATAATATTTTTTTTGTTGATAGTTAGTTTTTAAAAAGCCTGTTGTATTAATTTACAACAGGCTTTTTTTATTCTTGCATAGAATGGTAAACATTCTGAACGTCATCATCTTCTTCTAATTTTTCTAGAAGTTTTTCAACGTCAGTAGCTTGCTCTTCATTAATTTCTTTAGTTACTTGCGGTATACGTTCAAAACCAGAAGATAAAATTTCTAATTCTCTCGATTCTAATTCTTTCTGAATAGCTCCAAAACTTTCAAAAGGTGCATATATTAAAATACCGTCTTCATCAGCAAAAACTTCTTCAGCACCAAAATCTATCATTTCTAGTTCTAACTCTTCAGGGTCAATACCTTCAGCAGGTATTCTAAAGTTACACGTATGGTCGAACATAAATTCAACAGAGCCAGAAGTACCTAAGCTGCCATTACATTTGTTAAAATAACTACGCACGTTAGCTACTGTTCTAGTGTTGTTATCGGTTGCAGTTTCAACTAAAATTGCAATTCCGTGAGGGGCGTATCCTTCAAAAAGTACTTCTTTAAAATCGCCTAAACTTTTATCACTAGCTCTTTTAATAGCACGTTCTACATTATCCTTAGGCATGTTAATAGCCTTGGCATTTTGGATAACGGCTCTTAACCTCGAGTTTGAATCTGGATCAGGACCACCATCTTTTACAGCCATTACAATATCTTTTCCAATACGCGTAAACGCTTTAGACATTGCGGACCATCTTTTCATTTTACGTGCCTTTCTAAATTCAAAAGCTCTTCCCATTTCTAAATATTATTATAAAATTAGTGTTACAAATTTAATATATTTTAATACTTGAACAAGCGCGAAATAAAGTTCGTTTATTCAGTATCTATAATTTCTTCAATAGCTTTAGCTAGTTTAAAATCTTTTTCCGTAACTCCTTCTGCATCATGCGTGTTTAATCTGATTTGCAAAGAGTTATAAGTATTAGACCAATCTGGGTGATGCCCTTGCGCTTCACATTCAAAAGCAATACGTGTCATTACTGAAAAAGCTTCTTTAAAATTTTTAAACTCAAAAGATGTTTCAATGGCTCCATCTACAAATTCCCAACCATCAAATTGTTCTAATCTTTTTTCTATTTCAACTATGTTTAACTTTTCCATTTCAATTTTCATACAATATTTTTTTACTAAAAAGACAAGATAGGCAATTAAATAAATTTTAACCTATTACGTGGTCTTCAATAATTTCTTCGTAGGTGGTTTGGTAGTTTTTAGGAAGCTTATTTTCTTTAGGCAATACCGCTAAATAACGCTCTTCATTAGTAGTGTAAACTCTTTTAAACAGAGGCGTAAAAGTGCCCACTCTTTTTAAAACCTCCTCTACAAACTCATCATGATGTACTAAATCACTACTACCTAAATGGTATATTCCACTTTTGTTTTTACTGATTAAATAATGAATTTGCTGTGTTAATTTGCTGTCATGGGTAACATTCATTACTAAATTAGGAAATATTTCTACAGGTTCGTTATTAGAAATGCCTACTTTCATTGCCTTTACTCGAGGTGATCCATTACCAAAAACCATAGGAACTCTTAAAATAGCCATTTTATCTTTTGGAATTCTAAGTAACATGTTCTCTATTTTTATTTTAAGCCTACCATAAATACTATTAGATAATGTTTTATCATATTCATAAGATGGATATTTGCTATATGCATCAAATACATTTGCAGAAGATATAAAGTATATTTTACATTTTCTTTTTAAAACATATTCTACAATATGTTGGTGTGCTATAATTTGAGCGGGAAAACTACCTCGCAAAGCAGATACCACAAAATCAGGTTCCACTTTTTCAAGAATATCATAAATATCATCTTCTTCTAAATTGTACTTAAAAAATTGCTTGTTTTTTTCAAAAGACCGCCTAGCAGCATTGTAGGTGCCATAAGTGTTAAAGTAGTTACATAACTCTTTATAAATAGCATTACCTATAAAACCACTGGCTCCAAGTATTAGAATTTTTTTTTTGTCCAAATATTAAAAAATTGATTGCCCAGTTGCTGTAGTTAATTTTTCTAAAGCTTCCATGCCAAGTTTTGAGTTTCCTTTTTTGTTAAGCCCGGGAGACCATGTTGCAACACATAATGTATTTGGTAAAAGAGCAACAATGCCACCACCAACACCACTTTTGCCAGGTAAGCCTACTTCAAAAGCAAATTCACCTGCTTCATCATAAAAACCACAAGTTAGCATAAGGGCGTTTAAACGTTTAACTTGGCCTGTATTTAAATATGTTTTATTCTGTAAACATTTGCCTCTGTTCATAAAAATGTAAAATACACTTGTAAGTTGTTTACAATTCATTTGTAATGAACACTGATGAAAATAAAAATCAAGAACATCTTCGACGTTATTTTTTAAATTTCCATAAGCCTTTAAAAGATTGGCAGCGGCATAGTTATTAAAACCTGTTTCTTTTTCAGAAGCTGCTACTTTTAAATCAAAATTTATAGAGTCATCACCAGAAATTTTTCTAACATATGCCAAAAAATCTTCTTTTGGGTTTTTAAGATTAGAAATTAAAATATCAGCAACAACAATAGCTCCTGCATTTATTAATGGATTTCTAGGGATACCGTTTTCTAACTCTAAAAGAGATAAATGATTGAATGGATCACCAGATGGCTCTACGTCAACACGTTGCCAAATAGTATCGCCTATTAAGCCTAAAGCCAAACTTAAACTTAAAACTTTAGAGATACTTTGTATTGAAAATAACTCAAGAGAATCACCAACGGTATACTCATTTTTTTGAGCATCAATTAAATGTATTCCAAATTTTTTATCACTAATTTTAGAAAGCTCAGGTATGTATTTAGCAACAGAACCTTTATCCTTAGTCTCCTTAGCTTCATTATTTATTTGATTTAAAATTTCTTGATATGCGATCATTATTTTTTATAAAATGGAAGCTTTACTACAGTAGCAGGTATTGCTTTTTTTCTAATTTGTATGTAGATTTTACTGCCTAGTGTCGAAAAATCTTTAGGAACATAACCTAAGCCAATTCCTTTACCCATTGATGGTGACATGGTACCAGAAGTTACAATACCAATTACATTTCCATCAGCATTTACAATTTCATAATCGTGCCTTGGAATACCTCGTTCATCTAATTCGAAAGCTATGAGCTTTCTTTTAATACCTTCTTCTTTTTGTTTTGCTAAGTTTTCACTGTTTACAAAATCTTTACTAAATTTAGTAACCCAACCTAAGCCAGCTTCAAGTGGGGAAGTAGTATCGTTAATATCGTTTCCGTATAAACAGTAGCCCATTTCTAATCTCAATGTGTCTCTTGCAGCTAAACCTATAGGTTTAATTCCAAAAGCATCACCTGCTTCAAAAATTTTATTCCATACTTGTTCAACTTCATCATTTTTACAATAAATTTCGAAACCCCCAGAACCTGTATATCCTGTAGCTGAGATAATAACGTTATCGATACCTGCAAAATCAGCAACTTCAAAAGTATAAAAGCTAATTGCAGCTAAATCTACTGAAGTTAATGATTGCATAGCTTCAACAGCTTTTGGTCCCTGAATGGCCAATAAAGAATAGCCCTCAGAAATATTTTTCATATCAGCTTTAAATTCTTCATTGTATTTAGATATATGTGCCCAATCTTTATCAATATTAGAAGCATTAACAACTAATAAAAATTGCTCTTCTTTTATTTGATATATGATTAAATCATCAACAATACCACCGGTTTCATTTGGCAAACAACTATATTGAGCTTTACCTATAGATAATTTAGAAGCATCGTTAGAGCTTACTTTTTGTATTAAGCTTAAAGCATTAGGTCCGCTAATTAAAAACTCTCCCATATGCGATACATCAAAAACACCAACACTGTTTCTAACAGTCTCGTGTTCTAAATTAACGCCTTCATAAGAAACAGGCATATTGTAACCAGCAAAAGGAACCAATTTAGCACCTAATTTTTCATGTATTTCCGTTAAAGCGGTATTTTTCATTCTAATAGTATTTAATGATTCAAAATTATTGAAAATAAGTTAGAATATTTCTATTCGTGTGATCTAATATTTTTTCATAATAAGAACTTTATTTTATTGTTTGTTTTGTGAATTTCTCAAAAAAATAAGTTGAAAGTGGTTATTTCATCGATTAAATGCTAAAATATTAGGAATTTGAATTAATCGAAGTTATAATTGGTAATCCAATTTGGATAACCAATTTTAACACTAATTTTTTGTATTATGAAAAACACACACACAAACACCATTAATTCTAAAGCTTTTTTAAAGCTTTTAACAGTACCAATTTTAGCGCTAGTTTGCAATTGTGCTCCAAATGATCTTTCGCAAGAAGATGATTTACTGCAAGCAACTAAGGTTACAATCTCTGCTACTAATGCACAAACCATTCAGGCAGAGAATTATGATAATATGAATGGAATAAAAACAGAAAGCACTTCTGATAGTGGAGGTGGTAGTAATGTAGGATGGATTGGAACAGGAGATTATTTAGAGTACAACCTTACGGTGCCAGCTTCTGGAAGCTATAAGTTCGAATTTAGAGTAGCTTCAAAAACGAATGCATCTAAATTTGATTTTTATCAAGGTAATACAAAATTATCTAATGTAAACAAACCAGCAACAGGCGGATATCAAAGTTGGATAACTACCTCAAAAACAGTAAATTTAACAGCAGGTACTAGCGTTTTAAAAATATTAGCTACAGGTGGTGGTTGGAATATTAACTGGATTAAAATTACACCTGTTGATGTAAACGATAATGGATCAACAGATAGTGAAAACTTGGCTTTAGGTAAAACAGCAGAGCAATCTTCAAATTATTCTTCTTCATTAGGTCTTGCAGGTTTGGCTATTGATGGTAATACCTCTGGAGCTTGGAGTCAAAAAAGTGTAACGCACACGCAAAGCTCATCTTCACCTTGGTGGCAAGTTCGTTTAGGAGCAAATTACACTATAGGCGATATAGTTATTTGGGATAGAACAGATAGTTGTTGTACTGAAAGATTAAAAAACTTTGACGTTTTTGTTTATAATGAAGCGGGTACTCAAGTTTATAAAACTACAGTAACAAATTCTCCAAACCCATCTATGACTATAAGTACAGGTGGTGTAACAGGTTCAAGAGTACGTATTAAATTAAAAAATACTAATGCTTTATCACTTGCCGAAGTTCAGGTTTTTAGTGGAGATAGCAATGGAGGTGGTGGTACCACAAATCCACCGACAGGTACTGCTTCAAAACCATCTGATTTAATGGATAACTGTAATCAATGGAAAATTACATACCCAGATGGTGAAGAAGATAAAACACTTTGTGGAGAATCAAGCAACGAGTATTTCTTTGTAAATAGTGCTAAAAATGGAATAGTATTTAAAGCGCCAATCCGAAGTAATAATGGTACAACTCCGAATTCAGATTATGTAAGGTCAGAATTAAGAGAAAGAACTGAAGACGGTGGATCTGATATTTATTGGACAACAGACGGAACTCATGTTGTATATGTAAAACAAGCTATTACTCATTTACCTATAAACAAAAGTCATTTAGTAGCGACTCAAATTCATGGAGATAAGTCTGCCGGAATTGATGATGCTATGGTATTAAGATTAGAAGATTCTAAATTATTTTTAAGTTTTAATGGTAATAAATTAAGAAGTGATGTTACTATAAAATCTAACTATAGTTTAGGTACTGTACATGAGGTTATTTTTGAAGTGAAAAATGGTAAGCATTATTGTTATTATAGTGAGAGTGGAGATTTAAAAAGTAAGTACTTAAGTGGTAACGCATCTTCTTATTTAGTAAAAGATGGAAGCAATAGTGTACTTATGGATATAGATTATGACCAATCATATTTTAAAATAGGGAACTACACGCAAAGTAATGCAGAAGAAGAAGGTAGTGCTACAGGAAATTCTAATAATTATGGAGAAGTTGTTGTTTATGACTTTTTCGTTGATCATAATTAAGACAAGTATTAAATTGAGTTAATTAGTCAGAGAAAGGGTGTTTATAGAAATATAAACATCCTTTTTTATTTAAAAAATCAATTTATTAACATTAAAATGCTCTATATTTTAAGATTTTGTTGATATATGTGATTAATTTTTACGTAATTTGTAATTGGTTAACCAATTTATGAATTGAAATACTTAAAAAATTTTAATATTAAGGCTTTATGATGTTGATTAAGAATAATGTAATTAGATGTTTTTTTATGAGCTTGTTTTTATTTGCTAATTTAAATTGCTCAGACAATGGAGATATGGCAGAAGATGTAATGCAAGAATCAGAAGAGGTTGCAACTCCTGAAGAAGTTGTTGAGCCTGAAGAAGAGATGCAGTCTGAAGATGATACCAATTCTGATGATGTAACTGGATCATTATTAGTACCATCAGATTTGATGGGTAATTGTAATCAGTGGAAAATTACATACCCTGATGGGGAAGAAGATAAAACACTATGTGAAGAACCTAATAATGAATACTTTTTTGTAAATGATGATGAAAGCGGTATTGTTTTTAAAGCTCCAATTCGAAGTAATAATGGTACAACACCTAATTCAAGTTATATAAGATCAGAACTTAGGGAAAGAACAGAAGATGGAGGTAGTGATATGTATTGGACAACAAACGGTAAACATGTCATTTACGTAAAACAGGCAATTACGCATTTACCAATTAATAAAAATCATTTAGTAGCAACACAAATTCATGGAGATAAAGAAGCTGGTATCGATGATGCCATGGTTTTAAGGCTAGAAGGTTCTGATTTGTTTTTAAGTTTTAATGGAAATAAACTTAGGAGTAATGTAGCTATAAGCTCTAATTATTCTTTAGGAACAATACATGAAGTTATTTTTGAAGTGATTGATGATAAGCATTATTGTTATTATAGTGAAGATGGTAATTTGAAAAGTAGTTATGAAGATGGAAATGCATCATCTTATTTAGTAGAAGATAACGGTAACCCTGTTTTAATGGATTTATATTATGATGAGTCTTATTTTAAAATAGGTAACTATACTCAAAGTAACGCAGAAGAAGAAGGTAGTGATACAGGACTTGAAGCTAATTATGGAGAAGTTGTTGTTTATGATTTTTATGTTAATCATGAATAAGTAAAATTAAAATTAAAATTAAAAAGGGTATTCAGAAAACTGGATACCCTTTTTAATTTTGTGCAACATAATCTTATAGATTACTTTGAACTAAAAATTGTTTTAGTTCATCATAGGTTGCAATATGTATAGATTTTTTCTTCTTCTTCATTTGCTTGATAATGGTATCAGGCAATTCAATGTTTTCATTAATAGTATCTTCAACAATATCTAAAAATTTAACAGGGTGAGCTGTTTCTAAGAAAATGCCATAGTTGTTAGGGTTTGTTTCTTGATATTTTTTAAGACCTAAGTAACCAACAGCTCCATGTGGGTCAGCTACATAGTTATAGTCGTTATAAAGCTCAATCATTGCTTTTTTAGTTTCATCATCATTAAATGAATATGACGATAAACTTTCAGATAACTTGGTAAAATCATCATTAAAAATATGACGAATACGAACAAAATTACTTGGGTCTCCAACATCCATAGCATTCGATATTGTTGCTGTAGATGGTTTAGGATCGTAACTTTTTGTTTCCATAAAACGAGGTACAACATCATTTACATTTGTAGAAGCAATAAAATGCTTTACAGGCATACCTAATTTTTGAGCAATCATACCAGCACATATGTTTCCAAAATTACCACTAGGGATAGAGAAAACAATATCATCAACCTTTACTTGTTTGTATGCGAATAAGTAATAGAACAATTGTGGTAACCACCTAGCTACATTAATTGAATTTGCAGAGGTTAATTGCATTTTGTTAGTTATTTCTGAATCTAAAAATGCAGTTTTTACCATAGTTTGGCAATCATCAAACGTACCATCTACCTCTAATGCTGTAATATTTTGACCAAGTGTAGTTAGCTGTTTTTCTTGAATATCACTCACTTTACCACTTGGGTATAAGATAACAACTTTAACACCTTTAACACCTAAAAAACCATTAGCAACAGCGCCACCAGTATCACCAGATGTAGCAACCAAAACGGTAATTTCATCATCACTCTCTTTTGAAAAATAACCTAAACAGCGTGCCATGAATCTAGCACCAACATCTTTAAAAGCTAGGGTAGGGCCATGAAAGAGCTCTAACGTAGCAATAGTATCAGATATATCAATTACAGGAAAATCAAAGTCAAGTACTTCTGCTAAAATTTCTTTTAATTCTTTCTCAGGAATTTCATCACCAACAAATTGATGAATGGCTTGATATGCAATTTCTTCATTTGAAAGATTTTCTATTGTATCAAAGAAGTCTTTAGGTAAAGGAGTAATTGATTCTGGAAAATATAACCCTCTATCTGGAGCTATACCTTTAATTACCGCATTTTTAAAATTGGTAATCGGAGCTTTTTTATTAAGACTATAAAAGTTCATAACGTTATTTTTACTAAATAATTTTTATTCCTTTTGCATTTATTTTTGAGACGTGAATGTCGTAGTCAATTCCAATTTTATCATACACATCAGTCATTGCTTTAGCAACATTATTGGCTATAGCCTCGCCCTTGCTTAGTGCATATATAGATGGGCCAGAGCCAGAGATACCACAACCTAGAGCTCCTGTTTCTAAAGCTTTTTCTTTTACTTTATCAAAACCAGGAATCAATATTGATCGAATAGGTTCTACAATATGGTCTTCTAAAGATCTACCAATTAGCTCATAATCTTCAGTAAATAAACCGGCAATTAATCCTCCGACATTTCCCCATTGTTTTATACCATCTTCTAAAGAAATAGTTGTTTTTAAAATTCGTCTAGAATCAGATGTTTTAACTTCTATTTGAGGATGAATTACTGTAGCATATAATTCAGGCGGAGTATTTATTTTTACAACATCTAAGGGGGTATAACTTCTAACAAGTGTAAAACCTCCGAAAATTGCAGGAGCCACATTATCGGCGTGGGCAACACCACTAGCTAAGCGTTCACCTTCCATTGCAAATTTAACCAATTGTAAAGGTGTAAATGGCTTTCCAATTAATTCGTTCATTGCCCAAACAGCACCGGTAGAACTTGCTGCACTGCTACCAATACCGCTACCAGCTTTTATTTTTTTATAAATTTCAATTTCAAAACCACCGTCATAATCACTTTCTGCAAGCAATGCTAAACCGGCCACGCCAGCTACATTTTGCAATGTTTCCATTGGTAAATTTTGACCAGTAAGTTTTGTTATTTTTATACCCTTTTCAACAGTTTTTTTAACAACCATTTCGTCGCCAACAGCATCTAATGCGAGTCCTAAAACATCAAAGCCACAAGAAACATTTGCTATAGTTGCCGGGCAGAAAACTCTAATTTCATTTGATTGCATAGTCCTAAAATTAAAAGTTTCCTATTCTAATAATATCAGCAAAAATACCTGAAGCAGTAACTTCAGCACCAGCACCAGCTCCTTTTATAATTAAAGGTTGATTAGGGTATCTTTCAGTAAAGAAAAGAACTATATTATCACTTCCTTCTAAATTGTAAAAATCATGGCCTTTAGGTATTTCTTGTAAACCTACGCTTGCTTTTCCATCTTCAAATTTGGCAACATATTTTAGCTTACTATCTTTTTCAGCAGCTTTCTTGTACATATCTTGAAAACTTTCTTCATGCTTAACTAAAGAAGCGAAAAAATCATCATTATTTGTAGTCTCCAGACTTTCTTTTGGTAAAAAAGGAGTGTTCTCGATTTCATTTATATCAATTTTATTACCACTTTCTCTGGCAAGAATTAATATTTTTCTCATTACATCAATACCACTTAAGTCAATTTTTGGGTCTGGTTCAGTGTACCCTTGTTCTTGTGCTTGTTTTACGACATCATGAAAAGTGGTAGTATCATTAAAATTATTGAAAACAAAGTTTAAACTACCAGATAAAACAGCTTGAATATTCAATATTTTATCTCCTGATGCAATTAAGTTTTTAAGTGTATCAATAATTGGTAAGCCTGCACCAACATTTGTTTCGAACAAGAAAGGTGCATTGTATTTGCGAGCTAAATCTTTTAAATTTTTGTAGTTATCAAATTCAGAAGAACAAGCAATTTTATTACAAGTAACAACAGAGATACTATTTTTTAAATAAGATGCATAAGTTTCTGAAACATCAGCACTTGCGGTGTTATCTACAAAAATACTATTTCTACAATTTAAGTTTTGTACGTTCTCAAAAAATTTAGTTTTGTCAGCTTTTTCTCCATCTTTTAATAAAGATTCCCAGTTTTTTAAAGAAATACCATCTTCATCAAAAAACATAGTTCGTGAATTTGAAATACCAACAACACGAATATTAAGCTTCAAATTTTCTTTTAAATATTTCTTTTGTTGTTTAATCTGGTCTAAAAATTTATTTCCAACATTACCAACACCCATTACAAATAGGTTTAGTTGTTTGGTATTATCTTCAAAAAATTCTTCATGTAATGTGTTTAAAGCTTTTTTTACATCTTCTTTATTAATTACAGCAGATATATTACGCTCAGAAGCCCCTTGAGCAATTGCTCTAATATTTACATTGTTTTTACCTAATGTGCTGAACATTTTACCGCTTAACCCTTGGTGTTTTTTCATGTTATCACCAACCAAAGCGATAATTGCAAGGTTTCTTTCAGCTTGGGTAGATTTAATCTTACCTAAACTTATTTCGTATTCGAAAGCTTCATTTACAATTTCGATGGCTTTGTTAGCGTCATTATCAGAAATACCTACGCAGATAGAATGCTCAGATGATGCTTGAGTTATTAATACTACGCTAATGTTTGCTTGAGAAAGTACTTCAAAAAAACGTTTTGAAATACCAGGTATACCCACCATTCCAGGTCCTTCTAATGAAACAAGTGCAATGTTTTCTACATGGCTAATACCGCGTACTGTTTTACCTAGTTCGTTTTTTGTTTTAGTAATTAAAGTACCTTCATCTTCATCGTCAAAAGTGTTTTTAATTACTATAGAAATACCTTTGGCTAGTACAGGTTGTATTGTTGGCGGGTATAAAACTTTAGCGCCAAAATGCGAAAGCTCCATTGCTTCTTCATAAGAAATATGAGGAATTGCAATTGCCTGTTTTACAATACGTGGGTTTGCAGTATACATACCACTAACATCTGTCCATATTTCTAAAAGTTCAGCATCAATCGCACTAGCAATTATTGCAGCAGTATAATCTGAGCCACCTCTGCCTAAAGTTGTAGAATTTCCAGCAAGTGATGATGAGATAAAACCAGCTAAAACAACAACACTTTCTTTAGTCTCAGAGAAATATGATTTGCAATTAGCATTTGTTATTTCAAAATTAACTGCAGCTTTTCCAAAAGTATCATTTGTTTTTATAAGCTCTCTACTGTCTTTATGAGCTGCTTTCATTTGTTGTGAAACAAAGTACTCGCTTATTATAAAAGAGGAAAGTAGCTCGCCAAAACTTACTATTTTATCTGATAATCTAGGAGTAATTTCACCAATTAAAAAAGCACCTTCTAATAATGTCTCTAAAGTATTGAGCTCACTTTTAACTTTGCTTAAAATTTTACTCTGAGCAACAACTGGTATTAATTCTTTAATGGTGCTTATATGTCTGTCTTCAATTTGTTTGAAAACAATTTTGTATTCGGTATTTTGAGTAGCAGCTAAGCTAGCTGTTTTTAATAAAAGATCGGTAACCCCACCTAATGCAGATACAACAACGATAGTTTTATCTGATTTAGATTTTGATACTATGTTTTTTACTAAAGATATATTTTCTGCGTTGGCAACTGAAGTGCCTCCAAATTTTAGAACTTTCATTACTTAAAGAAATAGATTGTTTTTATTAAAATAGAAATGCATTATATGCATATACTGAAACGGACGAATATATAGTAGTTTACCCCAAAGGGGTAATTGTACCAAATGTGATTGTTGTAGTACCACAATTAGTAAAAAAAGAAGAAAAAGTTTTTGTATTGTCCATTTTGATTCTTTATATCTTTTAAAGATATAGCCAAATGTAGTATTTTTGGTTTCTTTATCAAATGATTTCAGAAATTTTTACGAAATCATCAGTATATCTTAAATAATTTTATTAAATGAAGATTTTTAGTGCAAAACAAATCTACGAAGCTGATAAGTTTACTATAAAAAATCAGCAAATAAAAAGTGACGAACTTATGGAACGAGCTGCAGTCCAAATTTTTAATTGGATGCATTTACGTTTGCAAGGGGCGCCTGTGAAAATTCAAATTTTTTGCGGAATAGGTAACAATGGGGGAGATGGATTAGCGGTTGCTAGGCATTTAGTAGAACATGGTTATGCTATTGAGGTTTATGTTGTTAATTATAATGATAAGCGATCTGAAGATTTTTTATTAAATCTAGATCGTTTAAAAGATAGAAAAGTATGGCCTAATTTTATAAATTGCGTTGACGATTTTCCTGTTATTTCTAAAGAAGATATTGTTATTGATGCTATTTTTGGAATTGGATTAAACCGTAAGCCAGATAAATGGGTTGTAGATTTGATGCAACATATTAATGCGTCTAATTCATTTATACTTTCAGTAGATCTTCCATCGGGATTGTTCCCTGATAAAGTTATGGCTACAGAAGAAAGTATTATTAAATCAAATTTTGTTTTAAGTTTTCAAGCTCCTAAATTAATTTTCTTTTTACCAGAAACTGGTATTTATATCAATCAATGGGAAATACTAGATATAGGACTAGACCCCGAATATCTTCAGAAAACAGAAACTGCATACGAATTAATAAGTAAAAACGAAGTTTTACCTTTATATATACCCAGAGAAAAATTTGCTCATAAAGGTATTTATGGCCATTCTTTAATTATTGGAGGTAGTTATGGTAAAATGGGGTCTGTACAGTTAAGTTCTAAATCGTGCTTATTTTCGGGTAGTGGATTGGTAACAGCCTTAGTGCCTGAATGTGGGTATATACCTTTACAGACTGCTCTGCCAGAAGTTATGGTATTAACTAGTAATAATAAAAAGGTGGTTTCTAATATTGATTTTGAAATAAAACCAACTGTAATTGGCATAGGTATTGGTCTAGGTACTTCTGATGAAGTATGTAAATCATTTTCTGAATTTTTGAAAGCAAATAAAACACCGCTAGTTATTGATGCTGATGGTATAAATATACTATCATTAAATAAGGAGTTATTAAATGAATTACCAGCGCAGACTATTTTAACACCGCATCCTAAAGAGTTACAGCGATTAATAGGGGATTGGAAAAACGATTTTGATAAGCTTGAAAAAGTAAAATCTTTTACTTCTACTTATGACTGTATTGTTGTTATTAAAGGCGCAAATACGATTACTATTTATAAAGATAAAGGATATGTAAATACGACTGGTAATCCTGGAATGGCAACTGCGGGTAGTGGAGATGTTTTAACGGGGATAATTACAGGATTGATAGCGCAGCAATATGAGCCTTTAAGTGCAGCTATTTTTGGTGTATACATGCATGGTAGAGCAGGTGATATCGCAGTAGAGCAATATGGTTATCAATCTTTGACAGCTTCAGCTATAATTGATAATATAGGTGATGCTTATATTGATTTGTTTAAGGTGCCAGAGCAGCCACCTCAAGAGGAGGAAGCTCCTGAATAATATTAAAAAAGCCTATTCTCTTATAAGAATAGGCTTTTTTAATATTATTATTTTGCTTTAACTCTTTTTTTTACCCAAGCTAATGCATTTTCATATTGAATGAAAAATTTCATAGGATTTTTGTAAAAAAGTTTTTCTATTTTGAAATTATGCATATCTATTTCCTTTACGGAAACAATAGCAAAAGCTTTAAGGTTTTCAATCTCTCTTAAATAGCCGTATACAGTAGGGTCTATTGCATAAGAGTTTTTTCGTAAACTAATATATCCGAATTTTTTTATTCTAAAATGAATTTCAGAAATTCCTATTATTTGAAATGCATTTTCTAATGTCAAAGTCGCTCCTTCATCGAAGATGGCAACCATGTAATCATCGTAAACTTGAATAACTCCAGTTTCAAGGTGGTATTCCTGAACGACTGTTTTATTCTTAGATTGTTCGATCTTCATTCTCAATATTTTATATAACGTGTCTCGAGGACGAAAATAGAATTAAGTATAAATATGTTAAAAAATACTAGACAAAAAGCTAAAATATCGTTTAAGTAGCTAAAGGGTAGGTGTGTTGATGATTTTTTTAGAGTAAATGACTACATAAACACAAGGTTATTTAGTTTTCTGTAGTTAAAAAAAGCAATTATAAAGGGTTTAAAGTGAACTTTTTTGACATAAAAAAAGCGGAAAAATAATTTTCCGCTTTTTAAAGTATTTAAATTGTTTGATTATGCTTCAGATTCTTTTTTTGCCTTCTCAATTTTTATAGTAAGTTCTTCTTTCTTTTCATCAAAATCCATGAAAATAGTATCACCTTCTTCTAACTTAGAATTCACGATTTCTTCAGCTAAGGCATCTTCAATATATTTTTGAATAGCCCTTTTTAAAGGTCTTGCTCCATATTGTTTATCAAAACCCTTTTCAGCTATATAATCTTTAGCCTTGTCAGAAAGGATTAATTGATATCCAATATCTTTAATACGAGCTAATAGCTTGCGTAATTCAATATCTATAATTTTGTGAATATCTTCTTTTTCTAAAGAATTAAAGACAACAACATCATCAATTCTATTTAAAAATTCAGGAGCAAAAGCTTTCTTTAAAGCATTTTCGATAACACTTTTTTGATGACTATCAGTTTGTGATTTCATTGCTGAAGTTCCAAAACCAACACCTTGTCCAAAATCTTTTAATTGGCGTGCACCAATATTAGATGTCATTATTATAATAGTATTTCTAAAGTCAATCTTACGTCCTAAACTGTCAGTTAAAAAACCATCGTCTAAAACTTGCAACATCATATTAAATACATCAGGATGTGCTTTCTCAACTTCATCTAATAATACAACAGCGTAAGGTTTACGACGGACCTTTTCAGTTAACTGGCCACCTTCTTCGTAACCTACATATCCCGGAGGTGCTCCCACTAAACGTGAAATAGCAAATTTCTCCATGTACTCACTCATGTCAATACGAATAAGTGCATCTTCAGAATCAAACAATTCTTTAGCTAATATTTTAGCTAATTGTGTTTTACCAACACCTGTTTGACCTAAAAATATGAAAGAACCAATAGGTTTATTAGGGTCTTTTAATCCAGCTCTGTTACGTTGAATAGCTTTTGCTACCTTAAAAACAGCTTCATCTTGGCCTATAACATTACCTTTTATTAAATTAGGTAATTCTGCTAATTTTGTAATTTCTGTTTGAGCAATTCTATTTACAGGAATACCACTCATCATAGAAACAACATCAGCAACATTGTCTTCAGTTACAATCTCTCTATGTAACTTGCTTTCTTCTTCCCATTTTTCTTGAGCAGAAGCAAGATCTTTTTCTATTTTTTTCTCGTCATCTCTAAGCTTTGCGGCTTCTTCATAACGTTGTTTTTTAACAACAGAATTTTTAAGCTCACGAACTTCATCTAGTTGTTTTTCTAACTCAAGAATCTGCTTAGGAACATCCATATTAACGATATGCACTCTTGATCCTGCTTCATCTAAAGCATCAATAGCTTTATCTGGTAAAAAACGATCAGTCATATATCTGTTCGTTAATTTTACACAAGCAATTAAAGACTCATCTGTATATATTACATTGTGATGGTCTTCGTATTTACCTTTAATATTTTTAAGGATTTCAATGGTTTCATCTACACTAGTAGGTTCAACAATTACTTTTTGAAAACGACGCTCTAAAGCACCATCTTTTTCAATATATTGTCTGTATTCATCTAGGGTAGTAGCGCCAATACATTGAATTTCACCTCTAGCTAAAGCAGGTTTAAACATGTTTGATGCATCTAAACTACCTGTTGCGCCACCGGCACCTACAATAGTGTGAATTTCATCAATAAAAAGAATAATATCATCATTCTTTTCAAGTTCGTTCATTACTGCTTTCATTCGCTCTTCAAACTGGCCACGATACTTTGTACCAGCGACTAAAGAAGCTAAATCAAGTGTAACTACTCTTTTATTATATAAAATTCTAGAAACCTTTTTTGTTATAATTCTTAAAGCTAAACCTTCAGCGATGGCACTTTTACCTACGCCTGGTTCCCCTATAAGTAAAGGGTTGTTCTTTTTTCTTCTACTAAGAATTTGAGAAACACGTTCAATTTCTTTTTCTCTACCAACAACAGGATCTAATTTATTCTCTTCTGCCATTTGTGTCAAATCGCGTCCGAAGTTGTCTAAAACAGGTGTTTTAGATTTTTTATTTCCTTTCTGATTAGAGCTGCTTCCAAAATTAGCGTCTTTACCTTCTGTAGGTTCATCTGCATCATTAGGAAAAGATTCTGAAGTAGGAGAATCTATATAATCATCATCACTAGTAATCATAGATTTAAATTGTTCTTTAACCCCATCATAATCTACTTTAAGTTTATGCAGTAGTTTTGTGGTAGGGTCATTTTCATTTCTTAAAATACATAATAATAAATGTGCTGTATTTATAGAAGAACTTTGAAAAAGTTTTGCTTCTAAAAATGTTGTTTTAAGAGCACGTTCTGCTTGTCTTGTTAAATGTAAGTTCTTTTTATCCTTTTGCATTGGGCTAGCACTTGGGTTAGCCGGACTTAAAATTTCGACCTTTCTTCTAAGGTGATTTAAGTCTACATCTAAAGCGTCAAGAATACTAATTGCTTTGCCGCTTCCATCGCGTAAAAGTCCAAGCATTAAATGTTCAGTCCCAATAAAATCGTGACCAAGCCTTAAAGCCTCTTCTTTGCTGTAAGCAATTACATCTTTTACTCTAGGTGAAAAATTATCATCCATATACTTTCCTTTCAACATTAAAAATACTAAATCTATCTCACAATAGAACAAATACCATACCTATATTCGATAAATATTATCTAATTGACGGAAAAAAGCATACATAAACAATAAAAAACTATTTAATTTATTAAAAATCGATTGTAGTGGTATGTTAATAAATTTTTGAATAAACTACCTAAGATTTGTTTTGAACGCTTCTATTTTCTGTATATTGGCATGTTTTTTAACCTAGTAAATAATTAAGATTTTAAAATGGCAGAAGGAGAAAAATTAATTCCTATCAACATTGATGATGAAATGAAGTCAGCTTACATTGATTATTCAATGTCGGTCATTGTGTCACGTGCTTTACCAGATGTTAGGGATGGCTTAAAACCAGTACATAGAAGAGTTTTATTCGGAATGTATGAGTTAGGTGTTAGATCTACAAGTGCTCATAAGAAATCTGCTCGTATCGTGGGTGAGGTTTTAGGTAAGTACCACCCTCACGGTGATACATCAGTTTATGATTCTATGGTGCGTATGGCGCAGGAGTGGAGTTTACGTTATATGCTTGTTGATGGGCAGGGTAACTTCGGTTCTATAGATGGCGATAGCCCAGCAGCAATGCGTTATACGGAAGCACGTATGCGTAAAATTGCTGACGACATGTTAGCTGATATTGATAAAGATACTGTAGATCACCAATTGAACTTTGATGATTCTTTAAAAGAACCTAAAGTATTACCAACAAGAATTCCTAACCTTTTGGTGAATGGAGCTTCTGGTATTGCAGTAGGTATGGCTACAAATATGCCCCCTCACAATTTATCTGAAGTTGTAGATGGTACTATAGCTTATATAGAAAATAACGATATTGAAATTGATGAACTTATAACGCATATTAAAGCTCCAGATTTTCCAACAGGTGGAATTATCTATGGTTATGATGGTGTAAAAGAGGCTTTTCATACAGGAAGAGGTCGTGTAGTAATGCGTGCAAAAGCAACTTTTGAAGAGGTTCAGGGGCGTGAATGTATCATTGTTACCGAAATTCCTTACCAAGTGAATAAGGCAGACATGATTAAAAAGACTGCCGATCTTGTCAATGAAAAAAGGATAGAAGGAATTTCTACAATTAGAGATGAGTCTGATAGAAACGGTATGCGTATCGTTTATATTATTAAAAGAGATGCTATCCCTAATATCGTGTTAAACACTCTTTACAAGTACACAGCTTTACAGTCGTCATTTAGTGTTAATAACATTGCACTTGTAAATGGTAGACCTCAAATGTTGAATGTTAAAGAGATGATTCACTATTTTGTGGAACACAGACATGAGGTTGTGGTTCGTAGAACAGAGTTTGAGCTTAAAAAAGCTGAAGATAGAGCACATATTCTAGAAGGACTTATTATTGCTTCTGATAATATTGACGAAGTAATAGCTATTATTAGAGCCTCTAATAATGCAGACCAAGCAAGAGAAAACTTGATGGAGCGCTTTAAGTTATCAGAAATTCAAGCGAAGGCAATTGTAGAAATGCGACTGCGTCAATTGACAGGTCTGGAACAAGATAAGTTGCGTACTGAATATGACGAGATTTTATTAACTATAGAAGATTTGAAAGATATTCTAGCCCGTAAAGAGCGTAGAATGGATATAATCAAAGAAGAGTTAGCTGAAGTAAAAGCAAAATATGGTGATGAACGTCGTTCTGAAATAAATTTTGCTGGTGGTGATTTAAGTATGGAAGATATGATTCCTGATGAGCAAGTGGTTATTACTATTTCTCACGCAGGTTATATTAAAAGAACACCACTTACTGAATATAAGACACAAAATAGAGGTGGAGTTGGTCAAAAAGCTTCTTCAACAAGAAATGAAGATTTCTTAGAGCATTTATTTGTAGGTACAAATCACCAGTATATGTTATTCTTTACTCAAAAAGGAAAATGTTTCTGGATGCGTGTTTATGAAATACCAGAAGGAAGTAAATCATCAAAAGGTAGAGCAATTCAGAATTTAATAAATATTGAGAGTGATGATAAAGTAAAAGCATTTATCTGTACTCAAGATTTAAAAGATGAAGAATATGTAAATAGCCATTATGTTATTATGGCAACTAAAAAAGGTATTGTTAAGAAAACATCTTTAGAGCAATATTCTAGACCACGTCAAAATGGTATCAATGCTATTGGTATTAGAGAAGATGATGAACTTTTAGAAGCAAAATTAACTACAGGTACAAGTGAAATTTTCTTAGGGTTAAAATCTGGTAAGGCAATTAGATTCGAAGAAAGTAAAACTAGACCGATGGGAAGAAATGCATCTGGTGTTCGTGGTATTACATTGCAAAGTGATGATGATGAGGTGATTGGTATGGTTTCTGTTCATAATTTTGAAGAAGAAATACTTGTTGTTTCGGAAAATGGATATGGTAAAAGATCTAGTATAGATGATTATCGCGTAACTAATAGAGGAGGAAAAGGTGTGAAAACTATTTCTATCACAGATAAAACAGGTGGCTTAGTAGCAATCAAAAACGTATCTGATTCTGATGATTTAATGATTATTAATAAATCAGGTATTGCAATACGTATGAGTGTTGAAGATCTAAGAGTTATGGGTAGAGCTACTCAAGGTGTTAGGTTGATTAACATAAAAGGTAAAGATTCTATAGCAGCTGTAGCAAAAGTAATGAAAGATGAAGATGCTATAGAAGAAATAGATGAAGCTAATGCAGATGTTGATTCTGAAGATGGCACGGCTCTTGATAATAATGAAAACGAAACAGAAGAATAAACACTAAAATTAAAATTGACAAAAATGAAAACTAAGATTTTTTTACTAGCAGCCATGTCTTGTACAATGGTAGGATTCGCTCAGAAGAATGAGATAAAGGCTGCGGAAAAAGCGCTTAAATCAGGAAGCGCAGCAGAAGCTAAAACAGCTATTGATGGTGCAGAAGCATTAATTGGTAGTGCTGATGAAAAAATGAAAGCACAATATTATTTCCTTAAAGGTGAAACATATGCAATGTTAGCTAAAAAAGGAGATGCAAGTGCTTTTAATGTTGCTATTGAAGCTTACAATGAAACTATAGCAACTGAAGAAACTTCAGGTAAAGTAAAATATACAGGAGAATCTAAACAAAAATTATCAGCAATGACAGCAGATTTAGTAAACTCTGCGGTAGATGATAACAACAATAAAAGGTATAAAGAAGCTGCTGAAAAGTTATATATGGGTTATAAATTAAGCCCAAAAGATACAGTTTACCTTTATTATGCAGCAAGTAGTGCTGTTAACGGAGGTGAATATGAGCAATCTTTAAAGTACTATAATGAATTGAAAGATTTAGGGTATGATGGGGCAGAGGTTAAATACACTGCTGTAAATATAGCGACAGGTGAAGCTGAAGAAATGGATAAGTCACAAAGGGATTTGATGGTTAAATCTAAAACTTACAAAGATCCTAAAGAAGTTCAAACTCCTTCAAAAAGATCTGAGATTATTAAAAACATTGCTTTAATCTACACTCAATTAGGAGAAGATGATAAGGCATTAGGAGCTTATAAAGATGCTCGTGCTACAGACCCTGAAGATGTTAACTTAATTTTAAACGAAGCAAACCTTTATTTTAAATTAGGAGATAAAGAAAAGTTTAAATCTTTAATGGCAGAGGCTACTGCTTTACAGCCAGATAACGCTGATTTATTTTACAACATTGGTGTTGTAAGTATGGAGCAAGGTAATATTGAAGAAGCTAGAAAAGCTTATTTACGTGCTTTAGAAATTAACCCTGGTTATGTAAACGCTCAATTGAACCTTTCAACTACATATGTGAATGAAGGAAACGGTTTAATTGATGCAATGAACTCTTTAGGTAATTCAAGATCAGACATTGCTAAATACGATGAGTTAAAGCAAAAAAAGGATAGTTTGTTTACTCAAGGAGCAACTGTATTAGAAGATGCATTAAAATTAAACCCAGACAATAAAAGTATTTTAGAGCAATTAAAAAATATTTATGGTGCTTTAGGTGACAATGAAAACTTCATGAGGTTAAAGAAGTTGATTGGAGAATAATAAATTTTTAACGCATAAAAAAAGCCTTTACAATTTGTAAAGGCTTTTTTTTATATTATTTTTTTAATAACTCTAAGTTTGTGTGAATATGATTTTGTGTCAGAGTTAAAAATACCGGTATGGTCTATCCTGTCAATTCGTACCATGCCACTAGAGTGTATAACATAATTGTTTTGCATAATTATACCAACATGATCAATAACGCCTTCATTGTTGTCAAAAAAGGCTAAGTCACCAGGTTCACTTTCTTCGATAAAACTTAAAGGTTCGCCTTGTGTAGCTTGCTCGGCAGCTGTTCTTAATATATGATAGCCATTAATTTTGTATACCATTTGAGTAAAACCAGAACTGTCAATGCCAAAAGGAGTTTTTCCACCTCTTAAATATGGTGCTTTTAAGTATAAGGAAGCTATATTTATTAATTCATTTTTATTAGAAATGGTATTTATTGAATTGCCTTCGAAAGTATGTTCTAGTAAATTTGCATGCGCTATAGTCGAACCTAAAACTAAAGGAATTAGTATATTATCAGCAGTAATTACAGGGGCAATTAAATCAGTAGAATATTTAACTTCAGTAGTATTTATTAATATATAATCTTCTTCTGAAATTATCTGAAATTGCTGATTGCTAATCCACCCTTCACAATTGTCATGTGTGATTCTGATTTTACTAAAAAACTTTCGCGTATCAATAACCTTAAAATGATCACCATACAAAAGTTGGGTAACCATTTCACTTGTTTCATCTGCAATTAATCTAACAGGAATAACACTAAGAGGACAAATGCCGTATTGCATACGTATGCTTTACAGTTTAGAGTTTAAATAATATTAATTTTTTTCTATTACAATTGCTGATGCTCCACCGCCACCATTACATATAGCTGCAGCACCAAGTTTGCCCTTTTTTTGATCCAATACATTAATGAGGGTAACAAGTATTCTTGCACCAGAACAACCAAGTGGGTGACCTAAAGAAACTGCACCTCCATTTACATTTACATTAGAATCATTTAAACCTAATATTTTCATGTTAGCAAGTCCTACAACAGAGAAAGCTTCATTAAATTCGAAATAATCAATATTGTCTAGCGTTAAATTAGCTTTGTCTAAAGCCTTTGGAAGTGCTTTGGCTGGTGCTGTAGTAAACCATTCAGGTTCATGAGCAGCATCAGCATAACTAACAATAGTAGCTAATGGTTTTAAGTTCAATTCTTTAGCTTTTTCTTCACTCATTAAAACTAAAGCAGCAGCTCCATCATTAATGGTAGATGCATTTGCAGCAGTCACTGTACCATCTTTAGAAAAGGCAGGTCTTAATGCAGGTATTTTTTCTATTTTAACATTCTTAAATTCCTCATCTTCAGAAACCAAGATAGGCTCTCCTCTTCGTTGAGGTACTTCTACAGGAACTATTTCATTAGAAAAAGAACCACTAGCCCAAGCTTCTGATGATCTTGTGTACGATTGTATTGCGTAATTATCTTGGTCTTCTCTTGAAAACTCATATTTAGTAGCGCATGCATCGGCACATACTCCCATCGCATTATTGTCGTAAGCATCAACCAAACCATCTCTTTGCATACCATCTATAAGTGAAGTAGGTCCAAATTTTTGACCATTTCTCAAATGAACATAATGTGGAATTAGAGACATATTCTCCATACCACCAGCTACAACAATAGAAGCGTCGCCTAATGCAATAGCTTGTGCAGCTTGCATAACCGCTTTCATGCCTGAAGCGCAAACTTTATTAATTGTTGTTGATGGTACTGTATTTGGTAACCCAGCTAGTATAGCAGCTTGCCTAGCGGGAGCTTGACCTGTGCCAGCTTGTACAACATTACCCATGATAACTTCATCAACCAAATTAACATCTAAGTTTATTTTATTAAGAGCACCTTTTATAGCGATTGCACCTAATTTAGGAGCAGGAACACTCGAAAGACTCCCCATAAAACTACCTATCGGCGTTCTAACTGCAGAAACGATAACTACTTTTTTCATAAACATGATTTAATTTAGTATTGCGAAATTAATAAATTTAAGTGCAACGAGGTGAAAAGCTTATAAATAATCTTTTTACAATAGCTACTTTTTTTAATAAGGTGAATTATTATTGTTAAGATTAATTTATTGCAATATGCTGTATTACTATATTTAAAACTCTATCATAAACTAATATTTTCTATTTTTGATACTATATAAAAGCACATGAGCGCATTTTTAGATAATTTATATAAAAATCAATCTACAGTATATAAATATTTCATTTATATAATATCTATTGTATTAATTGTTTTCTTTTTCCCGAAAGGGGGGAAGTTTAAATACGAATTCCAAAAAGGGAAGCCTTGGCAATACGATAATTATTATGCTCCCTTTGATTTTTCAATAAAAAAAACAGATCAAGAAATTGAAAAAGAAAAACAAGTAGTTAAGGAAAATCAGATACTTTACTTTAATTACGATACTAAAATTACTCAAGCAGTATATGAAGATTTAAGAACTGAAGTTAATCAAGTTTTTAAAAATGTAGAGTCAGATAACCCTAAGTCTTTAGATTACCTTTATAATGCAGGAAAAGATATCTTAGATGAATTATATGCCAAAGGTGTTGTTTTAGATGAGTCAACTAAGCTGTCAAAAAATATTATTAATCTTATTAAAAACAATGAAGAAGAAAAAATAAGCTCAAATCAACTTTATAGTAAGCAAGAAGTAAAAGATGTTGTATCGAGTGTTATAAAAAAGAAAAAATTAGATAGTTATAGTAGGCAATTTCAACAATTATTTGGAGATATAGTAGAGCCTAATGTTTTTTATGATTCAGGCTTATCTACAAAAGTATTAGACGATGAGCTTTCTAAGCTGTCATATACTCGTGGTACTATAGATCAGGGAAAACTTATTATCGCTAAAGGAGAAATTGTAGAAGCGGATAATTATAAAGTTTTAAACTCTATTAAAAGTGAGTATGAATCTGAGTTGTGGGCTTCAAATAATTATTACTACATACTTTGTGGGTACGCAGTTTTGGTGGCTTTAGTATTAATGATGTTATTCCTTTTTCTAAAAAAATACAGAAGAGATATTTTTGATAATAATACTAAAGTTACATTTATATTTTTCAATATAATTTTTATGGTGTTTATTACCACCATGGTGGTAAAGTATGATGATGGTTATGTTTTTGTAGTTCCGTTATGTATACTACCCCTTATTTTAAAAACATTTTTTGACGCAAGGTTAGGCTTGTTTGTACATGTACTTGCTGTGCTTATATTAGGCTTTGTTGTACCTAACAGCTTTGAATATATATTTCTTCAAATAATAACCGGTATCATTACTATTTTAACGGTTTCTGAATTATATAAGCGTGTAAATTTATTTATATCTGTAGGTCAAATTACATTAATATATATAGTAGGTTATTTTGCTTTCCATATTATACATGAAGGCGATTTGGATGATGTTGAGTGGTTTTTATTCGGTTTGTTTTTATTAAATGGAATGATAACATTATTCGTTCAACCATTAATTTATATTTACGAAAAATTATTCGGTTTAGTATCAGATGTATCCTTGTTAGAATTGTCTGACACAAATTCTAAGCTATTAAAAGAGCTCTCTAACAAAGCTCCAGGTACATTTCATCATTCTTTACAAGTAGCAAATTTAGCAGAAGCAGCCGCTAATGAAATAGGTGCTAATGCAATGTTGGTTAGGGTAGGAGCTTTGTATCATGATATTGGAAAAATGAATAACCCAACCTATTTTACTGAAAATCAAATTACAAACGTAAACCCACATGATGAACTAGAGCCGATTGATAGTGCTCGAATAATTATAAATCATGTAATTGACGGAATTGAGATAGCAAGAAAAAATAACTTACCAGATAGAATAATCGATTTTATAAGAGTACACCATGGTACTTCGTTAGTTTATTATTTTTATAAAAAACAGCAAGAAATAAGTGAAAATGTAGATGAACAAGATTTTAGATATCCTGGGCCAATTCCTTTTTCAAAAGAAACAGCAATTTTAATGATTGCAGATTCTATTGAAGCAGCTTCAAAGAGTCTTAAAAACCCAACTTTTTTAATTATTGATGAGTTCGTTAATAAAATTATAGCGGGCCAAATGAAAGGCAATCAGTTCTTAAATGCAAACATAACTTTTAAAGAAATTGAATCAATTAAGAAGATTTTGAAACAAAAACTGATTAATATTTATCACCTAAGAGTCGAGTATCCAGAGTAGTATCAATAAAGTGAAAAAAAACTCAAAAAATAGTTGCGTTATAGCTTGTTAAAAATTACATTTGCAACCGCAATTTTATTCAAATAGAATTGCAGTTATTGGAGAGGTGCCTGAGTGGCCGAAAGGAACGGTTTGCTAAATCGTCGTACATCAAAAGTGTACCCAGGGTTCGAATCCCTGTCTCTCCGCAAAGCTTTTTATAAAAGCTAGATAACCACTCGGGGTGTAGCGTAGCCCGGTTATCGCGCCGCGTTTGGGACGCGGAGGTCGCAGGTTCGAATCCTGCCACCCCGACTACATTTTAAAAGCCTGCTAATGTAAATTAGCAGGCTTTTTGTTTTTAATCGTTTTATAAAAAACGTATAGAAAGTATATTCACTTTTTTCTCATAATTAACACTCAGTATTATATTGTATTGAACATGTAATTCGTATATGATAATTCTTTTAAGGAGCTATTTATTATAAGGAGAACAGCAAGTAGTCAGCAAGTTTATGTAATGATAAACTGCATAATTTTGCAATTATTTTTTTGTAGGAAACAACAATATTTTACCGATTTACAGTGAAAAATATTCTGCTTACAACATTAAAAATTTACTTTTCATAAAAACTTTCTAGTTTAGATTAGTTTTAAAAAGGCTACTAGGGCTTTTATTAAAACACGAATTTTAAAATATAATTTAAATTGAGGTATACAGCAGCTATAATAGTATTTTTAATTTTCCCGGTTACCTTTTTTACTTTTTTTTTTGATCCAGTTACTCCTAATAACTTAAATTTTTATAATTACAAAAATTCGAACACATCGAGTCAAATCAATTATTATAAACCTATCGAAGATAGCGATGGTGATGGTATTACTGATGATATTGATGAAGATGATGATAATGACGGTATACCTGATCTTTATGAAGATGGATGTGAGATAAATACAGCATTTGGTACTCCTCCATCAAGTTTAATATCTACTAATTATATTACTTCTATTTATACTAATTATAGCGGCTTTTGGTCTTCATCTGTTGGCTCAATTAACCCGACAGCTTATGATAATGTATCAGAACTTTTGGCTTTTGAAGTAGGTACTGAAACATATGCTACAGGTGTTGGATCAAGTAATATGATTGATACTAATAGTAATGGCCGCTATGACGCTATGGATACAGATGGAAATGGTGTTGGAAATATTACCGTTGAAGAGACTTTATGGACAGCACTTAGACCAGTAACAAAAATTAAATCAGGAGTGCGTTTAGAAGGTAGAGCTATAGATGGGAGTAATGCGAATGCATTGGGGCCACAACTTACATCAGGTGGTATACCGTTTAACCCATACCTATACCAAGGGGAAAGAGGTTTAGATATGGGATATGCAATTGCCAATATAGATAATGTATGGTATTTTCGTTTAGGAGGTTCAAATACACCTGCATATGGCGATGGAGAAATGGATATTTTATTAACTCAAGGGGCATTGTTAGGCAGTGGAGCAAATTACAATAGATTACACTTACTTGATGAGGATGGTAATTACCTGGGTAATGGAGTTGAAGTAAATTGGAATAACGCACCAATAGTAGGTACTTCAAATGTAGATCAGTATAATGCAAATGATAGTAGAAGTGGTGTTAATTCTAAAAAAAATATTCGTCTTGCAGCTGTTGAATTATCAGAATTTGGATTGACTCCTGAAGAAAGAGAGAGAGCTATAATATTTCGTCTTGAAATTTCGGCTAATGCAGATCCTATATTTTTTGTTGTTAATGATGAGAGTTTTATTACTAATTGCACTCCACAAGATACTGATGGTGATGGAATACAAAATAGCTTAGATTTAGATAGTGATAATGATGGTATTTATGATGCTATAGAAGCTGGTCATGGACAAGCACTTGTAGATGGTAAATTAACAGGCTCGGTAGGTACCGATGGTATACCAGATATTGTACAAGCTGTATCTCAATACGATAATGGAACTATAAATTATGAAATTAAAGATTCTGATAATGACAACATACTTGATTATTTATCACCTGATAGTGATTCAGATGGATGTAATGATGTTATTGAAGCAGGATTTTTAGATGCAGATAATGATGATTATCTAGGGACATCACCAGTTATGATTGATTCTTGGGGAGTAGTTACCGGTCAAGGAGGTTACGCAAACCCTAGGGATGGTGATGGTAACATGACACCAGATTATCAAGAAGCAAGTTCTTCTCCTAATATATCACAAGCTCCTGAGGATACTATTATTTTTGATGGTACTTCTGGTACTATTTCTGTAATAGCATCAAGTACTACTAAATATCAATGGCAAATAAGTACAGATGATGGAGCAACTTTTTCTAATATAATAGATTATGCTAGCTATACTGGTATAGAAACTGATACTTTAACGATAAATAATGTAAACAAATCTTTTGAAGGATTCTTATTTAGAGTATTGTTATCAAATGAGAGTTATGCATGCTCTACACTTGTAACGTCTGAAGCTGTACTTTTAAACATAAGAGTAAAATCAGTAATCACTAACAGAAAAATAACATATAGAATTTACAAGCATATTTAATTTTTTAAAGTTTTCAAATTTTGTAATGCTGTTATTTGTTCATTTTCCAATAGTAGATTTTTCAAATCAACTTTTTTTAGGTTTTAATATAAAATGGTCCATATTTAACAATAAAAGCATGGTTTCTAAGTAATAAAAGTTATAGTTTTAGCTATTGATGTAGAACAATACTAAAATTTTTTATTTGAATGAGAGTACTCAAATTATCAACTATTTATCCATATGTTTTTTTAGCTTTATTTTTTATAAATTGTAAAAATTCAAATAAAGAAAAATCAATTGATACACCTAAAAAAGAATCAATACAGGAAATTTTAATAGATAAACCAAATAATATAAAAATCCCAGCAGGAATGGTTTGGGTAAAAGGAAAAACTTTTATACAAGGGGCAAAAGAAGGTGATGAATATGCCATGCATAGAGAAAAGCCTAGCCATCAAGTTAGTGTTGATGGTTTTTTTATGGATATAACCGAGGTAACCAATAAGCAATTTAAAGCATTTGTTGAAGCGGAAAAATATATAACAGTAGCTGAACGAGAAATTGATTGGGAAGAAATAAAAACACAGTTACCTGCGGGTACGCCAAAACCTCATGATTCTATTTTACAACCAGGCAGTTTAGTTTTTAATAAAAAAATAAACAAAATAGCATCGATGGAGAATTATACCCAATGGTGGACTTGGAAAATAGGTGCTAATTGGAGACATCCTGAAGGGCCAAATAGTACAATTGAAGGTAAAGAAGATTACCCTGTTGTTCATATATCTTATGAAGATGCTATAGCATATTGTAAATGGTCAAATAGAAGGTTGCCTACAGAGTCAGAGTGGGAATCAGCAGCTCAAGGTACTTTAAATAATAATATTTATACTTGGGGTAATACGCCTGAGCTTTTAAATGATAATGCAAATACTTGGCAAGGTGTTTTTCCTATTAAAAATGAATCAGTAGATGGATTTGCATTAATAGCTCCTGTAAAATCATATCCATCAAATTCTATTGGTATATATGATATGTTAGGTAATGTATGGGAGATAACAGGTGACTGGTTTAATGTGGATTATTATAAAAATTTAGATGTAACTAAGGTTTTAAAAAACCCTAAGGGAGCTGATAAAGCATATAGCCCTAGTAACCCTTACGAACAAGAATATATTATAAAAGGAGGTTCTTTTTTATGTCATGCATCCTATTGCGCTAGTTTTAGAATTTCTGCAAAAATGGGCATGAGTCCAGATTCGGGTTCGGATCATACAGGATTTAGAACAATAGCTACTATAAAAATGCTAGAGTAAGTATAAAATAAAACTATTTAAGACTTTAAAAAACTAAAAAGGAGATGAATTTAATTAATTTTAATAGTCAAAATTTAGTAAATATTTTATCCTTTTTGTTTAGCAATATTGTTACTTCGCGTTTTATCTATAGTTGAAAAACATCATGAAAATAAAGATTGATAAATTCGTTTTATCTATTATATTAGTAATAATAATAGCTTATTTTTTTCCTCAATGGGGTGGGCCACAAAGCAAGATACCTATAGATACTATTAGTACGGTAGGAATTTCTTTAATATTCTTTTTTTATGGAATAAAATTAGGGCCAGAGAAATTAAAGGCAGGTATTAAAAACTGGAAGTTACACCTACTAGTACAAAGTACTACTTTTTTTATTTTCCCTCTACTCGTATTGTTATTTAGACCATTTTTGCAAAACGAAGCGCAAGAAACAATTTGGTTAGGTTTTTTCTTTTTAGCTGCGTTACCATCTACAGTATCATCGTCAGTAGTTATGGTATCAATGGCAAAAGGTAATATACCAGGGGCTATTTTTAATGCCAGTATTTCGGGTATTATTGGTATTGCTATTACACCACTTTGGATGGGGTTTTTTATTAATGATGCACATACCGATTTTGATTTTACAGAAATCTATATTAAGCTAATAGCTCAAATAGTTTTGCCTGTAGTGGTAGGGCTTATACTGCAACAGTATTTGAATACTTTTGCTCAAAAGTATAGTAGTAAACTTACACTTTTTGATAAATCAATTATCTTACTGATAATTTATAAAAGTTTTTCAGAATCTTTTATTAAAAATATTTTTGGTTCAGTTTCAATCTTAGATTTATTTTTATTGTTTATTGGAGCATTATTTTTATTCTCTATAGTATTTATCTTAACAGGGGTAATTGCTAAAAAAATAAGTTTAAATAAAGAAGATCAAATTACAGCTCAATTTTGTGGCACAAAAAAATCTTTAGTACATGGTACCGTATTTTCTAAAATTATATTCGGGAATATGGGAGCTATTGGTATTATATTGTTACCATTAATGTTATTTCATGCTACCCAAATTTTAATCATAACAGTAATAGCAAGTAGTTTAGCTAAAAGGAAAATTGATGAAAATTTATAATAAATAAAGCCTTATCATAATAATGATAAGGCTTTTTAACAACTACAATTTTAAAATGTATGGAACTACAATTTAATTTTTTAATTATAATGCACAGCAATTTTTGCTAATTGCCCAACAATTTTTACAGAATCTTTCATTGACAGTTTTGAACCATCAGCATGAATCCATCTTTTTAAAGGTTGTTCACAAATAATTTGTAATACTTTTTCTCTACCGTAATGCTTACGCATTCTCATAAAAATTTCAACATCAAATAACCAACGTGTAATAAATTTTTTATCGAAAACTAATTCGGCGATTTCTTTATCCATTATTTTAGCTCCACATTGTGTATCATTAAAGGGCATTTTTAATATAGATCTAATAATGAGGTTTATAGTTTTGCTTATAAGAGCTCGAGCAGATTCTTTAGTAATATTAGCACCCATTCTACTCATTCTAGAACCACTTACAATTTTAAAGTCTGATTTTTCTATGGTTCTAACTAAATCATCAAAATCTCTAAAATCAGTAGATAAATCGGCATCTAAGTAGCCTATGTAATCTAATTGAGGGTCTTTAGCTATATGTAAAACACCTTGCCTAACAGCTTCAGCTTTTCCTCCGTTTTTTTCACAATTAAAAATACTAATTTTCGTTTCATTTCCTTTTCTAAGTTCTTCTAAAACTTCTAGAGTTTTATCAGTACTACCGTCATTAACAAAACATAAATGATAGCCTAAGTTATTATGTACAAAATCTTTAAATTCTTTACCAGAGAGTCGATCTTGTTCATTATAACAAGGTATTACAACACCAACGCAGTATTCTTGTAGCATTTGGCCATCTGAATTACTTTTTTCAGTATTAATAGCTGGTTTACCTATAATTCTTTTTACTCTAGCAGCTACCTCGTTAAGGCTTACCGGCTTTTTCATATAATCATCTATACCTAAATCAAAACCATTTACAATAATTTTTTCATCGGTATTACCTGACATTACCATTATAGGAGTAGTAGATTTTTGTTCAATTCTAATATGCTTTACAACATCTAAACCAGACATGCCCGGCATGTTAATGTCTACAATAACTAAATCAGGTTTAAAATCTTTAAAAATTTCTATACCTATATTACCTGAATCAGCAGTTTTTACATCATATCCTAATTCTATTAGTCTTTTTTCTAATGATAGTAGAATTAATTGTTGATCATCAATGGCTAAGATTTTCATGGGATAGCTTGGTTTTTTTTATTTTTTCTTAATAAATTTATAACTGAAGTTTTATAATTTCATTTTATATTAGTTTAATTATAAATAAGTGTAGGTCTTAATACCTTATTTGTAGTTAATTAAATCATTTATTCTCCTTATTTTAGATGTAATTTCCTACAAATTAAAAAGTAAATAACTATTTTATAACGCTTATTTTTGTTTCTTGTTGTATAACCTTATTAAATTTTATATTTTATATCTTTGGTATTGTTGTATTTTCTTACTTGAAATTTCTAAATGAAGAAAAAAACCAATACACTTTTAATATTAGCTTTAATTGTAGGACTTGCTTTTCACGGTTCTGCAATTTTCTTCACATTAGAATCTACGTATGATGCCTTAATACATTTGTTTTTCGCAGATCATTATGCAAACTCATGGTTTGACCCTTGGGAATATAGGTGGTATACAGGTTTTACAGTTCAATCTTACCCGCCATTAGTACATCAAGTTATAGGTATACTCTCTTATATTGGTGGGTTAAAATTTGGAATGTATACGGTAGCATTGTTGGCTATTGTGCTATTTATAACCGGTGTTTATCGATATACCTTATTAATGACAGGCAGTAGGAGAATTGCAGGTTATGGTGCCGTCTTAGCTGTATTTTCCTCCACATTTGTAGAAACGCTTCATATTTTTGGACAATTACCAAGTATTACAGCACTTTCAATTCTTTTGCACTCCATGACAGAAATATACTTATGGATCAAGACAGGAAAGATTAGGTATTTTTTGACGAGTGTGACTATGCTTGCAGTTACGGTAACTTCACACCATGTAACACCTATTTTTGGAATGGTATTTTTTATAGCTCCTTTGATAGGTATGGCTGTAATGGATGCTTCTCGTGAGCGTGTAAATTCCTATAAAGAACTCACCTTTAAAATATTTTGGAATACCACATTAAAACACTTTTGGCGGATTGTCAAGTTTGGTGGTACCAGTCTTTTTTTAATCGTTTTCTGTATTTTTCCATATTGGTATAATTCTAAAAGAAATCCAATAACGCAAGTAGCAATTCCGCATGGCTCGCGTGATAATTTTTTAGAAATTACATCATCAGGTTTAGTTTTTTTTATAATTCCATGGGGTATTTTTCTTTTTGTATTGCCTTACTTTTTTTATAGATACTTTAGTAAGAGGTATATTTTCTTCGGGTTATCTTTTGCTTTATTAACTATATTAGGTACAGGTGGTACAACACCAATACCTTTAATGATGTTGGGAGAAACTGCTTTTAATATTCTTACATTAGATAGGTTTACTTTATGGGCAACTATAATGGCCTTACCAATTTTTGCAGAGTTTGCCTATAGAATGGTAGAGGGCGATTTAAAAGTGCTCGTACAAGAAAAATTTGGAGAGGTTTACCATCGAGTTTTAGGAGGTTTGGTGGCAGGTGGAATGTTATTTATGGTACTCTTTACAATGACATTAGGATACTTTAGGCCGTCGCAACCTGCTAAAATAAATATACTACCTATCGTAAATTTTTTAGGAGCAGATTCACACGATTCGTGGCGGTATTTACCTTTGGGGTTTGGTGATCAAATGGCTTGGCTATCTGCACAAACAACGGCTATGACAGTAGATGGTAATTACCATTCTGCTAGACGTTTACCAGAATTAACCACTAGAGCTATTGAACGCATTGAAAATTCTAAATTCAGAGGAGTAGAAGGTATTGGTTCTTTACAGCAATTTTTAACTGTACCAGAGAAATATAATTTAAAGTATATATTTTCTAATGATAAATTCTATGACCCTATATTATACTATTGTGGTTGGCAGCGTTTGCAGCAATTAGAAAATGGAATTATGGTGTGGGAAAAATTAAATGTACCGCCTATACCACAGATTATTCCAAAGGAAGACGTGCCTACCATTATGAAAATAATGTGGGGGATAATACCATTAACGACAGTGCTGTTAGCATTTATTATAAATATACAGCTTATTTGGGTACGCCTTTTAAAATCTAAAAAAATTGAACCTCCATCTTTTATGAAGTTGGAATTGCCTTATAAAAATTTTTCATATAAACTTTTAATATTCTCGCATTTTTGGGCTTTCATTGTCTTAGTATGCTTAGGGTACGGTATTTATTTGTTTTACATGAAAAATGTAGCTCAAATCTCTGCAAATAATGTGGTAGAGGCATACTATGATGCTTTAGATTTTAAAGAATTTAATAGAGCGCATTCTTATTTGGACCCTGATAGTAATATTGATATTGCTCAATACATGTTAGAGGTTTCCGTAACCGATGGTATTTTAAGTTCGTATGCTAAAATGGATTCTTTGTATATAGAAATTTATGATGAAACTAAAACTAGTGCAAAGGCGAAAGTTAATACAACATGGATTACACCATTAGAAAATTTGTATAGTAGTAGTTTTCATCATCTGGTAAAAAGAAAAAGTAAATGGTATTTAAAACCCACTAAATCGGATAATGATATTCCTCCAGATCAGCTATTTACTGCAAATGGTACAACATTTTATAATCATGGTAGAAGAAAAATCACAACACAACAAACTTATCATGAAGATGTTTTAAAGCAACCTGTTTTGGAAATATTAAGTGCTAAATTGGTCAAGAATAGGGGGCAGTTTAGTATTATTGGTGAAATACAGAATGTAGATAATGTGCCTGCCGATGTAGTTATAAAAGCAACTCTTTATAATGATTTAAATAAAGAATTAGCAAACTATAATGCAAAATATCATATGAAGCATAAGTTAATGCCTAAAGAAACTACAGCTTTTAAAATAAATTTCGAAGGAATAGCTTGGTCATCTACAAAAGATACTTTACCACCTACTTTTGATCCAGATCAATTTACACCAATGAATTTTGAAGATCAACCTACAAAATTTAATATACAATCAGCCGGTAATGTAGCAAATACAGATTTATATAAAGGTGTAGCTTTACAAGGTTTAGAATATACAGAACAGGGTTTTAATGGCGTGCTTTTTAACTCTGGCGTTCAAGAAGTAACTATACCTCAATTAATTATATCATATTATGATAAAAAGCATGAGTTAGTGTGGGTTGACCACTCATTTATACCAGAAGGTGTACGTATTCAACGAAAGCAATTTTTTAATTATAAACCACAAAAATTAGATAGTTTAAAGGTTATTAAAAGTGATTTAACCAACTGTTTTGTAAATGGTTTACCTAATGCTGCGATAGCTGATAAAATTTTTCCGGATAGAAATTTTTCTCATGGACCTAGTCAAACTCAGCCATTTTCAGGTATTGGCTTTGAGTATATTAAATTTGAAATTAATAGTTATATCGGAAACCCTAAATAGTATGCATAAATTGGTATACATAGTAATCTGTTTTATTTTTTTAGCGTGCTCTTCAAAGAAAGAAGAGCCTCTGAATATTATAGTCATAAAAGCTGAATTATTGCTTAAAAACAAAAAATATAATGCAGGCGATTCCATCATTATTCCTTTTAAGATAAATAATCAATCAGCAGAGGTTAAGTTGCATATTAAAAATGCTTTTGGAACTCTTTTATTAAATCCAGAAATTAAAAATGAAAAAATTATTTTTTCATTACCGACCAATTTTTCAAGAAAATCAGGTTTTTGCCACTGGAAGTTACTAGAAAAAGGTCAAACAATTTTAAAAGGTAAAATTGAGATTAGTCCTAATGTAGAGAAAGGAACAAACATGGAAACTTATTTTGGTCCAAGAAGTATAACTGCTGGTTATAAAGATTATTCAATGCTAGTTATATCTCCGACAGACATTTTCGATAATACCGTAATTAAAGGCACTGAAGTTATTATAAAATCACAATTTCAAAAATTAATAAATGAATATAAAGTTGAAACTACTGATTTGATGGCTTGGTATAATGTTCGATCGACTACAAAAGCAGGTAGAATATTAGTAACATCTGAATGTAACGAAAGAACATCAAAAGAACTTACTACAATAGTTTTTCCATCAAACTCAACAAATTTTAAAATTAAAGCTTTTCAAGACCATGATTACGCTGATGGTAATCAAATCTTAAAATTAAAATCTGATATTATAAAAGATGAGTTTGGTAACATTGTTAGTGATGGAACGTTAGTGACTTTTATAATTGAGAACGATAAAAAGTTTCGTTTATATACCGTTGGTACAACAATATCAGGAGTAGTAGAGGCACGAACTCTACACCCTTCAGAAGCGGCAAATTGGAATGTACAAGCTTTTATTACAGGTGCGTCAGAAAGTAACGTTATAGATGTTGATTTTAGAACAGCAATAACCGATTTCCAAATTTATTTTTCTAAGCATAACAGAAACATAGATATAGGACCAATAGAAAGTTTCATGAAACAGCTTGTACCCGACGGTATTCTGGTGCAACTAGATATTTATACAGAAAACGGAGAATTTATTGAAACAAAAAAAACTACAACTAAAGAGGGGGTTAGTTCAATTTTTCTTAGTCCAGAATATTTAGATGATGGTACTTATAGGCTAGTAATTAAAGCAGCAGGTATTACGAAAGAATTTACAAAACAAATAAATGGCACTTAAATTAAATAAAACACTCTATAGAACTGTAATTATTACAACTTTCGTTGCTATGAATGCACTTATTATTTCAGGTATAGGTTCAGCTTGGGTATTTTTAAATACCGGTGCCGACAGAACATCTATGCTGCATTTAGAAGTACCTATGGATGAAGTTTATAGGCCTGAAATTCATTGGTCTAATTTAGAAAACCCAGGTAGACCTATAGAAGAACAGACATTAGGAGAAATCACTAATGATTATTTAAATGCATGGCATGTACGCAATATTGCCTTTAAGAAAAATGATTATTACGGAATAGAAGATTTTTATACAGATAGTGCTCGGGTACGTTTATATGATAATATAGATCTTAACATTAAAAACAATAACTGGTATAAACGTACAACTTTAAAACATAATGGAGATATAGATTTTTATAGTACGGATGGTACTATGGTAGTATTTAAAGATCATAATGTAGAAGAATATCAAGAAATATATACAGGAGAAAGTTTATTACATAAAGAAAAAGATACTACAAGCTACCACGTAATGATGCTTTTAGAAGATGGTTTTTGGAGAATACGACACTTAAATGAAATTGAAAATTATATTGATACAGTAAAAATAGCAGATAGAAATATAAACTTAACATTAGAAAAAATAAAAAACCTAAAGGGAATAAATTATTATCCTAAGGATTCCCCCTGGGACACTTTTGGTAAAAAATTTAATGATTCAGTAATCGATAAAGATTTTAAGATTATAAAAAAAATGGGCTTAAATAGTATTCGAATTTTTGTTCAATATGAAGATTTCGGTAAGAGTTTGGTAAAAGATGAAAAAGTACAATTACTCAAAATAGTATTAGACCTAGCTGAAAAAAATGAATTAGAAGTTCTAATAACATTATTTGATTTTTATGGTGATTACGATGTTTCAAATTGGACACTAACGAATAGGCATGCAGAAGTTATAGTAAAAACTTTTAGAAACCACCCTGCATTATTAGGTTGGGATTTAAAAAATGAACCTGATTTAGATTTTGAATCGAGAGGTCGTGAACGTGTATTAGGTTGGCTTAAACAAATGATGGAGAATATAAAGAGATGGGACAGAAATCATCCGGTAACTATAGGATGGTCTTCACCAGAAACAGCTGTAGAATTAGCTAATCAAGTCGATTTTATATCTTATCATTATTATAGAGAAGCTAGTAAATTTAAAGACGCATATACTGTTTTAGAAAATAGAGTGCCAGACAATAAGCCTAAACTCTTACAAGAGTATGGAGTTTCATCTTATAAAGGACTTTGGAATTTGTATATGGGAGCTAATGAGCAAGAACAGTTCGAGTATTATAAAGAAATGCAAGAAGTACTTTATCAAGAAAAAATACCTTTTATGTTTTGGACTTTGTATGACTTTGAAAAAGTACCAAAAGCAGTTGCAGGCAATTTACCTTGGAAGTCAAAAAAGCAACATTTTTTTGGCTGTTTAGATTCACTAGGAAATCAAAAACCATCATTTAAAATTTTATCAAATATAAAGGGCAGTAACTAAAATTAGTACTACCCTTTATTCACACAACCACTAACCAATCTTTAATATCGTTTACTAATTTTTTTAAATAAAGGGGATTAATAGGATGTATTATCCCCCTTATTACACACAACCACTAACCAATCTTGAATATTGTCACTTAATTTTTTTTAATAAAGGGGGGTAAACACCAAGTATTATTCCCCCCTTACTACACATAACCACTAACCAAAATTTTAATATTTTTAAGCATTTTCTTCTTGTAAAACTATGCTTGTCGATTTTTTTTCTATAATTGTATTGAAATGACTTAAGTACATTTCAGTAATTTTTGACATTGGTAAAGAACAAGCGGCAGTATAATTGATATGTCCTAAACTGCGTCTATATGCGTCATCTGTAATAATATTTTGAACGGCGTTAGCTAAAGAATCTGCATTTTCAGCATCAAAAAACTCTCCCTTATAACCTTCTTCTTTAATAAGAATACTTAAGTCACCCAAATCTGGCAGTGCAACAGCATTACCGTAACTACCTGCTTGATGTAATACGCCAGAACTTCCTGTTGTTGATGTATAAGGGAATACTACTACAGCACTATCCTTAAAAATCTTTTCTACATCTTCTTCAGCAACATAACCTGTAAAGCGTATTTGGTCAACATAACTATATTTTTTTTTAACATTATCTAAATACCCTGGAGTGTTAGGACTATCAGTGCCAGCAATTACAATTTTAATATTTTCTTTAGTTCTATTACGTATTATTTCAACTGCTTCTATTAATATTTCAACTTTTTTATATGTTCCAAATTTTCCGAAAGCCATTACCTGCTTAGGTCCTTTAGGTAAATCATATGTAGGCGTTGGAGGTGTTTCAAAAGCTCCGTGTGGTATTAATACAATATTATTTGCATTATATTTAGCTTCTAAAATTGCAACATATTTACTTATAGTTACTGCTACAAAATCGGAGGCAAGAACAAAACGAGTTAACGTAGTACCTATAAAATTATATATTTTTTTTAATATTTTATTTTCAGTAAAACCTGCATTTTCTAAATCTACTTGTTCTAATATATTATGTAATAATGATATGGTTGGAATACCTTTTAATTTGCAAATAGCAGGTAATAATAAACCTAATGCTGCAGGTATTTTCTTGTCTCCAAACTTTAGAAATTGAAGGTTAAATAATACTGCATCTGGTTTTGTTTCAGATAATACTTTGTTTACACTAAAAATATTTTTATAACTATTAAAACTCCAACACTCTTTAACTGTTATTTTACAACCGTTTTTTTCAAAAGATAAATCTTTTTCACCTTCAGTTTTATCACATACTAAAATAAGTTCAGTCACTTGCTTTTGCATTCTAAAATGTTTAACTAAATAGTAGCCATACTCTGTTAAAGTTACTTTACTTGGTGGGTATGCTGTTACAATTGCTAGTTTCATAGGTTAAGTTTTGTATCGACGTATTTTGTAACAAATATCTGATGTATTTAAAAACGTTGATTTATTTTTTGGTCTGACAGATGTTTACTGTAGTTAAATATTTAGTTTGTATAGTTGAATGAACATTATAATTTTGATTTTTTTATTAAAAAATAAAATAGTTGAACAAATAATAATATAGACATGGCAATAATTTGCATGACAACTACAGTTTCTAAATTATCATGAAAAAAAACTATTAATCCAATTTGAGACATTCCCAATAATCCTGATAGAATTACAGGAATGTAATGGTCTAGTGATAAAAAATAATAGGCAAAAATATTAGCGATAGCAAATAATGAGGTAGCTAAAGCATACTTCCATAATAACCCTGCAATAGATATATATGCATCTCCGAACATTAACGATATAATTAACTCAGGAAAAAAATAACATACCGTTACAATAAATGCAGATAATAGGCCTATATATGAAATATATTTAAATAGAATCGGAGCTGTAGGTTCGCCATCTTTATTTTTTTGAACAACTGTTGGTAATAATAACATTACAAACATCCAAGCAACAAAATAAACTACACGACCTATTAGGGCTAATGAGGCATAAAGTCCTGCATCTAAAGGATTAAAATAATGTTTAACCAATAATATATCGCTATTATTTATAATAATTTGTGTTAGTTCATAGCAAGCAGTGATTATAAAAAAAGTTTTTACTTTACTGAAATTTTCAGGTATTAATTTTGAATTTCTTTTAAATGAGATTTCTTTCATTTTAGAAGGTATCAAACCGAAAATAAATGATAGAGCAATACCTATAGCAACTAGAGTAGAAGAAACATATGGTAGTAGATACAATAAGATTAATGTTAATAGTAATCGAGACCACATTTCAGTTTGATACGTAATAGATAGGTTAGTGTAATTTTGTTTGCCTTGATAACTACCTCTATTAACACTCATGAAAAAATATAATGGCACTCCAAATCCAAATATGATAAACATCCAATGGTTTTGAGTATGAAATATGCTTTGTAAAGATTTAGAAAAAATAATAATAAGCGAACCAAAAATAACTCCTGTAATAGTGGCCCATTTGTAAGTGCTATTTTTAAATATTTGCCACTGATCTCCTTCAAAAAGTACAGCAAATTTAGCGGTAGCCAATTGAAAAGTCATTCCTACAAAAGATAATACTAATAATAAAGTAATTAATAATGCAGCTTCAGCGAAAGCTTCAGGCCCCAATATTCTACCTAATAATAGGTTGTAAATATAATTACCTCCATTCACAAGTAGTACACTACCCATAAAAATGTGCTCTGGAGCAATTTTTTTTAAAATTAGTTTATTGGCAATCATATTTTTTTGTTGACTTTATTTACATTCTAATAAAGATCAATTCATTTATCGATTAGTTATCTATATAACGCAAATACCTTACATTATTGTAAGAATATTCTTATTTATTTATATAAATAATATAATTTATGATCAAATATCTATAGTATGCCAGCCTTAAATTTGTCAGATATGTTTAGTACCAGCTTGTTGTCGATGAACAACATTTAGTTGTATTCGAGAATGAGATTAAAAAAATATATTTAAAATAATAAACATTTAAGTAACGTGCTTAATAAAACACAAAATATAACGTTATTATTTTTGTAGTAAAATACCTACTGATTTATGAGAAAAAAAATAACAACTTTATTTTTATTGATAACAGTATTAGTAAATGCACAAGAGGATATAACAAAAGGGTTTAAACTTTTAGAAAAAGGAGATTTTCAAAAAGCAGAAATATTTTTTGAAAATTATCTAAAAATGGATTCAAATAATAAAACAGCAAAACTTTGTTATGGAAGGGCAGTAGGCCTTAGTGGTGAACCAAGTAAAGCAAATAAGATATTTTCAAATTTATTAAAGGAATATCCTGGTGATTTTGAAATACAGATTAACTATAATGAATCTTTTCTTTGGGATAAAAAGTTTAAAGAAGCTAAACCATTATATAAGAGTTTGGTAGAAGAAAATCCTACCAATTTTGGTGCTGTTTTAGGATACGCTAATACATTATCAAATTTACAAGAGTACCCACAAGCTTTACAAGTTGTAAATAATGCTATAAGTATTCAACCAAAAAATTCTAGTGCTAAAGTTTCTAGAAAATTTATTAAACTAGGTTATGCTAATAGTTATGTAAATAAGCAAGAATATGATAAAGCTATTTCCTTATTAACTGAAATTTTTGAAGATTTTGAAGAAGATAAAGACGTACTATTAAATTTAGCTAACATTTATTTAATTACAAAAAATATACCCATTGCTAAGAGTATTTATAAAAGGTATGCAACCACTTCAAAAGATTCTGTTACCTCATTAAACGGTATTTCTTTAGCAGAACATTTAGATGAAAATGATAGAGAAGCATTGGAAGTAGCAGAAAATGCTATGCTTAAAATTAAAACTATTAATGACTCTGAACTTGAAGAGAAAACTTATGAAAGATATATTCAAGCATTAATTTGGAATAATAAATATGGCAATGCAAAGAGCGAAATTTTAATTGCAGAAAATAAGTACCCAAATAGGAATTGGATAAATGCACTGAAGGCGACAAAAGGTATGTATACCGGAGATTTTAAAACAAGTTTATTAAACTATAACCAAATTCTAGATAGAGACACAACTTCTTTTGATGGAAATTTAGGAAAAGCAAATGCACTATTTGCTTCAGATAAGATTATTCCTGCTTATGAAGCAGCATTTAAAACCTTAGAAATTTACGATCAACAAAAAGATGCTTTAAGTTTTATTGATAAACTAAATATAAAATTTACACCTACTGTTGAAGAGCATTTAGCATATACTTTTGATAATGGTAATAACGTTGCTTTTTCATCTAAAACAAGTATTGATGTACCAATAACAACAAAACTAGTAACATCATTATCTTATCAATATCGAAAAACAGAAAATACAGTTACACTTAATAAAGCAACAGCACATGTACTATTAGCTGCAGTGGCTTATAAAATAATACCTAAAACAAATTTAAAAGCAATATTTGGTATTAATAATTCAACCTCAACAACAATAAGCTATACCCAACCTGTTTTTGATATTAAACTACAAACTCAACCATTTAAATTGCAAAATTTAGATTTAGGCTATCAACGCGAAGTGCAAAGTTTTAATGCGGATTTAATAGAAAGAGAAATTGTAATGAACCATTTTGGACTCAATTACAACCTAGGTACTAATTTTAAACTTGGCTGGTACACCCAGTTAATACACACGCAGCAAACAGATGATAATGTGCGTAATTTATTATTTACATCTCTATATTATAATATATTTAAAAAGCCTGCATTTAAAATTGGTATAAATTACCAGTACATAACATTTAAAGACCAGCTACCAACTATATATTTTAGTCCTTCAAAATATCAAGCTTTTGAATTTTTTAGTGATTTAAGAGGTAACTTTACTGAAAAAACAAGTTACATGTTAAGTGCTGCAACGGGTTTGCAAAAAGTAGAAGAAGATCTAAAAACAGTAATTTTTAGAGCAGAGGCAGGTGTAAATCATCAGTTTTCAAAAAGATGGAGTGGGAATTTATATGGTAAGTATAGTAATATTGCTTCAGCTACAGCAGCCGGTTTTGAGTTTACAGAGATAGGTTTAAAAATAAAATGGCTCTTCTTAAAAGAACCATTATATTATAAAAATTTAAAGAAATAAATTTAAAGTAAATTTAGCCTTCTCATTAATTCAGGCCTATTAGACCTACTAATAGGAATTACATTTTTTTCAATTAAAACACTGTTATCTTCAATATCGATAATTTTTGTAAAGTTAATAATGAATGATCTGTGAATTTGTAAAAAAATATCTTCAGGTAATTTTTCTTTTATTTTTTTTAATGTGTTGTGTACGTGGTATGTTTTATTGATTGTTTTAATATCAATATAATCTCCTTTAGCTTCAATTAATAAAATTTCGTGAAACTTTAATTTAATTAATCGACGATCTATATTAATATATAAATCTTCCTCTGAATTTGAAGATGTAATTGCAGATTTAGAAGAATCAGCTGCGATTTTTTTAAATGTATTTTCAACTTTAATGATAGACTTATCAAAACGTTCCTGCCTAATCGGTTTGACCAAATAATCTACTATAGCTTCATATTCGTATGCTTCAATTGCAAACTCTGTATTTGATGTTGTCAAAACAATTTTAGGAGGGTTTTTTAGCGTTTGTATAAAATCAATTCCAGAAAACCCAGGCATGTGAATGTCTAAGAAAACAACATCAACAGTTTGCTGGTTTAAAAACTTTATTGCATCAATAGCATTTGAAAATGATTCTACAACATCTATGTTTCCATGTTTAGAACAAAGCTGCTCAACTATAACTCTAGCTGTTGCTTCGTCATCAACTATAATACAATTCATATGGTTATATGTTTTTTATAAACGATTCTATTTTTTCTAAAGTAATTAAAAATTCATCTTTTTTTGATGAATTGTGCTTTTTTAATTCTTCCTCATATATAACCGCAAATTTATAATCATTAGTTAGGCCAAGAATATTTAACTTATGTTTTAATTTATGAACACATTCGGCTGAATCTTTAAAGCTGTTATTTTCTATAAAATTTAAATATTCTTGTTTTTCAATAGGAATTTCTTCCTTTAAAACTGCAATAAATTTTTGTTTAAATTCGGCATCATCACCAGCTAGTTCGTTTATGTAGTTTAAATTAGGCTCTTGTATCATGGTTGTTTTTTTAAAGTGAAATAGAATGTAGTTCCTTTATTTTCTTCAGATTTTAACCAAATATTTCCTTGATAAATATTAACTACTTTTTTAACTAAGGCTAATCCTATTCCAGTTGCTCTAGAATTATTTTCTAATTTTTTAAACATATCAAAAATGCTTTTTTGATGTCTTTCAGCAATACCTTTACCATTATCATTTACCGAAAATTCCCAAAAATCTCCTTTATCAAAGCTTTCAATTACTATACGACCTTTATCAATATGTTCTGTAGCTGTAATTGCATTTGTAATTAAATTAGTAAATAGTTGTTCTATTTTATATTTCTCAGAAATTATTATAGGCAATTTACCATTTACTTCAATAGAAATAGTTTCTGGGTAATAGACTATTTTTTTGATGTCTTCTATTAAAACATTTAAATCTAATTCTATGACTTTTTCGTCAAGAGAATCTAAAACAGCATGCTTTAGTATACCGTCAATTAAGGCGTCCATTTTTTCGATATTTTCAGAAATTAGCTCACAATTTTTTACACTTGTTTCAGATAAATTTTTATTTTCGTCTTCAATTATCCAGTTTAAAAGGGCATTTACATTTCTTATAGGTGATTTTAAATCATGCGATACCATATGAGCATAATCATTTAAAGCAGCATTTTGCCTTTCTAAATCTTTTAACATCTTATTTTTTTCAGATGTCATTCGAACAATATCGTTTGCTTGATTTTCTATTTTAGATACTAATTCTAATGGATCTAGATTAGATTTTATTTCAAATTTTTTATTTTGATCTCCTTCTGAACTAGTGTTATTTAATAGTTCGATAGCTTTTTCAAGAGTATTTAAAGTTTTTTTCTGATTTTCTGTTTCAGCAGTTAAATATTTATTGGCTTCAAAAAGTTCTTCGGAACTTATATTCATTGCCCTTTGAACCATTATTACTTTTTCATCGTAATTTGAGTACGATTTTTCTATGGCATCTAAAAAAACAGCTAAGTCTTGAGAATCTTTAAAGTCCTCAGGAAGATATTTTCGAATTTGTCTTTTTAGTAATGAGTGCATTATTCGCTAATAAGTGTTAATGTCATTGTTTGATTATGCAATTTACAATCATTTTGACCAGCAAAAGGAGATAATTCACCATATGAATAAAAACCTGCTGTTACAGATTGCTTGCCTATAACCTCTATAACTTCCTCTATTTCATCTTCTGTTCTTTGGTCCATAACTAATTTTCTTCCAACACAACTTACAAGTAATGATAGTTCAGGTTTTTTAGTTCTATTTTTCATAGCATAAAAAGCAGCTTTCGAAGCTCCTTCAGCAATATCATCGACAGACGACATCATGAGCTGTACTGTTGATCCTTCTGGTACATCACCAGCTAAAATCATAGTATTATTGTTTTCATCAATATTTAAAATCGTACGAACAAGAGTTTCATTACTTCCTTTCAATCTTAAATTTAAGGGGTATAATAACGCCGCTTGAGGTAATTCATTAGCCTTGTCACCCAAGTATTTTTTATATAAATCTAGTGCAGGCTTATCATCTAATTCATACAAAATATTATCTTTTGATTTTGTAATTGTGCGCTCAGGTCCAAAAGTTGTCCAACCGCCATAATTAGCACATGTAATTTCTAATGCTTCACCATAAAAGCCGATAGCAACAACTTCTCCTTCTTTAGGTAAAGAATTATAAGAAGCGAGCGTTTTTTCAAAACGGGCATCATCTCCACATAGGCCACCTGAAATTAAAATATTTTTACTTAAGTTTTTTTCTAATCCGTCAATTAATGTACTGCCATTAACAGTACTTCCTTCTGAAACTATAAACAAGTGTTTTAATGAATTTTTCGGAAATTCACTGCTGAGGTCTTCTCCTAATTTTTGAAAATTACCATCATAGTTTTTTACATTTTTAGAATGAATTATAAATGAGCTTTTTTCAAATTCAATAGCAGTTACAGAAACTGTTTCATCATACACGTTATTACCTAAAATTTCACCAGCGGTAGATCCTAAAATAATATCTCCATCTGGAAATATTTTATTTATGTCTTTGTAAATATTGGGTTCTTCAAGTAAATATCTATTTCCGAAAACAAAAACCAATGGTTTGTTTAATATTTGCTTTTCAGATATATATAACCATTTTCTATCTTTATCTCTATATAATTGAATAGTTTTCATAGTTTTATTTTTCTATTGTAAAGTAAAAAGTAGTTCCGATACCAATTTCACTTTCTAGCCAAACATTACCGTTATATAGGTCTATAATTTTTTTAACAATTGATAATCCAATCCCAGTAGATCTTTCTTTATTACCTACAGATTCAAAAATTTTAAATATTTTTTCATGGTATTCTTTTGGTATACCAACTCCATTATCTTTAACGCTAAATTGCCAGTGTGTATTTACATCTTTACAAGCAATTTCCACAAGACCTTCTTTTCGTTCTATATGAACTACTGCATTGCTTAAAAAATTCTGTATTAGTTGATGAATTTTAGTGCGATCAGCATTAATGATAGGTAATTTATTAACGACTACAACTTTAACATGTTCTGGTATATAAATAATATCTGTTATTTCTTTAATAACTTCATTAACATCAACATTATCGTTTTCTATATTATCGCTATTTATTGTAGAATATTTTAAAATGCCATCAATCAAATTATCCATGGCTTCAACTTTTTCTTGCATCAAAGACAAGTTATTTTTACCATTATCATCTAATACATTTATATAGTCTTCATATAACCAGGTGCATAAGGCACTAATACTTCGTAAAGGAGATTTTAAATCATGTGATACTATATGGGCGTATTCTTGTAAGCCTAAATTACTTTTTTCTAATTCTGTTACTAATTTTTCTTTTTGAATTTCAAGTCTTTTTTGATTTGTAATATCCAAATTTATACCTAAAGAACCTATAATTTTACCAGTATGGTCATATCTAGGGGCTCCACTGATCAGCCAATGTTTTTTACTGCCATCTTTATGGCAAATTTCAATTTCGTATGAGTCAGACTTCCCATCGAGTCGGCTACTCATTTTTTCTTTAATTTTTTCTTTTTCCTTACTATATATTACATCAATAGCATTATTATTTAGTAACTCATATTCTGAGTAACCACTCATTTTAGAAAAACTATTGTTTACCATCTGCACTTTAAAATTTTCATCAATTTCAATAAGTCCCAAGTTCATGTTAGCTATAATACTTCTATATTTTTCTTTTTCAGCTTCTATATTTTTTTTATAATTTTTAGAAAGAGTTATATCTGTATAAGCCCATAAATGGCCGTTATAATTCCCATCGCTAAAAATAGGTATATAATCTCGTTCTAAAATTCGACCATCTTGCATCAATAGTTCGTCAGCTAAAACAAGTTTTTTATTTTTTAAAATTGTTTCTATTTTAAGTAGTTCAACATCAGGGTTTTTAAATAAATTTTTGGTATTATTCATTGCTTTTGAACAGTCTATACCTTTTAATCTTTCAGGAGATATTTTAATATCAAAAATGTTACAAAACATTTTATTGGTAAGCTCTATTTTTCTGTTTTCATTCTCAACTAAAATACCTGTATGTAAATTGGCTATTAATGATGAAAGTCTATTTTCAGAAGCCTTAACTTGTTCTTTCGCTTCTATTTCTTTCGTGATATCTTCAATTACTATTACTTGATAATCTAGCGTTCCACTTTGATTTTTTACAGCACTTACGGAAGTTTTTCCTAAAATGGATGAACCATCTTTTTTTAAGTATTTTTTTATTGTAGAATACGTTTCTATTTCACCACTATGTAATTTTTTACATAGTATGTCGGCTAGCTCTTTGTTTTCAGCTGTAGCAATAGAATTTATAGTTTGTTTTTTTATCTCTAAGTCAGTATAGCCTAAAAGCAATAAGAATGCGCCATTTGCTTTTATAATTTTTTGATCATCTACTAATAAAATACTTAAAGGAGAATTTTCTACAATAATATCTAATTGCTTTCTTTGAGTACCTAACAATTCTTTTATTTCTGTTTCTTGGCTAATATCACGTATAATTCCTTGAGCTCCAATAGGCTTTCTATTATTATCATAAATCAAGCAACTATTTATTTCAACAAATTTTTCTTCTTTATTTTTAATTACAATTTTGGCTCTATAATTTTTTAACGTACCTACTTCAATAAGTGTTTTAAATGACTGTATGGTGTATTCTAAATAATCTTGGTGAACTAATTCTGTTAAGTTTTGATTCTCTTTCAAATTATCAAATCCTAAAAATTCTTTAGCAGAGTTGTTCATTTTCATAACATTACCAAACAAATCTATAACAACATAAGGGTCTATTATGTTAGTGAAAACACCATCTAATTCAGATGATTTTTCGCTAAGCATATTCTCTAATCTTGAATTTACTTCTTTTAAATGCTTGGCTGTGTCGTAAAGCTCTTTAGATTTTTTTTCTAAAATACCTTCGGCTTGTTTTCTAGCTTTTATTTGGCGATTGAGTGCTTTTTTAAGTAAAATAACTTCTTTGTTATCCATTTTGGACAATATCAAATTTGACTTCTGTTCCGTCTTCTTTTAACAACTCATAGGTTATCGTAGAAGTACCATTAAAGTGTTCGAAAGTTTTTTCAATTAAACCTTCGGCTAATCGATATAATCCTCTAGATGAAGAATATATCATGCTTATAGAATTATCTGTTTTATCTAAAATTTTAAAGCTAGGTAGTTCAGCATCAGGGTATAATTTTTTGACATGAACATGTATATGATCTTCTATAGCATATAAGAGAGCTATAGGGGTAGTGTAATTTTGTATAACTTCAGGATGAGATCCTCCTAGACCGTCAAATAAATATAAACCAAATGCATATATTAAATCGCCTGCTGGTATTTTTACTTTATCACTTAAACTAGTAATAAGGCTAACCATTTCATTGAAATTATAGGTCCCTACTGAAGTATATATCCCTTCAGAAGGCAAGTCTGAATTTTCAATAATAGAATCTACAATTTCGAGACCAAATTTAGATTCTACCATCTCCAAAAATTCTGTAAAAACAACTCCTTTCATATATTGATAGATTAATCAATAATAAATGTAGGAAAATATGTGCTATTTTTTTAAAAAATGTTGTGAAATAGCTTTTTTTCTAAGCTTTTACAAGTTCATTTGTTTCCCAGTATTCAAAAACAGTTTTTAATTTATACTCGTAATCTTCATATTTTAAGGGTTTTATAACATAACCTGCTATGCCGACTTTATAACATTCAAGTAAATCAGCTCTGTTTTCAGATGTTGTGAGTATGATTGTAGGTAGATATTTAAAATTACTATCAGCTTTAAGTATTTTAAGAAATTCTATACCATTCATACGAGGCATGTTCAAATCAAGTAAAATAATATCAGGTAGTTTAGAACTAGATTTTAGAATATCTAATGCTTGTTCTCCATTTTTAGCTTCAATAATATTATGTTTTAATTGAAGTTTAGAAACAGTTCTCTGAAGTTTCATTGTTTCAATTGTGTCGTCTTCAATAAATAATACATTCATGACTTTCTATTTTTATACGGCAAATATTGTTTTTTATTAAATAGTAAATAAATCAAATTGGATAGAATACATTTAAGTATAGACGAATGGTATTTTAAAATAGATGAATTTTTTCAAAGGTATCTTTATATATTAATTCTTTTAGTTTTAAAAAAGTACTACTTTAAACCTTTAATTAAAATTAGATCATTTGAAATCAATTTATGTATTTAGTATAATAGCTTTTTATTTTATTATTTTAATGGTGATATCGTACTTAACTTCTAGAAACAGAAGTGACGAATCATACTTTACAGGAGATAGAAAATCACCTTGGTTTTTAGTAGCCTTTGGTATGGTAGGGGCGGGGCTTTCGGGTGTTACTTTCGTTTCTGTACCAGGTATGGTAGGTAATAACAATTTCTATTTTTTTCAATTTATTTTGGGTAATGTGGTAGGTTATATATTTATCACATTTGTGTTAATACCTCTTTATTTTAAACTAAAATTAGTTTCTATTTATGGGTATTTAAAAGACCGTTTTGGGGTTAAATCATATAAAACAGGTTCCCTTTTCTTTTTAGTATCACAATCATTCGGTGCAGCATTACGATTGCTCTTGGCATCTAAAATTTTGCAACTTGCTTTATTTGATGATTTAGGTATTCCATTTTATATTACAGTAATTCTAATTTTAATTTTGGTTTGGTTGTACACTAATAAATCAGGAATAAAAACAATAGTTTGGACAGATACTTTACAAACGACTTTTTTAATTTTAGGAGCCGCAATATCTATTTATTCTATAACAACATCATTAGACATTACATTAGCAGAATCGGTTAAAGAAGTTAGTCAGCACGCTTATTTTGATATATTTAATTGGGATGGAGAATCAGGCAATAATTTTTACAAGCAATTTATTGCAGGTGTATTAGTAGCTATAGCTATGATTGGGTTAGACCAAAACATGATGCAAAAAACATTGACTTGTAAAAACCAATGGGATGCTCAAAAAAACACACTTACCTATAGTTTAATTTTGGCTCTTACTCAATTTTTGTTTTTAGGCTTGGGAGTTTTGTTATACATATATGCTGAGAAAAATGGAATAAAATTAGAAGTTAATGATGCTGGTAAATTATTGAAAACAGATACTTTATTTCCTGATTTAGCGCTAAATCATTTAGGAACTCTTGCAGGTGTTTTCTTTTTATTAGGTATTATAGCGGCCTCTTTTTCAAGTGTCGATTCTTCATTAACCGCTTTGACAACATCTTTTACATATGATTTTTTGGATATTTCGAAAAAACCTGAATTGGAACGTAAAAAGTTAAAAAACAGAGTTTTATTTGGTTTTTCAGTCTTAGTTTTTATAATTATCATGGCTTTTTCAAATAGTAAGGGCGATGTAATTTCGTTAGTATTTAAGATTGCTGGTTACACATATGGTCCTCTTTTGGGCTTGTACATGTTAGGCATGTTTACTAAAATTAATGTAAAAGATAAGTTAGTTCCATTTGTATGTTTATCAGCTCCAATAATAACATATTTATTAAGTGCATATTTATTGAAATTTTATAAATTCGACTTTGGTTTTGTTAATATAGCAGTGAATGCATCCATTACTATTTTAGGCTTATTGTTAATTAGAAAAAAATAAACTTGACAAAAACATTTAATTACTTATCTTTTTGTGTAGATTTTTAAGTTAAATAATAAAAAATAAGCGATATTTTGTTACTCTTAACTATCTAATTTATAAACGCTTATATTTTTTTTTGAAAGAATAGTTAATTTACTTTAATAAAAGTGCAAAATATTTGTTGAAAACAGTATATTTGCACCCGCAAACTGAAAGAAATGATAATTTTCGTTTGTGAATGGTGGCATAGCTCAGCTGGATAGAGCACCTGCCTTCTAAGCAGGCGGTCGAAGGTTCGAATCCTTCTGCCATCACCTAACAAAAGCCCCTTTTTAAGGGGCTTTTTTAGTTATATATCATTCCTTTTACTTTCTTAAAATTTTAAAGTCTAACCAATAAATTTAAAAACCAATAGGTGTTGATTTATAATTAAAGCAATATAAAATTAGAATTAACTAAAAGTAACTTTAACTAAAAAAGGAAAAAGTAGAAATGTAAAGTACAAGACAACTAAAAAAACATTTTGCAATCTAATTGCATTAAATACTTTTTATATTTGCAGTGTGAAAATCTTTACAGTCATATTTTCAATATATATACTTAGTCTAAACATAATTCCATGTTCAGACTCAACTACTATTGATTATGATTCAGAAATTGCACAAGTTCAAAAATCTATATCAGAACAAGACCATAATTCAACAATTGGAGATACGTGTTCTCCTTTTTGTAATTGTCAATGTTGTCATTCAAATACAATAGATTTTGGTTTAATAAACTTCGAACCTTTTCAACCTAAATTTTTAGAAAACAAATTTTCTCATTTTAGTGGTTTAGGTAAAGATGTTTTTCTTTCATTGCTTCAGCCTCCACGGGCTTAATTCAGTTTTTTATAGGATAATTATATCCGATTTTGACCATTTTTATTATGGTTGATTTTCTCTTTTGAGCATTTTAAAATTTGCCTCAAGAATGTTTAACTGAATTAATATTTATAAGATGATTAATAAAATCATTGATTTTTCAATCAATAATAAATTTATAATAGGCTTATTTACACTAGCACTTATTGGTGTTGGTTTGTGGAGTGTAAGTCAAGTACCTATTGATGCGGTGCCAGATATTACCAATAACCAAGTACAAATAATTACGCAGTCTCCAAACTTAGGTACTGAAGATATAGAGCAGTTTGTTACATACCCTATCGAGGTTGCAATGAGCAACTTACCAAATGTATCAGAAATTCGTTCAGTTTCTCGATTCGGACTTTCAGTAGTTACAATTGTTTTTGATGATGAAGTGGGTACTTATTTACCTCGCCAATTAGTAGCTGAAAAATTACCAGAAATACAAAAACAAATACCAGATGGGTTTGGAGAACCTTCAATGGGGCCAATTTCAACAGGTTTAGGTGAAGTTTATCAGTATACTTTAGAAGTTGATGAAGCTTTTAAAGGGGAGTATTCACTTACTGAATTAAGAACAATGCAAGATTGGATTGTTCGCAGGCAAATGGCAATGGTGTCGGGAGTTGTAGAAGTTAATGCATTTGGAGGGAATAAAAAACAGTACGAAGTTACTGTGGATCCGAACGAATTAAGAGCTATCGGAATTTCAATATCAGAAGTATTTACGGCACTTTCAAATAATAATGAGAATGTAGGCGGCGCTTATATAGAGCGAAACCACAAAGCAAATTTTATTAGAGGAGAAGGGCTTGCAAGAACAGTATCGGATATAGAAAATATAGTAATTAAAAATGCGGGAGGCGTTCCTATAAAAATTAAAGATGTAGGAGAGGTGAAAATAGGTAGTTCAGTTCGCTACGGTGCTTTAACTAAAGATGGTAAAGGAGAAGCTGTCGGGGGTATGATTTTAATGCTGAAAGGAGCAAATTCAAATAAAGTAATTGAAGCTGTAAAAGAAAGAATAGCAGAAATTCAAAAATCGCTACCTGAAGGAGTGCAGATAAAACCTTTTTTAGATAGAAGCGAGTTAATTGAAAAAACAACAGGAACAATTACTTTAAACTTATTAGAGGGGGGATTGATTGTAGTTTTTGTTTTAATGCTTCTTTTGGGCAACTGGCGTGGAGGTTTAATTGTAGCATCTACAATACCATTGTCTTTATTATTTGCATTTATATTGATGAACATATTTGGTGTCTGGGCAAATTTAATGAGCTTAGGTGCTATTGATTTCGGAATTATTGTTGATGGCGCTGTAATTATAGTAGAAAGTACGGTTTTTTTAATGTACAGTTATGCTAAAAAGAATGAGGGGCAAAACACATCTATGGATGCAATATCAGGTCTTGCTTCTAAAAAAATGATGAATGCAGCTTTTTTTGGTCAGTTAATTATTCTAATAGTTTTTCTTCCCATTTTAGCTTTAGAAGGTGTCGAAGGTAAAATGTTCCAACCAATGGCGCTTACATTTATTTTTGCAATGATTGGGGCAATGATTTTGTGTTTAACTTACGTACCAATGATTTCGGCTTTGTTTTTAAAAGCACCTAAACCAAATGAAGTACATAAGCATAGTTATGGTGATAAGTTTGTATTTTGGGTAGAAGAGAAGTACAAACCACTTTTAATAAAGTCTCTTACTAAAGGTAAAACAATTATAGTTTCTGCAGTTGTCCTTTTTTTAATAGCCTTATTTGCTTTTACAAAAATGGGAGGTGAATTTATTCCTCAACTAGATGAGGGAACTATTGCTTTTCATGATATTTTAAAACCAGGTAGCTCACTTACAGAAAGTATTAATATAACTACTAAAATTGAGCGAATTGTAAAATCTAAATTTCCTGAGGTTGAGAGTATAATCAGTCGTATAGGTGTAGCAGATGTACCTACAGATCCTATGCCTATGGATATTGCAGATGTATTTGTAATATTAAAACCTGAAAAAGAATGGGTTTCTGCAAGTTCTAAATCTGAATTAGTTGAAAAAATAAAAGAAGCAATTAGTGTTGTTCCTGGTGTTGGATTTGAGTTTACACAGCCTATCGAAATGCGATTTAATGAGTTACTTACGGGAGTTCGTGAAGATGTAGCTATAAAGTTATTCGGAGAAGATTTAGATGTTTTGGCACGTAAATCGGAAGAAATGGGGCAAATAATAGCTACAGTACCTGGTGTGGCCGATATAAAAGTTGAAGCAACAGCTGGTTTGCCTCAAATTACAATTCATTATAACAGAAATAAGCTTGCACAGTATGGCTTACATATAAATACTTTAAATAATACTGTACAAGCTGCATTTGCAGGTGGGCACTCGGGAGTAATTTTTGAGGGAGAAAAACGCTTTGATTTGGTTGTTCGATTAAAAGAAGAAAACAGAAAGAGTATAAGTGATATTCAAAACCTGTTTATTAATCTGCCAAGTGGTTTTCAAATTCCATTACGAGAAGTAGCAGATATTAGTTACGAACCTGGACCAATGCAAATTAGTAGAGATAATACCAACCGTAGATCGTATGTAGGTATTAATATTAGAGATAGAGATGTAAAATCTGTTGTAGAGGAGATAAAGCAAAAACTAGATGCTCAATTCGAATTGCCTTCAGGCTATTTTATTCGCTATGGTGGTGCTTTTGAGAATTTAGAACGTGCTACTAATCGTTTAAAAATGGTTGTACCTATTGCATTACTTTTAATTTTCACCCTAATATATTTTGCATTAAAATCATTCAAGCAAACGATAATGATTTATTTAGCAATACCAATGGCAACTATAGGTGGTGTGTTTGCTCTTTGGTTGCGTGATATGCCTTTTAGTATTTCAGCAGGTATTGGTTTTATTGTGCTTTTTGGAGTAGCAGTACTTAACGGTTTGGTGATGATTAGTGGTTTAAATGAGTTGAAGGAAGAAGGTGTAATCAATTTAAGAGACAGAATTGTAGAAGGAACCAAAAGAAGAATTAGGCCTATTTTATTAACGGCATTTACAGATGTGTTAGGATTTTTACCCATGGCAATATCATCATCGGCAGGGGCAGAGGTACAAAGGCCTTTAGCGACAGTTGTTATAGGTGGTTTGATTACATCAACATTATTAACATTGTTTATTTTACCTATTTTTTATCAATGGATAGAAAATAAATCAATAACAACAAACTTTGCAGGAAATAAGAGTAAAGTAGTTTTTTTGTTAATAGCACTATTGGTTATAATACCTTTTGCGAATGCGCAAGAAATTCCTAAAGATTCTATTTTGCCAATTTCTTTAGTAGATGCAATAAAGATTTCAAAAGAGAATTATCCGATATTAAAATCTCAAAAATTAGAAGTCGAAAAGCAAAATGCATTAAAAGGATCAGCATATGATTTTGGAAAAACTCAAATTTTCACAGGAGGAGAAGAAATAAACGAATCTCAAGGAGTTTATACAACAATTGGTTTTGGACAGCAAAGCATAAATATTTTTGGAGTATCTGCAAAAAATAAATTACAAAAACAGCGTGTAAAATTAGCAGAAACAGCTTATTTACTTTCAGAACTAGAAGTTGAACAAGAAGTTAAAAAAGCGTGGTCAGATGTTTTTAAAGCAAAACAAAAATTACTCCTTTTTGAAGAAATGGATTCAATTTACGGTAAGTTTTCAAGAGCAATAGCTTTAAATTTAGAAGTAGAATCTATTTCTAAACTAGAATATGCGTCTGCAAAAAATCAAGCATTACAAATTCTGAATAAAAAACAACAAGCACAAAGCGATTATGATATTACACTGCAACGTTTTAATTTATGGTTGGTTTCAGATGCTTTTTATACGGTAGCTAGTAATTTAGATGAAAGTATATTTTTTATAAATATGACAGATGTAGAACTAGAAAAGCATCCAAGTTTTATTCTAACCAATAGCCAATTAAATGAGGCTCAGGCAAATTATAAAATGGCTAAATCAGATATGTTGCCAAAACTAAATTTGCAAGGAGGGTTACAAAGGTTAAATGGACAAAATGGTTTTTATAGCTATCAGGCAGGTTTATCTATTCCTTTGTTTTCGGGATTAGAGCGTAGTAAAGTCAAAGCATTAAAAATAGAAAAGCAAATTATAGAAACAGATGTTTTATTCAAGCAAGATCAGATAAAAGCAGCATATAAACAAATATTTATGGAGTATAAGAAATGGCAAACTTCATGGGTTTTTTATACAAACAATGTGCTACCGTTGGCAAAAGAACAGCGTAAAGGTGCTTTGTTTGCTTATACTGAAGGAGCACTTGACTATACAGCATTTAGCCAAATAATGCGAGATGCTATCCAAATTGAAATAGATGCATTAACGGCATTAGATAATTATTTACAGGCTTTATTTGAGTTGCAATATTTTAAAAATGAAAAAAATGAAAAATAAATTGACATATAAGATTGCTATTATTCTTTTAGTAACATTGCTTGTTTTTAGCTGCAAAGAAAATGCCCATAGTAATAATGAGAGTAATAGTTCTGAAAAAGAACATGTAGAAAAAAAATCGCACCAAAAAGTTGTTGAAGCGATGTTAAGTGCACGGCAATTTGAAGTTATGCAAATGAAAATAGATACTATTAGCGAAAGGACTATTGAGAATTATATTGAGGCAAATGGAGAGTTAGATGTTCCGCCTCAAAATGAAGCTGTTATAACTTCAATGGTTGGTGCTAATATAGTTTCAATAGAAGTTATTGAAGGCGATAAAGTATCAAAAAACCAGGTTGTAGCATATTTAGCACATCCAAATATTATTCAAAAGCAAACCGATTATTTGAGCGCATTTAGTCGCAGTCAATTTTTGAAAAAAGATTTTGAAAGGCAAAAAAAATTATATGAGGCAGGTGTAGGGTCTGGTTTAAATTTTCAAAAATCAGAATCAGAATATTTAGCATCAAAAGGTATGGAAAGAGGGTTGGAGGCACAGTTGAAACAGTTTAATATTAATGCAGCGAGTGTTAGAAATGGAGTAATTTATCAAAAGGTAGCTTTAAAGTCTCCGATTGAAGGTTTCGTACAGCGAGTAGGTATAAAAACAGGGCAGTATGTAGAGCCACAAACTAATCTTTTTGAAGTGGTAAACACGCATCATGTACATGCCGATTTAATGGTTTTTGAAAAAGATGTAGATAAAGTAAAAAAAGGACAGGTAGTGAGTTTTATAATACAATCTTCACCAAATAAAAAGTTTGCTGCTGAGATTTATTCGGTAAGTAAAACTTTTAAGAAAAATCCTAAAGCGGTACATGTACATGCTGAAATTGAAAATAAAGAAGGTAATTTAATACCAGGTATGTATATTCAAGGTAAAATTGCAACTTCAGAGATTAAAACTTTAGCATTGCCAGAAAGTGCAATAGGAGAAGATGATGGTAAATTTTATGCTTTTAAAGCAGAAATGGAGGGTGAAGATTGGAGTTTTAAACCTATAGAAGTTAAAATAGGAGTCAAAGACAATAATTGGGTTAGTGTAGTATTTTTAACAGCTATGCCACCTAATATAAAATATGCTTTTAATAATGGATATTACCTAATGGCAGAAGCCAAAAAGGGAGATGCAGAACACAGTCATTAAATAGTATGGATAAAATAGAAAAGTTTTTAGAAGAAAAAAATGTTAGACCTACAGCGATGCGTATTCTTATCTATAAATACATGGCAAATACAGCCAATGCTGTAGCGCTAACAGATGTAGAAAATGTTTTTGAAAAATCAGAAAGAACAACGTTGTATCGTACCTTAAAAACGTTTGAAGAAAAGGGTGTGGTTCATCAAATTGACGATGGTACAGGTGTAAGTAAATACGCTTTATGTGAAGAAGGGTGTACTTGTGATATTGAACAAGACTTACATTTACATTTTCATTGTAATAAATGCAATGAAACAGTGTGTTTAACCAATCATAAAATTCCACAGATAAATTTACCAGAAGGTTTTTTAGCAGAAGACATAAACCTTGTTGTAAAAGGTGTTTGCGATAAATGTAGTATGTAATTGCACTACAATTGCATATATTATTAAAGACCTTTGTTGTAGCTTATAAAGTCTATAGTTATGAATAAAGATAATACCCACAAAAATGAAGCTAGTTGTTGTAGTACAGAGGATAATCATGATGGTCATTCTCATGGTACTGGCATAATAAGTTTTAAAACCTATATTCCATCAACAGTAAGTTTCATTATGTTAATGATAGGTATCGCTGTTGATTACTTTAATGTTCTTCCTTTTTTAAAAGGATGGATAAGAATTATTTGGTATGTAATTGCATATATTCCTGTTGGTTTACCTGTCTTAAAACAAGGGTGGAAGAGTATAAAAAGAGGTGATGTTTTTACTGAATTTTTATTGATGTCTATTGCAACAGTTGGTGCCTTTGTAATCGGAGAGTATCCAGAAGGTGTCGCAGTAATGCTTTTTTATGCGGTAGGTGAATTATTTCAAGCAGCAGCAGTTAGTCGAGCAAAAGGAAATATAAAAGCGTTATTAGATGTTAGACCTAATGAGGCATTAGTTTTTAGAAATAATGAATATATAACAGTCGACCCTGAAATAGTAAAAATAGGAGAGAAGATAAAAGTACGTGTTGGAGAAAAAATTCCATTAGACGGTAATCTGTTATCAGACAAGGCTGTTTTAAATACAGCTGCAATAACAGGCGAAAGTAAACCAGATTCTATTTTAAAAAATGAAAAGGTTTTTGCTGGAAGCATAAATTTAGAAGGAGTTATAGAAATAGAAGCAACAAAAGAATTTAAAAATAGTTCTATTGCTCGTATTTTAGAATTAGTCCAAAATGCTACTGCTCGTAAGTCAAAAACGGAATTATTTATAAGAAAATTTGCAAGAATTTATACACCTATAGTAGTCTTTTTAGCTATTGGTTTAACCTTATTACCTTTCTTCTTTATAGATGATTATGTTTTTAATGATTGGTTATACCGAGCTCTCATATTTTTAGTAGTCTCGTGCCCTTGTGCATTAGTTATATCTATTCCATTGGGGTATTTCGGTGGTTTAGGAGCGGCTTCAAGAAACGGAATATTGTTTAAAGGTGCTTCTGTTTTAGATGCGATTACAAAAGTAAATGTTGTTGTAATGGATAAAACAGGAACAGTTACAAAAGGAGTTTTTAAAATAAAAGAAATTAAAACTTCGGGTATAATCGAAAAAGAAATGATGTCTTATCTAATAGCAATAGAAGAACAATCTACACATCCTATTGCAAAAGCTATTTTAGAATATAAGTTAGCAGAACATACATTTAAATCTTCAGAAATTACAGAAATTGCAGGCAAAGGATTAAAAGGTATTGTTAATGAAAAAGAGGTGTTAGTTGGTAATAAATCTTTGTTAGCATTATATAACATACCAGTACCATCAGAAACAAATGCGATTGTAGAATCTGTTATAATGATAGCTGTTGCTGGTAAGTTTGCTGGTTATGTAGTAATTGCAGATGAATTAAAAACTGACGCTCACGCAGCTGTTCGAAAAATCAATAATGTAGGTATCGATAAAGTAATTATGCTTTCTGGAGATAAGGATTCGATAACTCAAAAAGTTGCTAAAGAATTAAATTTAAGCTGGGCAAAAGGGGCAATGCTACCAGAAGATAAATTAAATGAGGTTGAAATTTTAAAAAAGCAACCAAATATAAAAGTAGCTTTTATAGGTGATGGTATAAATGATGCTCCTGTATTAGCTAGTAGTGATGTTGGTATTGCTATGGGTGGGTTAGGTAGCGATGTAGCTATTGAAACTGCAGATATAATTATCCAAACCGATCAACCTTCAAAAATTGCAACGGCAATAAAAATAGGTAAGTCTACTCGAGCTATTGTTTGGCAGAATATAGCACTTGCTTTTGGTGTAAAATTAATAGTATTGGCATTGGGGGCAGGAGGTTTAGCATCTATGTGGGAAGCGGTCTTTGCAGATGTAGGAGTAGCGTTATTGGCAATATTAAACGCCATTAGGTTACAAAAAATGAAATGGGAATAGATTTATATAGTAAAAAAGCGATGATGTATTAAATCATCGCTTTTTTATTAAACAGTAATATAAGATTACGCCTTTAACTTATTCCCATATAAACTACGCAATTTGTTAATTTTTGGGGTAATAACAGCAGAACAATAACCATTTGTAGTATTATTTTCATAATAATCTTGATGGTATTCTTCTGCTTCATAAAATATACCTAAAGGGCTTAATTCTGTTACAATTGGGCTTTCAAAAAAGGCATCCAATTCTTTTAGTACAACTTTTGCTATATTTTGTTGTTCTTCATTATGGTAATAAATAACAGATCTATATTGTGTTCCAGCATCAGCTCCTTGTCTGTTTAATGTAGTAGGGTCATGGGTGGTCATAAAAATAACAAGTAAGTCTTGATATGATACAATATCACTATCATAAGTTACTTGAACAACTTCCGCATGTCCAGTTAAACCAGAGCAAATTTCTCTATACGTGGGTCTTCCAGGAGCTTTACCGCCTGTATAGCCAGAAATAACTTTATCAACTCCTTTAATTTCATTTAATACAGCTTCAACGCACCAAAAGCATCCCGCACCAACAGTCATCGTTTCAATTTTCATAATTTCATTTTTTTAATTTCAAAGCTTCAGAGTTTATACAATACCTTAACCCACTTGGCTCAGGCCCATCAGGGAAAACATGACCTAAATGCGCATCACATGTATTGCAAAGTACTTCAACTCGTATCATACCAAAAGAAATATCTTTTATGTATTTAATTGCATTTTCTTTTATAGGTTGTGTAAAACTAGGCCAACCTGAACCTGATTCAAATTTGATAGTAGCATCGAATAATGATGAATGGCAACAAGCACAATTATATTCACCTAGCTCATAAATACTACATAATGCTCCAGTATGTGCTCTTTCAGTACCTTTTTGCCGTGTTATTCTAAACTGTTTATCAGATAAAATTTCGCGCCATTCATTTTCTGATTTTAAAATTTTAGAATCAGGTTCTAAATTTCCTTTAACGGTAAAATTAATTATATTTTTCCATGTTAGCATTTTAAAAATCCTTTCTTCTTTTAAGTTTATGATTTACAAATTTATATTATAATAGTCGTTTTAATTGATCGTATCTTACGGCGGAATGTAGTAAATAGGGGGCTTATCTATAATAATTTTTGAATATTAAAACCTGATTTTTAAAACTATACCCTGTAAAAATGTGAGATTTTATATTTTCAGGTAATTATACTAAAATGAAAGTTTGATAAATGAATAGAAGTCTTAATTTTGGCATCAATTTTATTGTAATTATCTTTGAATTGTTAATGATTACAATCTATTGTATTATTACAGTCACACTTAAAAATAAAACCAAAATAAAAAATGGCACAGTACTCAAGAATTGAAGTAGCAAATGTGATGAAGGAAAACGGAATGGTTCCTTTATTTTATCATCCAGATGTTGAATTAGGAAAAAAAATATTAAAAGCGGTTTACGATGGTGGCTCTCGCTTAATGGAATTTACTGCTCGTGGAGATTTCGCTTTTGAAGTTTTTTCTGAATTAAATAAATATGCTATTAAAGAACTTCCAGGTATGATCTTAGGTGTAGGTTCTATAACAGATGCAGGAGCAGCTTCTATGTTCATGCAAATGGGAGCTAATTTTATTGTAACACCTTCTTTAAGAGAAGATATTGCAATAGTTTGTAACAGAAGAAAAGTATTATGGTCACCAGGTTGTGGTTCTTTAACTGAAATAAATGCAGCTGAAGAATTAGGTTGTGAAGTTGTAAAACTTTTCCCTGGAGATTTATATGGACCTGGTTTTGTAAAAGGAATTAAAGGCCCTCAGCCTTGGACTAGCATTATGCCTACTGGTGGGGTTAGTACTGATGAGGCTAACCTAAAAGGTTGGTTTGATGCAGGTGTAACTTGTGTTGGTATGGGATCTAAGCTTATTAGTAAAGAAATTTTAGCTAATAAAGATTATGCAGGGTTAGAAAAAACAGTAAGAGAAACTTTAGCTTTAATTAAAAAATTAAGAGCGTAGTTTTTTAAATAAACAATTCTAATTATTAAACCCTGTTCAATTTTTTTGAACAGGGTTTTTTTATGTGCTTGCGTATCTTTTTTTGTAACTTCTGCCTTTCAAAATTCTACATGATCAAAACGATAAAAGTCATTACGCTATTACTTATTACTTTCCAAATTCAATCTTGTGCTGGTCAATCTACTGTGGTAGAAGGATATTTAGAGACTGTGGTTACTAAGCCGATTGATTATTATTTATATTATCCAGAAGACTACGAAGTAAATAAAAATAAAAAATACGGAATTCTCTTATTCTTGCATGGCTCAGGGAGTATACCAGGTAAAGGGCAAGAAAAAATGGCTCCACCAGATGCTTTAGTCGATGGTACGGAATACCCATTCCTTATACTGGTACCACAATTACAAGAGCCTACTAAAATGTGGAACACAGCAGCCGTAATGCAATTATTAGATACAGTGATAGCACAACATCGAATAGATGATAAAAAAATATATGTTTCAGGGCTGAGCCGAGGAGGAGCAGCAGCTTGGAATTTAGCAATAGAATATCCTGATAAATTTGCCGCATTAGCTGTAGTTTGTGGAATGGCACCAACACCTTATGCACATTGGATAGATAAAAGCTTACCTATAAAAGTTTTTCATGGAAAAAAAGATGCTATTATACCTTATACTGAATCAGAGGAAATGGTTAATAGGCTTAAATCTTTAGGTTATAACGTTTCTTTGACTAGTTATGAAAATTACGGACATGCTATTTGGGATGTAGTTTATAAAGAACCAAAGTTGTACGAATGGTTTAATAAGCAAAAAAAGATGTAACTTAACTCCGCTAAATTAGCAACCAAAAGTATTATTTTATGCAGATTATAGAAAATTCAACCATTTACGATGTGATAATCGTAGGTTCAGGGGCTGGGGGAGGAATGGCGACTAAAATACTTGCAGAGGCAGGTTTGAAAGTAGCTGTAGTAGAAGCAGGGCCTTATTTTGATCCTGCAGCTCCAGAACAACAAACACAACTAAAATGGCCTTATGAGTCGCCTCGAAGAGGTGCAAACACAGTTAGGCCTTTTGGAGATTTTGATAGTGCTTATGGCGGATGGGATATTGATGGAGAACCTTATACGAATGAAGAAGGCTCTAATTTTAGATGGTTTCGATCAAGAATGTTAGGTGGAAGAACTAATCATTGGGGAAGAATTTCATTACGCTTTGGACCTAATGATTTTAAGCGAAAAAGTATTGATGGATTAGGTGATAACTGGCCAATAGGGTATGAAGATGTAAAGCCTTATTATGATAAAGTAGATAAGTTGATAGGTGTATTTGGCTCAAATGAAGGGTTGCCTAATGATCCTGATGGATTTTTTCTTCCCCCTCCAAAACCAAGGTTACATGAATTGTTTTATATAAAAGGAGCTCGAAAGTCTAATATTCCTGTGTTTCCATCACGAATGTCTATGTTGACTAAAAGAATAAATGATGAACGAGGTATTTGCTTTTATTGTGGGCAATGCTCTCGTGCGTGTTCGGTGTCTGCCGATTTTTCATCGGGGACTTGTTTAATTTTTCCTGCTCAAAAAAATGGAGGAAGAGTAGATCTTTTTGTTAATGCAATGGTGCGGGAAATAACAACTAACGATGAAGGGAAGGCAACTGGAGTTTCATATATTAATAAAGAAGATAGAAAAGAGTATAAATTAAAAGGAAAGATAGTGGTTCTTGCTGCGTCAGCATGTAGTTCTGCGCGTATTCTTTTGAATTCAAAAAGTAAACAACATCCTAACGGTTTAGGGAATGGTAATGATATTGTTGGTAGATATTTGCATGATTCAACAGGGGGAAGTAGATCTGCTTTTATACCTGATTTAATGAATCGTAAAATGTATAATGAAGATGGTGTTGGAGGAATGCATGTTTATACACCTTGGTGGTTAGATAATAAAAATCTCGATTTTGCTAGAGGATACCATATTGAAGTTTGGGGAGGAATGGGGATGCCTAGTTATGGTTTTGGATTCAATCACAATGATTTCAATAAATATTTCGGAATTAAAGTTGGTGGATATGGTAATCCATTAAGAGATGAAGTTAAAAAATACTATGGCTCTACAGTTGGTTTTGGTGGTCGTGGAGAATCTATTCCTCAGAAAGATAATAAGTGTGAAATAGACCCTACTAAAGTGGATGAATTTGGAATTCCGGTACTAAAGTTTAAGTATCAATGGACGGATCATGAAATAAAACAAGTGGGACATATGCATAATAGTTTTGAAGAAATTATTCATAATATGGGAGGTACAGTTTTAGGTGATAAGCCTACATTAGCTGAGAAAAACGGTATTTATGCACCAGGAGAAATTATACATGAAGTAGGTACTACTAGAATGGGGAACGACCCGAAAACGTCTGTGGTGAATCAACATCAGCAATTACACGAGGTAGATAACGTATTTATTGTAGATGCAGGACCTTTTGTTTCTCAAGCAGATAAAAACCCAACGTGGACAATTTTAGCTTTATCATGGAGAACTTCAGATTATATTGTAGAACAGCTTAAAATGCAAAACATCTAAAAAAATGGATAGAAGAAAAAGTATAAAATCGATTATTTTAGGTGGAGTAGCAGGTGGTTTAGCACTTAATGGCTGTAAGCCTGAAAATGTAGAGCCAACAGGTGAAAATATTGCTTTGGCTGCAGAAAAACATTTTGGTAGAACCCCAGAGGAAAAAGAATTGATAGCAAAACTTAATGCAGATCAGTTTTTAAATTCACATGAAATGTCAACACTTAATGTTTTGGTAGCTATAATTCTTCCTGCTAATGAAAGTTATGGTAGTGCTCTAGATGCAGAAGTGCCTGATTTTATTGAGTTTATGACTAAGGATTATCCTAAATTTCAAATGCCTATTCGAGGTGGCTTAATGTGGTTAGATCATAAGAGTAATACAGACTTTGGAGTCGAGTTTATTGCAAGTACAGCTGAACAACAAAAAGTGATATTAGACACTATTGCCTACCCAAATATTGAAATTCCTGAAAATGAAAGGCCCCTAGAGGTTCAATTTTTCTCATTAATTCGCAATTTAACATTAACCGGTTATTATACCTCAAAAATGGGAATTGAAGATTTGGGATATGTGGGTAATTCACCTAATGTTTGGGATGGTGTACCTGATGATGTTTTAAAACAGCATGGAGTAGCTTATGAAGAAGAATGGCTTGCAAAATGTGTAGATCAGAGCAAACGAAATACGAAAGCAGAGTGGGATGAAAAAGGGAATTTACTGACTTAATAGTATTTCATTAAGACTAAATTATTTTTCTCTATTTAAATAGAAACTATGCTTTAATGCTTTTGTAAATAAATAGAAGGAACATTTGAGGATTCATAAGTTAAATAGATTTAGACTTTAAAATAAAAGATTTTTAAAATCTTTCTAGTAATTTGCACTCAATTTTTTGAATCAATTTTTAAATATGCAAGTGGTAAAAGTTATATGCTTTATAGGGGGGTTATTGTTCTTTGTTTCGTGTAAAAATGAACCTAAAAAAGTGTTGCAAAGTACCGATGAGATAACGGTAAAAGTAAAAGATACAATAAAGAGTTTAGATGTAATTAAGCCAAATAAGCCAGTTTTAAAGAGTTTAACAAGTCTAGCTGATACAACTTTTATCCGCTTAGCTGATTTTAGTGATGATTTTGCTTACGATTTACGATATGCTACAACCAACAATTTTTTAAAAGCACAAGTGTACGATTGTGCGGAGTGCTATACGCGAGTAAAAACAGCAAAAGGATTATTAAAAGCTAATGCTGAATTTATGGAGAAAGGGTATAAAATCAAATTTTTTGATTGCTACAGGCCTAATTCTGTTCAATATAAAATGTGGAAGATTGTACCAAATCCACAATATGTAGCAAACCCTGTAAAAGGCTCAATCCATAATAAGGGAGGCGCTGTAGATATAACACTAGTAACACTTGAAGGAGAAGAATTAGATATGGGGACTGATTTTGATTTTTTTGGGAAAAAAGCATACCATGATAATCTTGATTTACCTCAAGAAATTTTAGAGAATAGAAAAGTGTTGAAAGAAGTAATGGAGTCTTATGGCTTTTGGTCTATAAGAACTGAGTGGTGGCATTATAACTTATCAGCGGGTAGTAATGCTAAGATTGCTAATTTTAAGTGGGATTGTAAAGATTAATTAAGCTTTACGGCAGTTAATTACAACCAGCTTATCCTCTAAATTAGTGGTGAAAAACAGGTATATATCTCCGCCATCTTTAATCTTATATTTTTTACGAATAATAGCTACAGAATCAGGAAAGTTTCTGGTAGTAATATTTGCTTTTTGTATCCGTAATTTTTGAAGCTCTTTTTTGTTGTAAGAAGTTACGGTTTCTATTTTAAAACACCTTCCCGGAAATTCAATTAAAACATCAGAGGTGTATAAATGACTATGATTGTGTAGTTTTTTTAAGTTAAAATGGCTTCCAAGGCTTTTAAATGCTCCAGATTTTAAAATAGCACTATTAGGCTCGTAAATATAAGAAAGAGGCTCAGAGAACTCTGAAACAGCTTCTCTTTCATCGTTGAGGTTAAAATTATAAGCTTCATTGGTTGTTTTTGTCAAGTTTATGGTCTTGATTGAAATGTTGCCTTGATAATTTTTTTCTAAAATCCACAGTAATTCTTTAACGTCATTCTGTAATGCAACTACATGAATTTCTTTTACAAATTGAAATTCATTTACACCTATTGAGAAATCTAAAAGGGGTGAGGTCTTGATCAAGATATTAGAAGACCTTGAAAAAAGTAAGTCTAAATTATTAGGAACGTTTGGTAAACAATCAGACATGAAAAACACCTTTTCTTTGGCGTCATTTCGTCTAGAAGGATCAATAAAAATCCAATCGAAATTTAAGTCATTTTGTTGTAGAAATTCTAGCCCATTTTGAGCAATTATTTTTATGTTTTTTTTACCTAAAACTTCAAAATTATAAGCTGCTATTTCTGATACTTTTTGATCAATTTCTGTATGGTAAATTTGAGTGAAATTTTGACTAAAAAAATAGCAGTCAATACCTAATCCTCCAGTAAGATCAATTAGTGAGTTTCCGCCTATTAAATTAGCCTTATATTGTGCTGTAGGTTCTGATGAGGTTTGCTCAATATTTAACTTGTTAGGGTAATATATAAATGGTGTATTAAACCAAGTAGGGAGTTTGTCTTTACATTTTTTTTTAGCTTCTAGTTGTTCTACTAGCTCTTTTTGAGAAACTCCTTCGAAAAGTTGTTTTTTTAACAATACTGACATCATGTCAGTATTCCATTTTTTTTCTATAAATTCTTGAACACCAGTTTTTAATATATATTTATTCAAAGTAAAACTATATATTTTTAGTTAGTGATTTTACTAGTTTGTTTTCAGATAAAAACTCCTTTAAAATAACTTTTATCGCAGTGTAACCAGGTACGGCAACAATCATTCCTACGATTCCGAAAAGTAAACCCGCAATAATAATAATTAAGAAAATCTCTAACGGATGAGACTTTACGCTGTTAGAAAAAATTAAAGGTTGAGAGAAAAAATTATCTACCAATTGACCTATCGCTAAACCTATAAAAACATACCCTGTTTTAGCTAAAATAATACTGCTGAAATCGGCCCCTAAATTAGTGGTCATTGTTAGTACAATCATAAGCACTCCGCCAATGATTGGACCGATGTATGGAATGACATTAAAAAGGGCGCATAAAAAAGCGATTACAATGGCATTTTCTATGCCCACAATAAAGAGCGTAATTGTGTAAATTACAAACAAAATAAAGAGTTGTAAAAGTAGTCCGACAAAGTATCTAGAAAGTAGGTTGTTAATCTTTTCAATCGAGTTAGACATTCTACTTTCTTTTCCGTTTGGAACGAACATAATAATTCCGTTTTGAAATAACATGCTGTCTTTTAAAAAGAAAAATGAAATGAATAAAACAGAAAATAAACCAATGCTTGCCGTACTCAAAACTCCTAAAAATGAATTTAAAAAATTAGGAATAAAACCAACATCTAATCCTTTCAAAATATTTTTTTCTAATTCAGATTCTTTAAGCAATTCATTGACCATATTTGGAGAAGAACTAAAGTATTGAGTAACCTCTAAATAAAGCGTATTTAAGTTATCTTGTAATTTGTTAATATCAAGTAAAGAAAGGTTTTTACCTTGTTCAGTTAAAAGAGGAATAAATAAAGCTATTATGCCTGCAAATATACCTACCATAAGCAGCATTGTTATAATTACAGAAACTGTATTGGGTAATTTTAGTTTCTTTCTTAAAAAACGAACAATAGGTCTTCCTATTAATGCAATTACTGCAGCAATGCACAGGTAAGCTAAAACTGACTGAATTTTGTACAAGAAGAATAATGTTAGCGCAATTGCTGCGATAACGCCAAGGGCTCTTAAAATGCCGTTAGCAATGGTTTTAGAGGTCATTTAGTTTAGTTTTTAAAAACATATTGTATAATGTTTGCACCCATTTGCAGTGCTTTATTACGAATATCTTGTGAATCGTTATGAACTTCAGGGTCTTCCCAGCCATCACCTAAATCACTTTCATACGTAAAAAGTAGTACGAGTCTGTTTTTATGGTATATACCAAATGCTTGTGGTCTTTTGCCATCGTGTTCGTGAATTTTTGGTAAGCCCTCAGGAAAATTATAGGTTTGATTGAAAATAGGATTATCTGCTGCAAGCTCTGTTAGCTCTTTGTTTGGAAACATTTTTGTAAGTTCTTTTTTTAAATACGGCTCCATTCCATAATTATCATCAATATGTAAAAAGCCACCGCTCAATAAATATGTTTTTAAATTTTCAGTATCTTCTTCAGAAAAAAAAACATTACCGTGTCCTGTCATGTGTAAAAAAGGATATTGAAAAATTTCTGGACTATTTATTTCAACAGTTTCAACTTTAGGATTAAGTTTTGTGTCTATTTCTGCGTTGCAAAATTTAATTAAGTTTGGTAGTGCAGTGGGGTTTGAATACCAATCTCCGCCACCATTGTATTTTAAAATGGCAATATCTTGAGCATTTGTTGTTAAAATACTGGTAAAAATCAATAAAGCAGTAAGTACTTTCATGTAAAATCGACTTTCTCTATAGTTTCAAATTTAAAATATTATGAAGAATAAAGGGATAATTTTTGCATTACTTTTAATAAGCTTACTAATCATGTCATTTAAATTTGATTCTTATTCAAGTAAAAAAGGAGCTCGTACATTAAATTCAGAAGAAAATAAAGGAGTGGTGGTGTTAGAATTGTACACCTCGCAAGGTTGCTCTAGCTGTCCATCAGCAGATGCTTTATTAGAGAAGGTTAAAAAACAATATAGCAAAGAAGTTATTCCGTTATCATATCATGTCGATTATTGGAACTATATAGGGTGGAAAGACCCATTTAGTAAAGCAGTATACACTGAAAAGCAAACAGCTTACAACTACAAATTTAAAAATAGAAGCAATTACACGCCACAAGTTGTAGTGAATGGAGCAACACATTTTGTTGGTTCTAATTCATCAGAGATGTATTCGAATATAAATACATTTAAAAGTAAAAAAATAGATAATGATGTGACATTTTCAAATGTAAAGGTAAGTTCTGGCTTTGTTAAGTTTAATTATGAAATTAAGGGAGATTTATCATTAAAAAAAATGCGAGTAGTTTTGGTTTTAGATAAAAGAAGTACAGAAGTAAAACGTGGAGAAAATAGAAACAGAACTTTAATAAATAGTAATATTGTAGTTGCTGAAAAGTATATAAAACCAAATGCAAAGGGTGGTGAAACTATTCAGATACCTAGCATTGTAAATGCAAATGAAAAAATTTCAATATTGTTGATTGTTGAAAATGATAATTTTGATATTACTGGAGCTACAAAAGCAAGTTTGGTAAAGGAATAGTTGTTTTTTTTTTAGTTTATAAATTTCATTGTAGCACAAGCAAAAATAGCTGCAGTTTCAGTTCTTAATCTGTTTTCTCCTAAAGAAACAGGTTCGTAACCTGTTTTTAGCGCAGTCTTTATTTCTGAATTGCTAAAATCACCTTCAGGACCAATAAGTATTATAGCATTTTTAGTAGGTGTTAAACGTTCTTTTAAATCAACTTTTTTTGTTTCTTCGCAGTGAGCTATATAAAATTGATCTTTTTTATTTGTAATTGGTGAATTTTTTTCAATAAAAGCCTTTGCAGTAATAGGGTCGTTTAAAACAGGTAAATGAAATTGTAATGATTGTTTCATTGCTGATTGCAATACTTTTTGCATTCGTTCTAACTTTATAACTTTTCGCTCAGAATGATCGCAAATAATTGGTGTGATTTCAGAAACACCAATTTCTGTGGCTTTTTCTAAAAACCACTCAAAACGATCGTTCATTTTAGTTGGAGCTACTGCTAAATGCAGGCAAGGTTCGCTTTTTTGATAATATGTGCTTTTTATAATTGTTGCAGCACATTTTCTAATATCTGTAGCCATAATTGTAGCTTCAAAAAGAAAACCTTTTCCATTTGTGATATGTAGCGTGTCTCCTTCTTTTTTACGAAGTACTTTTACAATATGTCTGCTTTCATCAGCAGGAAATGTAAACTGTGGAGTATCCTCATTAATATCAGGACTAAAAAAAAGCTGCATATTATTTTAATTTGTTTTGGGCGTGTGCTACGCCTAATTCTACCCAATGTTGTAATTCTTCTTCTGTTTTAAAACCATTAAGGTTTACGTAAATAAACTCTTTTATTGGTTTTTTTGTAAAGTCCATAGGTCTTACGTGAGAGTTTTTCATAATGACTTCCATCTGGTCGCCTAAAACCCGAACCATTAAATCATTTTTCATGATTCCAATAGTCATTTTACCTTTATATAAAAATACAAGTCCGCCAAACATTTTCTTCTGTGTAATTTCATTTGAAATCTCTTTTGGAAAATAATAAAAGGAAGATTCAATTCTTTTTGCTAAACGGTCATTGTAAGCCATTATTTTTTTATGTATTAATTACATAGCGTGCTTTTGCAGTAACGCTCTGGTCTGTAAATTTTTCTTCTTTATATTTTAGATATCCAACAATGCCAATCATTGCTGCATTATCTGTACAATATTCAAATTTAGGAATGTAAGTTGTCCATCCTAAATCTTTCTCTGCATTTTCAAGAGCTTTTCTTATGCCTGAATTAGCAGAAACACCACCGCCAATTGCTATTCTTTTAACACCTGTTTTTTTAACCGCTTTTTTAAGCTTGGTCATTAAAATATCAACAATAGTATATTGAATAGAAGCACAGATATCATCTCTGTTTTCTTCTATAAAATTCGGATTTTCTTTAGTTTGTTTTTGGATAAAATAAAGAATGCTAGTTTTTAACCCGCTAAAACTAAAATTCAGGTCGTCAACTTTGGGCCTAGGAAAGGGAAAAGCTTTTGGGTTTCCGCTTTGAGCATATTTATCGATTAAAGGGCCGCCAGGGTAAGGTAAACCTAGTATTTTAGCACTTTTGTCAAAAGCTTCACCAACAGCATCATCGAGTGTTTGTCCTAAAATATCCATTTTAAAATAATCTTTAACGAGAACAATTTGTGTGTGTCCACCACTAATGGTCATTGCTAGAAAAGGAAATGTTGGAGTTTTGTTATTTTCTTCTTCAATAAAATGAGCTAAAATATGCGCTTGCATGTGGTTAACCTCTATTAATGGTATGTTTAAACCCATTGCTAATGACTTGGCAAAAGAGGTTCCAACTAATAATGAACCCATAAGTCCAGGTCCGCGTGTAAAAGCTATGGCGGATAACTCTTTTTTATCGATATTTGCTTTGGCTAATGCTTGGTGAACTACGGGAACTATATTTTGCTGATGTGCTCTGGATGCCAGTTCAGGAACAACTCCACCATATTCTTCATGTATTTTTTGTGTTGCCACAACGTTACTGAGTCTTGTTTTGTTGCATAAAACGGCCGCAGATGTGTCATCACAAGAAGACTCGATAGCTAAAATATAAATACTGTTATTTTCCATCATAGATTGGAATAAAATTTGAAGTACAAAGGTAAAACATAAAATCACTATCAAAAAGCTACTTAAAATATTGGTCAGAACAATTTTGGTAATTATCATTGCCTGTGTTGTTGCGACTTTAGTTTTTTCAATTCCATTTGTGCAAACAAATATCGCTTCTTATGCAACCAACTCTATAAATAAAGAGTTTGGTACCAATATATTTTTAGATAAAGTAAAGATATCACTAATAACATGGGATACTGATTTGAAAGGTGTTTATGTTAGAGATTACCAAAAGGATACACTTTTTTACATAAATAAGCTAAATACTTCTATTCTTAATATTGGTAATTTAATTAAGGGAGATTTAGAATTTGGTGCGATAAAAATCGAAGAGCTTAATTTTAAGCTAAAAACTTACAAAGGAGAAACAACAACAAATTTAAATGTTTTTGTAGATAAGCTAGATGATGGTAAGCCAAGAGAACCGGGTACACCACCTTTTATTTTAACAGCATCAGGTGTAACTATTGAAAATAGTGAGTTTAAATTAATTGATTATAATTTAGAGAATAGCGAGTCATTAAATTTTACTAATTTAAATATTAATGCTGGCGATTTTAAAATTTTAGGCCCTGATGTGACTGCAGATATAGATAGGTTGTCTTTTGAAAGTAAAAGAGGTATTTCTGTAGAGCATATGTCAACTCTTTTTAAGTATACAAAAGAGAGAATGAATTTTGACTCACTAGTTATAGAAACAAAACAATCGAATATTAAAGGAGATTTAATGATGGACTATGGTCCTGGTGATTTTCTTAATTTTTTGAATAAAGTTAAATTCACAGCAGATTTTGTAGATTCTAAAGTAGCTTTTGATGAAATTAATAAATTATATGATCAATTCGGAGCAGGGAAAATCGCGTACTTTTCTTCAAATGTAACAGGTGTTTTAAATGATTTGACGGCAACCAATTTATTTTTAACATCAGAAAATACAGGTATAAGAGGTAATTTCAACTTTAAAAATCTTTTTAAAAGTAAACAACCTTTTGTGATGGAGGCAGATATTAGAAATATATCTACTAGTTATTATCAGTTAAGAAGCTTGATGCCGAATTTACTAGGTAAAACATTACCATCTTCTTTTGAGAAATTAGGAGAGTTTACAATAAGGGGGCAAGCAACAGTTACAGAAAACTCTATAAACTCAAAAGTTAATATAAATACAGCTATTGGTAGTAGTTATTCAGATTTAGAGCTTACGGATATTAAAAAAATAGACAATGCATCTTATAAGGGGTTTTTCTCTTTAATAGATTTTGATTTAGGTTTTTTTGTTGGAAATGCAGATTTAGGTAAAACCTCTTTAGATTTTAATGTTGAGGGAAAAGGTTTTATAAAAGAAACTTTAAATACTGAAGTAATAGGAGAGGTTTATGCGATAGATTTTAATAATTATAATTATAAAAATTTAAAAGTTTCTGGAGTCTTAAAAGATCAGCTATTTGATGGGCTTTTAGTGTCTAACGACCCCAACATACAGTTTACGTTTAAAGGATTGGCAGATTTTGCAGAAGAGCAAAACAATTTTAATTTTATAGCTTCAGTTGGGTATGCTGATTTTAATAAATTAAACTTTATAAAAGATAGCGTTTCTGTTTTTAAAGGAAATGTGAATATGGATATTACAGGTAATACCTTAGATGATATTATTGGTGATATTAAATTTTCGAAAACAAGTTATCAAAACAAAAATGACACCTTTTATTTTGATGATTTTAAAATATCATCTTCATTTGAAAATGATAGTGTAAGGTTGGTTGATATCAATTCTCCAGATATCATTACAGGTTATATGAAAGGGAGGTTTAAGGTAGCTGAGTTGGGTAGGTTAGCAGCTAACTCTATTGGTAGTATTTATACTAATTACAAGCCATACGAAATTTCATCAGGTCAAAACTTAGCTTTTAATTTTAAAATTTATAATAAAATAGTAGAGGTGTTTTTACCAGAAGTAGAGTTTGGTGCTAATACATTTATTAAAGGAAAAATTATTGCAGATCAAGGCGATTTTAAATTGATTTTTAAATCACCAAGTATACAGGCATATGGTAACGTTTTAGATAGTTTAGATATTAAGATAGATAATAAAAACCCCTTGTTTAATACGTATGTTTCTGTTGCAGATTTATCTACTAGTTATTATGATGTAAAAGATTTTAACTTAATTAATACAACTCTAAAAGATACTTTGTTTTTTAGAACAGAATTTAAAGGAGGAAAAAAATTTACCGATAAATTTAATTTAAACTTTTACCACACGTTTAATGAAAATAGAAAGTCTGTAATAGGATTGAAAAAATCTGATGTTAGTTTTAAAGGAAACTCATGGTTGTTAAATAAAAATGGAGATAAAAATAATAAAGTTATTTTTAATAAAACATTAGATAGTGTAAACATTCAAGAAATTGTGATGAACAATGATTTGAATGAGCAAATTAGATTAAATGGACAAATAGCAGATTCAACATATAAAGATTTGGAATTGGAGTTTAAAGCAGTTTCATTAAGTAAAATCACTCCAACTATTGATAGTTTAAAGTTAGATGGTCGTATAGATGGAACGTTGCATATTAGACAAAAAGATAAAGTTTATAGACCGACATCTAATTTAGAAATAAAAGATTTTTCTGTCAATACTATTCGTTTAGGTGATATGATTGTTAATGCTTTTGGTAATAAAGACTTGACTAAAATAGCATTAAGTACACGACTTACAGATAATGGTGTAGATAAGTTAGATGTTAATGGTAGTTTAGATATTAGTGGTAACTCTACCCAGGCAGATTTACTTGCTACATTTAACTCGTTTAGTTTAGAGCCCTTTAGACCATTAGGTGAGCCGGTTTTATCAAATATCAGAGGTTTTGTTTCAGGTAATGCAAGAGTGCAAGGGCGAATAGATAACCCTTCAATATCAGGCGTTTTAAACTTATCAAACGCAGGTATCGGCATACCGTATTTAAATGTGGATTATGATTTTGGCTTTAATTCTCAAGTCGTTTTATCAGACCAAACATTTGACTTTCAGAATATACAATTAACAGATGTATCTCAAAAAACGAAAGCAACTTTAAATGGTACGATCAATCATAGTTTTTTTAGAGATTGGAATTTAGATTTAAACCTAAATACAAATAAAGATCGATTACTAATTTTAAATACAGGTTTTGAAGAAGATGTTTTATATTACGGGACAGGTTATTTAAATGGTTCAGGTAGAATTTACGGGCCAACAAAAGCATTAAGTATTGATGTAGAGGGGAAAACAGCAAGAGGTACCTCTCTGAAAATTCCGTTAAGTGATGTTGCGACAATAGGTGACTATTCATTTATAAATTTCATCAATAAAAATGAAACAAAAGAAGATGAAAAGGCAAGAGAGTTAGAAAAATATGAAGGTTTAGAGCTATTTTTTGATTTAGATATTACACCAGATGCAGAAGTGGAAATTATAGTAGACCCAAAAACAAAGAGTAGCTTAAAAGGTACAGGTAGAGGTTTGATTTTAATGGAGATTAATACAAATGATAAATTTATAATGGAAGGTACCTTTGTAGTGGTTACAGGTGAGTACAATTATAAGTTTGGAGGTTTTATTGATAAAACTTTTTCGGTGGTGCCAGGTGGTACTATAAACTGGGAAGGAGATCCTTTAGATGCACAATTAAATATGCAGGCGGTTTATGCTTTAAACGCAAACCCAGCTCCTTTATTAGATAATGCTGGGTATACAAAAAGAATACAAACACAAGTAATTATAAATTTAAAAGAATCATTAGAACAGCCAGATATAAGCTTCGATATTGCTTTTCCGGGGGTGAGCTCATTAACTAAATCAGAATTAGAGTATCGTTTGCAAGATCCTACGGTTTTAGATAATAACGCCTTTTCGTTATTAGCTCAAGGAACATTTTTAAGTGAAACTAATGGAGGTATTAATCAACAGGCATTAACGGGTAATTTGATTCAGTCTGCATCAGGTATTTTAAATTCGGTGATTGATAATAATGATGATAATGTAGATATAGGGTTCTCTTATGAACAGGGCAGTACAGGCACTTCAACATATCAAACAGAAAATAAAGCAGTTTTTAACTTCGCTACAAGTATTAGTGATAAATGGTTGTTTAGTGGTAGTTTAGGGATACCTGTAGGAGGAGGAGATGGTATAAGTCAATCTGCTGTAGGTGGAGATTTTGAATTACAATATTTATTTAATGAAGATGGTAATTTAAGAGCTAAAATATTTAATCGTGAAAACGAAATTCAGCAATTTGTGGGTGATGTTCAAGGCTACACTCAAGGTGTTGGTTTATCTTATCAGGTAGATTTTAATTCTTTTAGACAACTTAAAAGAAAGCTATTTGCAAGAAAACCAAAAGAATCTAAAATAATGTCTGATTCTCTTCAAACAGAAATGGCAAAAGATAGTTTGATGAGAATTATTTATAAGGATAGAAAAAATCCTTAATTCTATAATTTTTTGTTATAAATATGTTTTCATATTTAAATTTATCAACACTCTTTGTTACGAAAACGTTATAGCTTGACTCTGTTGTAAATAAAGGGATTAGACAGTTATTTTAATTCAAAAAGATTGCTATTTTTGTATTTTAAGAAATTGATGAGTAGAGAGATAAAAAAAATAGGTGTTTTTACATCTGGAGGAGATTCCCCAGGAATGAATGCTGCAATTAGATCAGTAGTTCGTACCTGTGCCTATATGAAAATTGATTGTATGGGTATTTACAGAGGGTATCAAGGTATGATTGAAGGTGATTTTAAACCGATGGATGCTCGTAGTGTTAATAATATTATTAACAAAGGGGGTACTATACTTAAATCTGCTCGATCAATGGAATTCCAAACTAAAGAGGGGAGAAAAAAAGCATACGACCAACTTCAGGCCGCAGGCATTGATTCTTTAGTTGTAATAGGTGGTGATGGTAGTTTTACTGGAGCTCTTATTTTTAACAAAGAATATAAAGTTCCAATTATAGGAATACCTGGTACTATTGATAATGATATTTTTGGCACAACCTATACTTTAGGTTTTGATACTGCTTTAAATACGGTTGTTGATGTTATAGATAAAATTAGAGATACAGCGAGTTCGCATAACAGACTATTTTTTGTTGAGGTTATGGGAAGAGATGTTGGGCATATAGCATTAAATGCAGGTGTCGGAGCAGGAGCTGAAGAAATACTTATTCCTGAAGAAAATTTAGGATTAGAACGCTTGCTTGAATCTTTAAAACGAAGTAAACAATCAGGAAAATCATCAAGTATTGTTGTGGTTGCTGAGGGTGATAAAACAGGTAAAAATGTTTTTGAACTTAAAGAATATGTAGAAGAGCATTTGCCAATTTATGATTGTCGAGTGTCTGTTTTAGGGCATATGCAAAGAGGAGGTTCGCCTTCTTGTTTTGATAGGGTTTTAGCTAGTAGAATGGGAGTTAGGGCTGTTGAAGCTTTAATGGAAGGAAAAACTAGCTTAATGGTAGGTATACAAGATAATAAAATAACGCTTACCCCAATTAGTAAGGCTATTAAAGGTCATACTAAAATTGATAAGGAACTTATGAGAGTTTCTGATATAATGACTGTATAATTTTAATTAATAAATAATAATAGAAAATGTCAAATTTAAAAATAGGAATCAACGGATTCGGTAGAATAGGAAGACTAGTTTTTAGAACAAGTGTATTAAGAGGTGATGTAGATGTAGTTGCTATCAACGATTTGTTAGATGTTGAGCATTTAGCATATTTACTTAAATACGATTCTGTTCATGGTAAATTTGACGGAACTGTAGATGTAAAAGATGGTCATTTAGTTGTGAACGGAAAAACTGTTCGTATTACAGCTGAAAGAGATCCTAAAAATTGTAAGTGGGATGCAGTAGGTGCAGAAATTGTTGCTGAGTGTACTGGTATCTTTACTACTTTAGAAACTGCTCAATACCATATTGATGGTGGTGCTAAAAAAGTAGTTATTTCAGCTCCTTCAAAAGATGCTCCAATGTTTGTAATGGGTGTTAACCATAAAGATGTTAAAGCTACAGATACTATAGTTTCTAATGCATCTTGTACAACAAATTGTTTAGCTCCTTTAGTAAAAGTTTTAAATGATAACTTTGGTATTGAAGAAGCATTAATGACAACAGTTCATGCAACAACTGCTACTCAAATGACAGTTGATGGTCCTTCTAGAAAAGACTGGAGAGGTGGTAGATCTGCAATGTTAAATATTATTCCTGCTTCAACAGGTGCAGCAGTAGCCGTGACTAAAGTAATTCCTGCATTAAAAGGAAAACTTACAGGTATGGCATTTAGAGTGCCAACTGCTGATGTTTCAGTTGTAGATTTAACTGTTCGTTTAGAAAAAGAAACTTCTTACGAAGAAATTAAAAAAGTTTTTAAAGCTGCTTCTGAAGGAGATTTAAAAGGTGTTTTAGGATATACTGAAGAAAGTGTAGTTTCTCAAGATTTCATTGGAGATTCAAGAACAAGTATTTTTGATGCTGGTGCTGGAATTGAATTAAATTCAAAATTCTTCAAGTTAATATCTTGGTATGATAACGAAGCTGGTTTCTCTAACAAAATGTTAGATTTGACACAGCACGTTTCTAAATTATAATTTTTTAATTTAAGAAATCCTGAAAGTAATCACTTATGTTTGCTTTCAGGATTTTTTTTTATCACCTGAATATATATGATATTAATTGTAGATAGTGGCGCAACAAAGTCTGATTGGATTGCTTTAGATGAGAATTACCAAAGGTTATTTCTTACGCAAACTTTAGGGCTTAGTCCTGAGGTTTTAACAAGACCTGTTATTGAAGACAGACTTGCTAATAATTTTGAGCTTTCAAAAAACAGCGAAAAAGTTACGCATTTGTTCTTTTATGGTGCTGGTTGTGGTACAGAAAGAATGCAGAATTCTCTAAAAGAAATTTTTAGTAGTTTTTTTCCGAATGCTATTTCAGAGGTTAGAGAAGATACGTATGCAGCTGTTTATGCAACAACTAATATTGGAGATCAGGGTATTGTTTGTATTTTAGGAACAGGATCTAATTGTAGCTATTATGATGGTGAAGTTCTTCATCAAAAAGTAGTTTCTCTAGGATATATTCCTATGGATGATGGTAGTGGTAATTTCTTTGGGCGAAAATTAATTCGTGATTACTATTTCAATAAAATGCCAAAAGATTTAGCTGAAAAATTTACTTCAGAGTATAATTTAGAGGCTGATGTTATAAAAGAGAATTTATATAAACAACCCAACCCAAATACATACTTAGCAACCTTTGCTAGGTTTATTGTTGAAAACAAAGAGCATCCTTATTGTAAAGGAGTTATAGCTAAAGGTTTTCAGCAATTTATAAATAACTACGTTATGCAATTTGAGTTGGCTACAAAAGTGCCAATTTCGTTTGTAGGTAGTATTGCGTATTACTTAAGAGAAGAATTGAAAAGTACTCTAGAGCGCAATGATTTAGTTGTTGGTCAAATCAGGCAAAAACCAATTGATGGTTTAGTTGAGTTTCACCAAAGTAATCATAAAAAAACTATTTAACAGCAATCATACTAATTTCTACATTTACGAATTTAGGTAGATTAGCAACTTCAACGGTTTCTCTTGCAGGAGCTGTATTAGCATCAAAATACATAGCATAAACTTCATTTATTTGAGCGAATTGATGCATGTCACTAACAAATATTGATGCTTTAACAACATTTTCAAAAGTCATTCCTGCTTCAGTAAGAATGGCTTTTAAATTTTCCATAGACTGCTTTGTTTCTTTTTTTATATCACCTTCTATTAAATCACCAGTTTCTGGGTTTATTGGAATTTGACCTGATATATAAAGAGTGTTACCAGTTAAGACTGCTTGGTTATATGGACCGATAGGAGCAGGAGCTTTTGTTGTATTTATAATTTTTTTCATAATAATAAATTAAAAGGTATTGTTATTGTCTACTTAGACTTCTTGTACTTTGTTTGTCCCATTTAAGGTCGCTTAGTATGGAGCTAGAAATTCCTATAAAGAAATCCCATCGTTCGTAGAGACCAAATGGTGTCCAGTTTAAACGTACGTTAAAACTTCCTAACTCTCTTTGGAAACGTAATTGGGTAATAGAGAAACCTTTATTTACAAAATCGTAACCAGAAGATGCTCCGACTTTCAGCTTGGGTGTTAATTCAATATTTCCTGAAAACATTAAACTGTGGGTGTTAATGATATTTTCTCTATTAGGGTTGGAATAACTCACAGTGTAGGCCAATCTTAAATCCCAAGGTATTTTATTAGAATATAGGCCGGTTTCTCTTTCTTCCTCGTCTTCTTTATCATTTGGTCTCTTTTGATTCATAAAATCACTATCGCCAAAAAGATCATCAGTTCTACCGCCACTAGATGCGTTATAATCGTATTTGTTATCGATATCTTCCTCTTTGTTATCTTTATCGTTTTTCTTATCAAAATCTTTACTAGAAAAACTATAGCTAATATTACCTCTTGCATTAGTTAATCGAGCCCAGCTACCACCATTGTCAATGTTAAAAGTGTTTATTCTAGTTCCATTATTATCAATTGCATAAGGATCTAAAGTACCAGCAAAGTTAATAGACATTTTATTTTTTAAAATACTAGTACCACCACTAAAACTTATAGGACTTAATTTTAGAGAATCTGCATTAAAGTTATATCCTGTAGAGAAGTTTAAGTTTCTTAGAATTTGTATTTTCTTGGCTTCAGTTTCGGTAGAATCTTTAGATCTTACTTTTGCTTCAAGCGTATTTGCTAAAGAAAAACTCAATGAGTTAGATTTACTCAAACTTGGAGATCCATTTAAGGTACCTTCAAATCGAGTATATCTTTGGAGTTCTTCGTTTATAATTACTTGTTCACCGTTGCTATTTAATAGATCTTCATAAAACTGATCAAATGAAGGTGTGTACCCGTAGCTTATAGAGGGTCTAACGACATGTCGTATAGCCTGAATTTTTTTATCTTCTCCTAAATTAAGAGTACCATATATGGTAGTACCTATACTTGTAGTGAAATTATATTTGTTAAAACGATCAAAGCCTTTTATGGTATCGGTAATTATCTCTGTTTTTGTAGTTTCGTCATAAGCTCTTCTGTAGGTATCTAGTGTCCATAAATCTTCATAAGTACCACCTACAGTAACACTAAGGTATTTAGCGACTTTAAAGTTGGTGCTTAATGGTATTCTGTGTCTGGCTCCAACTTTAGCATTATCAAACATTCTGCTAGACAAAAAATCGTCGTCATTTGTTGTAAGTGAGTTAGAGGCAGTTACATCATACTGAAAATTTATGTTTTGAATAAGTCCTTTCTTTATTCCATCTCTTTTTGCAAAAGGGTAAATACGCTCCATGCTAGCTTGAAAGGTAGGTAGTGTCATGGTGATATTGTCAGTATCGGTATCAGTTAAAGTGCTACTTGTTAATTGACTATGAGAAGCTGTTAAACTCATATTTACTGAAGGATACTCAGGAAATGTTTTTGAATAGGATATGGAAGATGATAAGGTATTGTTTTGAGTGTTTGATATATCTTGTATTCTAAGCGAATTTATATAGTATTGGCTACTTCCTAGGTTTACAGAAGCTGAGAAACTTGAATTTGGATTCGATTTTTGATCTTGTGAGTGGTTCCATTGTATGTTGTAATTTGTACTTCTACTATAATCATCAAAACCTTTTTGACTGTTTATAATATTTTGAAATTGTACATTAAAACCACCTCTAAATTTATATCTTTTAGCGTAAACAGATCTAGAGCTCAACCCATAACTACCATTAGTATATAAATCTCCAGTTACTTCTAAATCAGCATATTCTCCAATTGGTAAATAATAACCTCCATTTTGTAAAAAATACCCACGGTCAGCTATGTTACCAAAAGTCGGAAAAATAAGTCCTCCAGTTCTACCCGTTGACATCGGAAAATAAGCAAAAGGTAAAAATAAAGGAGTGGGTACATCTGCAATATACATATTACTAAACCCAGCTATTACCTTTTTTTTAGGTACAAACTTAGCTTTGTTAACGAGTATGTAATAATCAGGGTTAACTGTATCCTTTGAAGTAGTTAACCTTCCTTTATTTAAAAAATAAACAGAATCATTTTCTTTTTTAGTGATTTCGGCATAAACATTCATGGCATCACTACCGAGTTCTCCTAAACCAGCTTCTTGTTCTGTTCTAGAATTCCAAATTAATGCTTTTTTCGTATCGAAGTTAAATCGGATAGAGTCGGGTATAACTACACTTCCTCCTTGTTTAAAATAGGGTAATTGAGTGTAGTTGCCTAAAGAATCTTTAATTCTACCAGCGTAAACTTCATTTTTAATATAATCCATTATTATAATACCTGCTTTTAGCTCGGTATCTTGATAATAGATTTCAGCTTCATTGTATAAATAAATTTTTTGATCTTTCTGACTCAATTTAACATAGTCTTTAGCTCGGTATTTTATTTTATCTAATAAAAGAGTAGGCTTTTTGTTAAGTGAATCAATTTGTGTAGAATCTACAGTTGTGCTGTCTTTTATTAGTATGTTTGTATAGTCTGTAGGTGCTATAATTGAGTCTTGAATTGACTTTATAGGTAGTATAACTACTTTGTCTTCTTGACTAAACAAGCAAGAAAAGCTGCTAAATAGCAGAACTAATAAAAGTAAATGATGTTTGTTTGATTGCAAGGCTATAAGTCCTATTTTTGTAATAGTTTGTCTTGTCTTAATGACTGTTTAGAATCAATGCCAAACTTACATATATTTTTTGTTCTGTAGTATGTACATTACAATTAATTTAACCTTATAATGATTAATATTATATTTTATGAATAAAAATTGTTTTTATCTGCTGTTCTTTTTTGTGTTAATATTTGCTTCCACATCATTTGCTAGCGGTAAAACTGAGTTCTCGCAAGAAAACCCATTTGTAGTTGTTTTAGATGCAGGTCATGGAGGTCATGACCCAGGAAATTTAGGAAATGGTTATTTAGAAAAAAACATAGCTTTAAATATTGTATTACAAGTTGGTGCTATTTTAGAAAAGAACCCTAATATTAAAGTCATATATACCCGTAATGATGATACTTTTGTTGATTTATATGTAAGGGGAGAAATTGCAAATAAGGCAAATGCAAATTTATTTGTTTCAGTTCATTGTGATTCTCATACATCTGAAGCGCATGGGGCAGGTACATTTGTATTGGGTTTACATGCTAATAAACAAAATTTCGAAATTGCTAAAAAGGAAAACTCTGCTATTTATTTAGAAGATAATTATGAGACTCGTTATGCTGAATACAATATTAATTCTCCAGAATCTGTTATAGGATTAACAATTATGCAAGAAGAGTTTTTAGATCAAAGTATACTTTTGGCTAAAACTATGCAAGATAATTTTACAGGTCAACTAAAAAGAAAAGATAGACAGGTAAAACAAGCAGGATTTATTGTTTTGCACCAGACATTTATGCCAAGTGTTTTGGTAGAAACAGGTTTTTTGACTTACAAACCAGAGGGACAGTATTTAAATTCTGTAAAGGGACAAAAGGAAATGGGTACAGCTATAGCTACTGCTATATTAGATTATAAAAAGAATTTAACAAGTAATACCTCTAATAGCACGCCAATAACAAAACCTAAAGAAACAGTTGTTGTAAAAGAAGTAAAGCCAGTTGTTAAAGAGGTTGTAAAGGCACCTGAAGAAGTTATTGTAAAAGAAAAAACTCCTGTTGTAGTAAAAGAAGATAAGCCTATAATAAAGGAAGTTATAAAACCTAATGTGTTGTTTAAAATTCAAATCTTAGCTACTAGTCAAAATTGGTCAGTTACTTCTAATAATTTTAAAGGCTTAAAAAATATATCAAAAGAGAGTTATAAAACTTTTTTTAGATATTTATATAGTGAAACAGAATCGTTTAATAGTGCTAAGAAATTGAAAGAAGATGCTAATGCAAAAGGTTATAAAGATGCGTATATTGTAGCTTATAAAAATGGTGAGCGTATCACTATTAAAGAAGCTTTAAAATACGAGTCTAATTAATAGTCTATCTTCTAAAAATTATTTCTAATTTTGTTAAGAATCCTAAATTTATTCATTTGAAGATTTCAAGAGAAGTTAAAACAGGTATTATAGTTGTAGGTGGAATTCTATTATTTTTAATGGGGTTCAGTTATTTGAAATCATCATCTATTTTTGATAATAGTAAAACCTTTTATGCTATATACGATAACGTAGGTGGTTTACAAAGTGGAACGCCAGTTTCTATCAACGGTTTTACTGTTGGCAAAGTAAATGATATAAAGTTTAAAGATGGTTCAGGTAAATTATTGGTTACTTTTTCGGTAAGTAATGATTTTGAATTTTCTAAAAACAGTAGAGCAGAGCTTTACGATACTGGTATTATAGGAGGAAAAGGGATTCAGATAATTCCTATTTTTGATGAAGCACCTAAAGCCAAGTCAGGAGATATATTAGCTTCAAGCACTAAACCAGGTTTAACAGATCTTGTTCAACAAAATTTAGCACCATTACAAAGTAAAATAGAAGGTGCAGTTACCAATGCTGATTCACTTTTAATTAATTTTAATCAAATTTTAGACACAAAAACAAAGAAAGAGTTGAGAGAGAGTATAGGTGGTCTTAATGCTTTAATTAAAAACTTTCAAGTAACCTCTAATTCTTTAAATGGATTATTAGCAGATAATAAAAAACAGCTAGATAATTCTATAAAAAACATTAATAATATCACTGATAATTTTTCTAAAATTTCAGATTCTATTTCACAAGTAGGTTTGACAAAAACAATGAAAAACCTAGAGTCTACTTTAGGTAATTTAGATGCGATGTTAGCTAAAATAGAAAAAGGAGATGGAACTCTTGGAAAATTAATGACAGATGAAGAACTTTATAATAACCTTACCGCATCTACAAGAGAGCTAGATTTATTGCTTCAGGATTTTCGTTTAAATCCAAAAAGGTATGTTAATGTATCTGTTTTTGGTAAAAAGCAAATAGACTACGAATTACCAGAAGAAGATCCTGCTCAGAATATAGAAAACTAAAATTTTATGCAATACATCCCTCAAGTACTGTTTAGTATCTTACTGATTTTAGGAATTGGTTTGTTTGCTAACAACGTTAAAAAATTATCTCGTAATATTAAACTGGGTAAAGATGTTGATGTAAGTGATAATAGGCCACAACGATGGAAAAATATGGCAAAAATAGCTTTAGGTCAAACCAAAATGGTGGTTAGACCAATTGCTGGTTTTTTACATATAATAGTTTACGTTGGTTTTATTATAATAAACATAGAAGTTTTAGAAATTGTTGTAGATGGTATTTTTGGAACTCATAGAATTGGTTTAAGTGTATTAAATAAATCAATTTACGGGTTTTTAATAGGCTCATTTGAGGTGTTAGCAGTTTTGGTATTAATCTCGGTAATACTTTTTTGGATCCGTAGAAATATTATAAAAATAAAACGTTTTCTAAGTGCTGAAATGACAGGGTGGCCAAAGAATGATGGTAATATTATTCTTTATTTTGAAGTTGTTTTAATGTGTTTATTTTTAATAATGAATGCAACCGATACGAGTTTTCAAAACTTAGCATCAGGTAATGTAGTGAGCCAATTTATAGCACCTTTGTTTAGTGGAATGGCAGAAACAACACTACATATTGTAGAACGTACAGCATGGTGGATTCATATTATTGGAATATTAGCTTTCTTAAATTACTTATATTTTTCGAAGCATTTACATATTCTTTTAGCTTTCCCGAATACTTTTTATGGAAAATTAAGACCAAAAGGACAGTTTTTAAATAACGAAGCAGTAACAAAAGAAGTGAAATTAATGATGGATCCTTCTGCAGATCCATTTGCAGCACCTGCTGAAGATGCCCCAGTTCCTGAAAAATTTGGAGCATCAGATGTGATGGATTTAAATTGGGTACAATTATTAAATGCCTATACCTGTACTGAATGTGGTAGATGTACTAGTGAGTGTCCTGCAAACCAGACTGGTAAAAAATTATCTCCTAGAAAAATTATGATGGATACCAGAGATCGCCTGGTTGAAGTAGGAAAAAATATTGATACCAACAAAGGAACCTTTGTACCTGATGGTAAACAATTATTAGGTGATTATATTTCGAATGAAGAATTATGGGCATGTACATCGTGTAATGCATGTGTACAGGCTTGCCCTGTAAGTATAGACCCTCTATCAATCATTATGGATATGAGGCAATATTTAGTAATGGAGCAATCTGCTGCACCATCTGATTTAAATAATATGATGGGGAATATTGAAAACAACGGAGCTCCATGGCCATTTAACCAACAAGATAGATTAAACTGGTCAAACGAATCATAATATAACTTAGGTATGAGTAATGAATTAAAAGTGCCAACAATGGCATCTCTTTTTGCTGAAGGAAAACAACCAGAAGTTTTATTTTGGGTAGGTTGTGCAGGAAGTTTTGATGATAGAGCAAAAAAAATAACAAAAGCTTTTGTGAAAATTTTAAACAAAGCAAATGTTAGTTTTGCAGTGTTAGGTACCGAAGAAAGTTGTACTGGTGACCCTGCAAAAAGATCAGGTAATGAGTTTCTTTTTCAAATGCAAGCGGTAACCAATATAGAGGTATTAAATGCATATGAGGTTAAAAAAGTAGTAACTGCTTGTCCACATTGTTTTAATACTTTAAAAAACGAATACCCAGGTTTGGGAGGTACGTATGATGTTGTACACCATACTCAGTTTTTAAAACAACTACTCGATGAAGGTAGAATTACAATGGAAGGTGGTAAATTTAAAGGAAAGCGTATTACTTTTCATGACCCTTGTTATTTAGGTAGAGCTAATGATATTTATGAAGCTCCGCGTGATTTAATTAAGAAGCTAGATGCAGAGTTAGTAGAAATGAAAAACTGCAAAACAAAAGGACTTTGTTGTGGAGCAGGAGGTGCGCAAATGTTTAAAGAGCCTGAACCAGGTAATAAAGACGTTAATATTGAGCGTACAGAACAGGCTTTAGATGTTAAACCAGATATTATTGCTGCGGGTTGTCCGTTTTGTAATACGATGATGACTGATGGAGTGAAAAATAAAGAAAAAGAAGCAAGCATTGCTGTTATGGATATAGCAGAACTTATTGCTAGTGCTGAAGATTTATAAATAAATTTTACGCATTATTTATTCAATTTTAAATTAAAATCATGTTAGTAGAATTTGAAAAATTACCAGAATCTTCGAGAGTTTGGATTTACCAAGCAAGCAGAAGTTTTTCTGAAGCAGAACTAATAGAATTACGTAGTGAGCTAGATTCTTTTTTACAAGAATGGACAGCTCATGGAAATGATTTAAATGCAGGTTACGAAATACCATACAATAGATTTATTGTTATAGCATTAGACCAATCTGTAGCAGGAGCAACGGGGTGTTCTATCGATTCTTCAGTACGTTTTATTCAAGCCTTAGAGGCAAAATATAATATAGATTTATTAGATAAAATGAATGTTTCTTATAAGCAAGGAGAATTTGTTGCTTATAAAACCTTAATAGATTTTAGAAAAATGGCAAAAAATAAGTCTGTTTCTAAAAATACTATTGTTTTTAATAACCTTGTAATTAATAAGGGAGAATATCAAAACAATTGGGAGGTACCTGCATCTGAAAGTTGGCATGCTAGCTTTATGTAATATTCTTTTAAATTCGTTTCCTCAAACCTATAATTTTAATATAAAACATCGATTAAATGCAATAAAAGGCATTATTTTTGGTTGCCTATATTAGATGTATTTCCCTATGTATAAAAATTCTTTTTTCTTTTTCTTTTTTCTTAGCTTAACCTTCGCTGTAGCACAAATAAACCCTTTAGTTGTAAAAGATAGTCTGGCTCAAAAAAGTTGGGTAAATGCTCAATACCAAACAATGTCTTTAGAAGAAAAGATAGGTCAACTTTTTATGGTTAGTGTAGCTTCAAATCAAAACAAAGCGGCTACTGATAAAATAGAGCAGTTGGTTAAAGAACATCATATCGGAGGTGTTATTTTTTCTAATGGAGGGCCTGTTAAACAAGCAAAACTTACAAACAGTTTTCAATCAGCATCAAAAACACCTTTATTTATTGCAATGGATGCCGAGTGGGGTTTATCTATGCGATTAGATTCTACTTATGCATTTCCTTGGAATATGACATTAGGAGCAATAAAAGATAGTTCTATAGTTGAAGAAGTAGGAAAGCAAATAGGTAAACACGCTAAGAGATTAGGAGTGCATATAAATTTTGCTCCAGATATAGATATTAATACAAATCCACAAAATCCTATTATTGGTAACCGTTCTTTCGGAGAAGATAGAGAAAACGTAACTCGGAATGCTATAGCTTTTATGAATGGTATGGAAAGTGAAGGGGTTTTGTCTAGTGGAAAACATTTTCCTGGTCATGGTGATACTTCGAGCGATTCTCATAAAACATTACCACAAATTACTTTCGAGAGACCTCGATTAGATAGTATAGAAATGTATCCTTTTAAAAAACTTATAAATGCAGGTATAAGTTCAATAATGGTAGCACACCTTAACGTGCCTAGTTTAGAGATAGAAGAAGATCTACCATCATCATTATCAGAACAGATAATATCAGGAGTGTTAAAAGAAGAAATGGGCTTTAAAGGCTTAGTTTTTACTGATGCTCTAAATATGAATGGTGTTGGAGTGGCTAAAAAACCGGGCGATGTTGAATATGCTGCTTTTGTTGCTGGAAATGATATTTTGTTGATGCCTAAAGATGTACAAAGTGCCAAAGAAAGGTTGCTTAGGGCTTATGAAAAAAATAAAATTACAGAAGAGCGTTTAGAAACTTCAGTAAAGAAAATTTTAATGGCAAAATATAAAGCAGGTCTTTATAACTACAAGCCTATTAAAATTTCTAACCTTTATGAAGATTTAAATAGTATAGAGAATGATTTAATTTATGAAAAGGCTATCGAAAATGCAATAACTGTAGCCAAAAATGATTTTTCATTATTACCGATTAAAAAGCTAGATAATAAAAAAATTGGATACGTTCATTTAGGTGATGACAGTGCTGAAGATTTTTTTAACACGTTAAATAAATATACAACGGTTACTAAAATACCTGTTAGTCAAGTTATTTCAAACTCAAGTAGCATATCAGCTTATAATTTAATTATAGTAGGTCACCATAAAAGTAATGAAAGCCCTTGGAAAGGTTATAAATATAGTAGTTCAGAAAGAGAGGTAATAAAAAAAATAGCAAGTTTAAGAACATCAAACCTAATTTTGACAGAATTTGTTAAGCCATATTCTTTATTAGATATAAAAAGTTTAGATGGTATTGATGCGATTGTTGTAGCATATCAGAATAGTAAACTAGCACAAGAAAAAGCAGCTCAGGTAATTTTTGGAGCTATTTCGGCTAAAGGTAAATTACCTGTTACTTCTAACACAGAACTACCTGTTAATACGAGTATAAAATTAGATTCTTTACTGAGATTAGGGTATAGTTTTCCTGAAAGAGTAGGTTTTGATTCTAATAAATTAGCAATAGTAGATGAGTTGGTTCAAGCAGGTCTAGATTCTTTAATGTTTCCTGGGGCACAAGTGTTGGTAGCTAGAAAAGGAAAAATAATTTATAATAAAGCATTTGGTAAGCCAACTTACGAATCTGATGAAGAACTTACAACAGATCATATTTATGATTTGGCTTCGTTAACTAAAATATTATCTACGCTTCCTCTTTTAATGAAAATGGAAGAAGAAAATAAGTTGTCTCTAAATCAAACTTTTAAAGATTTAGTACCTGCTTATGCAGATTCAGAGCTTAAAAATGTTACAGTATTAAAAGCACTTTCTCATTACGGAAGATTGCCAGCTTGGATTGCTTTTTATGTAAGTACATTAGATAAAAACAGAAAACCCTCATCTGAATTTTACAGAAGCGTTCCATCTGATGGTTTTTCAATAAAAGTTACTGATAAGTTATATTTAACAGATGCATATAAAGATTCTATTTATAATAGAATAGGAAGACAAGATTTAAAACCAAACCGCTATAGATATAGTGATGTAGGTTATTATGTGTTTCATAAATATATAGAAGATACTTTTGGAGACACGCAAGATAAGCTTGCTGATACGTATTTTTATTCACGATTAGGAGCAAAAAACACAACATACAATCCTCTTGATAAATTTCAGAAAGAAAGAATAGTACCTAGTGAGGTTGATAACTATTATCGTTTTGAAACTGTACAAGGTTACGTGCACGATATGGGGGCAGCTATGCAAGGTGGAGTAGGAGGTCATGCAGGTTTATTTAGTAATGCAAATGATGTTGCTAAAATTATGCAAATGTACCTACAAGGAGGAACTTATGGAGGTGATCGCTTTTTAAATTCTAGAACTATTAAAAAATTTAATACGTGTTATTTTTGTAATGAAAATGTGCGTAGAGGAGTAGGATTTGATAAACCAGACCCCAAAACAGGCTCGCCAACTTGCGGATGTGTTTCTCAAAAAAGTTTTGGACATAGTGGTTTTACAGGTACATATACTTGGGCTGACCCAGATAAAGAATTAGTGTATGTGTTTTTGTCAAATAGAACATATCCTACCGCTAGAAACACGCTTTTAGTTAAATCTAGTTTAAGAACTAGAATACAACAAGCTATTTATGATGCAATAGAAAATTAAATAGTAATTTTGAGTGTAATTAGTTTGAATTGTTTTCGACTTAGAAAAAAACCTAAAAAATAAAATCTTGAAAATTGCTATAGTTTGTTATCCAACTTTTGGAGGAAGCGGCGTTGTTGCTACAGAATTAGGTATTGCACTAGCTAATAGTGGGCACGAAGTTCACTTTGTAACCTACAAACAACCAGTACGTTTAGAGTTATTAAATAACAATATATTTTTTCACGAGGTTAATGTTCCTGAATATGCATTATTTCAGTATCAGCCTTATGAACTTGCTTTGTCAAGTAAATTAGTAGATACTGTAAAACTTCATAAAATAGATGTTTTACATGTTCATTATGCTATACCACATGCTTATGCAGGGTATATGGCAAAAAAAATGCTCCAAGAAGAAGGGATATTTATTCCGATGATTACTACATTACACGGTACAGACATTACATTGGTAGGTAAACACCCGTTTTATAAACCAGCAGTTACTTTTAGTATTAATAAATCAGATATCGTTACTTCAGTTTCTGATAACCTAAAAGAAGCAACATTAAATTTATTTAATATAGAAAACGAAATAGAGGTTATTCCGAATTTTATAGATACTTCTAAATACAGAAATACGTTTACAGATTGTCAGCGATCATTAATGGCAAATGAAGACGAAAAAATTATTACTCATATTAGTAACTTCAGAAAAGTAAAACGCATACCTGATGTTGTTAAAATATTTAATGAAATACAAAAGAAATTACCTGCCAAGTTAATTATGGTTGGCGAAGGCCCAGAAAAAGAAAAAGCAGAAGCACTTTGTGAAGAATTAGGGATAGCAGATAGAGTTGTTTTTTTAGGTAATAGTAATCAAATAGATAAAATTCTTTGTTTTTCAGATTTATTCTTATTGCCTTCAGAGTCAGAGAGCTTTGGTTTGGCAGCATTAGAAGCTATGATTAATAGAGTACCTGTTATATCTAGTAATACAGGCGGAATACCAGAGGTAAATATAGAAGGTGTTACAGGCTATTTAAGCGATGTTGGTAATGTTGATGAAATGGCTAAAAATGCTATAAAAATTCTTGAAGATGATGCTGTTTTAGAAGTATTCAAAAAGAATGCAGTAGAAAACGCTAATAGGTTTGATATAAAAAGAATTTTACCATTGTACGAGGCAGTTTATGAAAAAGCACTTCAGTTTAGATTTAAAAATATGCATTAATTTTTAATGATTAGATACTAAATAAAACTTAAAATAGTTTTCATTTTGCAAGGTGAATAATATCGATTATTATTGCATTTTATAGTATATAATTAAAATGTAATCTATAATAAGATAATTTTATCTCTATTTAAATTTAACACGTAAAATATTCTTCTAATTCTTTATTTCAAGTACAAAATTGTAATCCCATATGTTATTTAATTCAATAGATTTTGCAATTTTTTTACCAATAGTATTTATTATTTATTGGTTTATATGTAATAAAAATTTAAAGCTTCAAAATTTATTTATAGTACTAGCAAGTTACTTGTTTTATGGCTGGTGGGATTGGAGGTTTTTAAGCTTAATCATATTCAGTACTCTTTTAGATTTTTCCATAGGTAATTTATTACATAAAGAAGAAAGAGTTTCAAAGAGAAAAATTCTTCTTTGGATAAGTATAACAATCAATTTAGGTTTTTTAGGCTTTTTTAAATACTATAACTTTTTTGTAGATAGTTTTGTTAATGCATTTACATTATTTGGGCAAAATATAGAGGCAGGTTCTTTAAGTATTATATTACCTGTAGGTATTAGTTTTTACACTTTTCAAACTTTAAGCTATACAATTGATGTTTACAAAAAGCAGTTAGAACCCACTAATGATATTATAGCATTTTCAGCTTTTGTTTGTTTCTTTCCTCAGTTAGTAGCAGGGCCAATAGAAAGAGCGACAAATTTATTACCTCAAATTTTAAATAAGCGTAAATTTTTAAGCGAACAAGCAACAGACGGTTTAAAACTAATTCTATGGGGTTTCTTTAAAAAATTAGCAATAGCAGATAGTTTAGCTCCTATCGTTAATGATATTTTTGATAATTCAGCGAGTCATTCTAGCACAACATTAGCAATCGGAGCTGTATTTTTTGCTTTTCAAATATATGGTGATTTTAGTGGATATTCAGATATAGCTATCGGAACCTCAAAATTATTTGGGATAGAATTAATGAGTAATTTTAAATTCCCTTATTTCTCTAGAAATATTGGTGAATTTTGGCGTAAATGGCATATTTCATTATCTACATGGTTTAGAGATTATTTATACATTCCTTTAGGAGGATCAAAAGGTACTAAATACAAGAGTATTAGAAATGTGTTTATAATATTTGTTGTTAGTGGATTTTGGCACGGTGCAAATTGGACATTTGTAGTTTGGGGCTTTTTTCATGCCTTACTTTTTTTACCATCTTTTATTGCAAATACAAACCGAAAATTTGTTGGAGAAGTCAATTTACTCAGTTCTTCTAAAAGCTTTGTTCTAAATACACTTCGTTTCATTCAAACATTTATTTTGGTAACCATTGGTTGGGTTTTTTTTAGAAGTGATAGTATTACTCAAGCGTTTGAATATATAAAACGATTATTATTTAATTTTAGTAGTGAAATATATAATCACCCTAGTGGTTATCGTATGATAGATTACTATGTGCTAGTATTGTTTTTTATTGTTTATGAATACATAATTAGAAATAACGAACGCAATCCATTTTATTTTAAAAATAAGATTGTGAGGTTTTTAATATATGTTTTACTAGTGTTTTTAATAGTATTATTTTATGATGATGGAGTAGATAGGTCTTTCATATATTTTCAATTTTAAGATATGTTCAAAATTTTCAAAAAGATTTTTCTTTATTCGATATTAGTTCTAATATCATTAGAGCTACTTGTAAGAGTATTTCATTTACATGATGAGCAACCAGTTCGTTATGAAGGAGAAAAAGGCATAGAGAAATGGGTACCTAACCAAACAGAGTATTCGGTTACAGGAAACCGTAAACAAAATGTTGGAAAATATCGTATTAATAATTTTGGTTTTAATTCTGTACATGATGATTATAACCCTACAGACGATGATTTTGAAATAGCTATTGTTGGCGATTCATTTATTGAAGGTTTTCATGAAGATTATACAAATTCATTAGGACAACAAATTGAAAAAGGAATAGAAACTGGTAAAGTTCTAGAATTTGGTTATGCGGGCTATGATTTAGCAGATGAACTTTTTTTACTTACGACATACAATGAAATTTTTGAGAAGATAGATCATACATATATCTATTTAAGATATACAGATGATTTAGAAAGAGATCATCATGTTCTTTCGTCTAGGTTAAGTTTAGATAGCCCTTTGAGTAGATTTGCAAAAAAAATTAAACTATTAGTATATCTTAAAGAAATAGGAGCTTTAGATCCAGTTTTAAAAATACCAGAAAGAATTAAAAATTTTACTTCTAATACTATTGAAAAAGTAGAGTCAGAACAGGAGCTAATGGAACGTACTCGTCAAGAGGATGCTTTTAGACTGCAGAATTTTAAAAAATTATTAGATTTATATCCTGTAAATAAAGATAAATATACTTTTTTATTCGATTCAAGCTTGTGTAGTAAAGAGTTCTTAGTTTACTTAAAAGATAATAATTACAGAACATTAGATATTAATACTGTATTTAAAAATTCAGAAAAGCCAACAACATTAATTTACGACCAACACTGGAGTGAACATGGGCGAAAATTAATGGCAAATTTATTAATTGATGATATAAAAAGTATGAAGTATTCTAAATAAAATCAAATACGTATTAAGGTGCTTATTAGGTTAATATTTTAGTTTATAAAATATTAATCTCTTTTAAATTGTATACAAAGTTTTTAGCAGCATGTTTATCATTTAAAAAATACTCCATTTTATTTATATGAATATTTTTCCCATTATCAGCTAAGCAAATACTATTCCAGCCTAATAAATTAGGTGCAATAAAATCTTTTTTAAGATTATCTGCAATATATATATTAGAACTTGTTTTTAAAGATTTTTCAACGGCTTGAAAGTTTTTTAAACTTGGCTTTTCAGAGCCTATTTCTTCAGAAATTATGATAATATCTAAATCATCTTCTATCCCTAATTGTCTTATTTTATTTCTTTGAGTTTTACTTCTTCCATCAGTTATTAAAGCAATTTTACCACCTTTGTTTTTTATGCTTTCAAAAAGGTTTATAATGCCATCAAAAAGTACAATATTTGGGATATGATTTCTGTAAATACTTATTAATTCTCTAATTTCTATAGCATACAATTCCGATAAAAATTGAAAAACATTCTTTTCATTTCTATACAAAGAAATCATTTGGGCGTATAATTTTTTTGAATTCTTTAGATCTACTTTTTCTGCAATTTCTTTATAAGAAGATTTTAAATAATCTAATTCATTGTATAAAGTATCATCTAAATCAAAAACAACAGCGGTATCCTTGTTAATTTTTAAATCCATGAACTAAAATTTCATTATCATACCTTAGCATCAATAAATTATCTTCCCAACAATCAAACATCTCATCAATATTTTTATCGAACAAATACTCTTCAATTATCCATTTTGAATAATTTGCTCCTGATAAATATGATAAAGGATATCCACCACCAAATCTCGGGTTTATTTCAATACCTACAATTCGCCCTGTTGTTTTATGTTTGAAAAATTGAGCAGTAAGGCATCCTTTAGCTCCTTCAATAAAGCTCAATCGTTCTTTTATGTACGGTACTAAACTATTATTTTCGGTTTTACCTTTATTTACTTCACCATCTCTAATTTCAATCCTTTTTCTAGGTACCGCACACTTTAATTGGCTGTTCTTATCATAATATAAATCACATGTAAACTCTTCATGTTCGCTGTGATCTAAATATTCTAAAAACATTAATTTATCATTTTCGAAATGATATTTTATAAAATCACTTTCTTTTAAAATAGTATAAGTATCAACACTTCGACTACCATCTACTGGTTTTATGAAAATAGGTAATTTATAATCTGTTTTAGAATATTGTTTAGCTATTTCTATATTATGTTCATTAAAAAAATTATGAATATGATTTTTATCTCTACATTTAGAAATAAAATTTTCAGAAGATATAACTGTTTTTATACCATACTCAAGTAGTAGTTTTTCATTTTTAGCTAATAGCATCAACTCAGTGTCAATAGTAGGAACAATAAGTTTTATATTATTTTTAGTACAGATTGTGATCAGTTCTTTGAAATAGTCTTCAGAATCAATTCTAGGCACTTCAAATGCAAGATCAGCTTCATAACAAGCCGCAGACAATTTAGGTTGTAAATCTACGGCTATAACCTTCCCATTCGGATATAACTTTATAAGTTCTTGTTTAAAAGACTTTACAAGCGAAACTCTTTTTCCTGCAGATGTTATAAGTATGTTCATTATTTTGGTTTAAAAATATTTGGTAGTGGTTGAACGTTAAATTACATTAAATTGTTATGGTTTTAGTATAAAATCACTTTCTATATAAGGGGAAATATTCATTTACAATATCAGCTTCGTCAATAATATAAGTATGTTTTCTAGCCAATGTAACAAGTTTTTCATATGCCCTTTCGTTTAAAACTTTTCTTCCGGTATAATAAATAACATCATTATTGTTTGGAAAAAAACTTTTCTTATACTTATATAAGCTATCATTATTAGCTCTTCCTCCTCCTAATATGTATTTTTTAAAGCCATTTTCTCGACCCCAATTCATGGCTTCCATCTTTAAAAAATCATTTGGTCTTAGCTCAAAATAACTAGCCGTAGTACCTCCTAAAAATGAATACATGGTTTCTTTATTTAACAGTATTAATTCAGTAGATATAGGTGTATTATCTTTATAAATTAAAATTAATGCAGTGTTTTTTGGATTTGATAAAATTAAATTCTTAAAATATGAAAGAGAGAAAAAATAATTATTTTCAGCTTGATTTCTTTTCATCGTGTTTATATAAATTTCATGAAAAACTTCTATAACACTTTCATCTATTTCCTTATGAAAAATTTTGGCTTCTAAATTATTACTTATTGCTTTTCTATAATTGTTACGAACCTTAGAAGCAAAGTCATCCCATTGTTCATTTTTATCTTCTAAAATTTCTCCTTTTACATTATTAAGTGTAGGTATTATTTTACCAGAGTAGTTGTTATAATTACCTTCTAAGTTAAATCGAATAAATTCAGAGATTACTTTATTGTTTTTATACCAATTATCTACATAACTCCAAAAGATTTCTAAATCGTTTGGAGAAGTTTTTTCATTATATAAAGGACCACTATAACCATAAAATGAGCTAACATCTTTGTACGTAGTATCTTTTTCTTTGATTATAATTTTTCTTAAAGAAAAGGGCATTAAAAACAAAGTTTCATTATTCTTTTCTAAAGTAAAATATTTAAGTTTTTCTTGTTCTGTATTTTTTATACTAAATAATTCGGGCTTATAAAAAGCATCAAAGCCATCAAAATTAGTTAGTTGTTTTTTATATGTAGCAATATCTTCTTCAGTGATTAAATCATGACAATTTAATTTGTATTCAGAATAATCAATAGATTTTTGTTTTTCAAAAACTTCTGATTCATTATTACTATCAGAAATAACACTTTTCTCTTCTTTGACTATCGCTATTTTTGAACTATGTTTGTATAGGTATTTCTCACCTTTAACAAGGTCTCTAATTTTTTTAGCAGGTACACCATAAACTAATTTTAAATCTCCAATATCCTTATTTACTAAAGATCCAGCCCCAACAGTGGAATAATCACCAATTTTTATTTCTTGAATTATATTAGCACCTAAAGATATTGCAGTACATTTTCCTATAGTAACATTTCCTCCCAATGTTGCATTTGGAGCCAAACTAGAGTAATTACCCATTAAACCATCATGGTCTAACGATGAGTTTGTATTTAAGATACAAAAATCGCCAACTTTTGAATCACTATTTATAATTACTCCAGGCATTATGGCAACGCCAACGCCAATAGTAATATTTTTACCTAAACAAGCATTAGGGTGTATTGCATTTATATATTCAAAATTAGGTACTTTAGTTTTTAATTTGTCGTGTATTTTTTTTCTAGTCCAGTTATCTCCAATAGCTATTATTCCAGATGTAAAATTATATTTTTTAGATAATTCTAAAATATCATTTTCAGTACCTAATATATTATAGTCAAAAACATTTTCTTTTGTAGATTTAAAAGAATCAATTAAACCAACGATAATATAGTTAGAATTTCTCTCAATGATATCAATAATTACTTTAGCATGACCAGATGCGCCAATAATAACTATGTTTTTTTTTTCTTCTATCATAATAAAAAACTCTGATTTTCAGATATTTATATAATATTATTTTTGTAATTGCTTTTTTCTATAAGCATCAAAATATTCACTCACTTCGTTTGATGCTACGGCAACATCACTTCCTTTAATTACTTTATTTATTGTTTTAAAAATAATTTTCAAATCATTTTTAAAAGATAATCCTTTAACATATTCTATATCAAAAGCAAATTTCTCTTCCCATTGTAAATAATTTCGTCCAGAAATTTGTGCAAGTCCTGTAATTCCAGGTCTAACAGTGTGTCTTAAGCTTTCTTCTTTGGTGTAATAGGGTAAGTATTGTACAAGTAATGGTCTAGGGCCGATTAAGCTCATATCACCTTTTAAAACATTTATTAATTGAGGTATTTCATCTAAAGAAGTTTTTCTTAAAATAGATCCAAATTGAGTAAGCCTTTTATCATCAGGAAGTAATACTCCATTTTTATCTTTTTTATCAGTCATTGTTTTAAACTTAAGTACTGAAAATACTTTCTCGTTTTTTCCAGGTCTCTTCTGAGTAAAAAAAGGGGATCCATTTAAAAAGATACTTATAATTGTAATTATAACAAATACAGGACTCAAGATCAATAAAAAACTAAGTGCTATTAAAAAATCCAAAAAACGTTTAAAAAAAAGTTTGTACATGATATGGTGATTGAATATAATGGTGTGCTATATATGATTTTTTTATTTTACTTATTATAAT